>JBBDWT010000148.1:0-19642 GCA_040902705.1 Acidimicrobiia bacterium | reverse complement strand
CGAGTTCGAGCCGGGGGTGCTCGACGGGCTCGACGCGGTCGCGATCGTCAAGGAGGTCGCGAAGATCAAGAGCGTCTGTGCGGCCGTCGAAGCCGGCGCGGTGCGTCGCATCGACGGGTCGAACGTCTGGCGCGCGAAGGGCTACAGGAGCGCGGCGCACCTCGTGGCTTCCGTCACGGGCACGAGCGTCGGGTCCGCGACGAACATGCTGCAGACCGCGGAGCGCCTCGCGAACAGCAGCACCGAGATCTCCGCGGTGGAGATGCCGCGCTCGGCGAACATCACCGCGTAGAGCGGGTAGATCAGGATGAGGTCGTCCAGGAAGCTGAACAGACAGACCTTGAACGTCAGTGAGCGACGTCAACGCATCGGGGGTGCCTCCTTCCGTTGGGCCGGCTGGGTCGGGGCTGACACTTCGGCTGCTTCGAGGCTCGACAGGACGCCGAGCCGTTGCACCCGCCGGAGCCGGCCGAGCCCGCGCAGCGAGAGGTCGCGGGTGCCGAGGATCGCGATCCACTCGGGAAGCGCGTCGCTGGGGTACCCGACCGCGAGCAGCTCGCCCGGGCGGGCCGCCTGGCAGAGCCGGGCGGCGAGGTTCACCGGTCGACCGATGTAGTCGTCGCCCTCGAACAGCAGCGCCCAGCCGTGCGCGAGACCGCCGCGCAGCGCGAGCGCGCCGCTGTCGCAGCGGGCGACGAGCTCGGCGGCGGTGGCGATCAGCGGACCGACCTCGACTCCGACGAGCATGGCGCCGTCACCGAGCCACTTCGCGATCCGCACGCCGCGCCGGGTCGAGATCGTCCGCGCGAGCGCGTGGAACGTCTCGAGCGCGTCGATCGCAGCGTGCTCGCCGTGCTCGGCCATGAAGCTCGTGAACCCGCACAGGTCGACGAAGGCGAAGGCGCGCTCGACGAGCGGCGTCTCCTCCTTGGGCGCGAGCGGATGCTCGGTGCCGACCTGCTCGGAAGCCGTGCCGACACCGCCGTTGCCGCCCGGGGGACGTCCGTCGGTGGCCATCCGGCACGATACCGCCGGGCCCCAGCCGTCCCCCGGACGTGCGAACGCCGGTGTCGTCGTCGGCGCGGTGCGGATCGGAACGCTCAGAACGCGTCGAGGATGTCGACGACGAACACCAACGTGTCGGTGCCGCTGATACCCGCGTTCGCGTTGCCTTGCGCGCCGTAGGCCTTGTCGGGTGGCACGACCAGGAGCAGCTGCGAACCGACCGTCTGACCGACGAGCGCTTCGTCCCATCCCGGGATCACCTGTCCGGCGCCGATCGGAGTGTCGATCGGAGTGCCGCTCTTCCACGACGAGTCGAACTGCTTGCCGGTGCGCCAGATGACGCCCGTGTAGTGCACGGTGATGTTCTGGCCGGCCTCGACAACCGGTCCCGTGCCCTTGACGAGCGGTTGCACGACGAGCTGCGTCGGCGGGTCGGTCTTCGGGACCTTGATCGTCGGCTTGCCCTTGCCGCCGAGCGTGACGGTCGGGAGCCCCGCCGCGGGCACGACCGGCTCCCCGGTCGCCCGTTCCAGCGGAGTCCGCACGCTCCTGACGTCGACGACGAACAGCAGCGTGTCGCTCTTCTTGACCGTGGGGCTCGTGAGGCCCTTCGCCACGCCCTCCTTGGGTGCGATCGCGACCAGCACGCGGCTCCCGACGGTCGTGCCCACGATCGCGCTCACCAGCCCCTTCACCGACTGCTGCTTGTCGAGCACGAACGAAGGCGACGACCCGCCGAACGAGCTCTCGAGCTCCTCGCCGGTGCGGCCGTCGACGGCGACGAAGTCGAACGTGATCTTGTCGCCCTTCACCAGCTTCTCGCCGGTGCCCGGTGTGATCTCGCGGCTCGTGCTCTTCGTGACCTCGAAGGGCTTCTCGAACTCCAGCGTCGGCTTCTCGCCGGGCGCTCCGGTCACGGTCACGTCGGCGAGGTCGGAGGTCGCGGCCCCGGCCGGGAGGGCGGTGCCGGCGAGCGCGAACAGGCCGACGAGGAGGGTCACACCGAAACGGCGCACAGGAGATGCCTTTCAGGGGGGAGCGAGCAGGCTACCGGCCGGGGCGCCGATCCCGACCGCGCGCCGGTGCCGGTACGGTGACGCCATGGCCGGGCAGTCGGGCACCGACGCTCAGTTCGGCTTCAAGGAGCCGTTGAAGCGTCGCAACCTCGTCTTCGAGGTCCTGGCGATGACCAGGCTCGACGTCATCACCCACCAGCGCAAGCCCAGCGACACCCACGTCAAGCGGGTCGTCGACTCCATCGAGCGCGTCGGCTTCGTCGCGCCGATCGTGGTCGTCGAGGACGACCACGGTGACGGCTACCTCATCATCGACGGGCAGCACCGCTTCCTCGCGGCGCAGGAGCTCGGGCTCAAGCGGCTCCCCGCGGTCGTCGTGCCGACCGACCTCGCCTGCCGGATGCTCACGCTCAACGTCGAGAAGGAGCCGAACATCCGGGAGCGTTCCGCGGTGGCGCTCTCGATCTACCGGGAGCTCGTCGAGCGCGAGCCCACGATGACCGAGGACGACGCCGAGGTGGCCGACTCGGTGCAGCACGCGCACTACGTCACGCTGGGGCTCGCCTACGCGGAGTCGGGTCGGCTCGCGGGCAGCCAGTACGAGTCGATGCTCAAGAAGTGCGACGGGTACATGGATCAACCCCTCGCCGAGTGCCTGCCGATCCGTGAGGAGCGCGCCGCGAAGGTGGTGGAGGCGCACAAGATCGTGCGCGCGGTCGCGGACCGGCTCAAGGAGAAGGGGCTCTGGCACGAGTTCGTCGGTGCGCAGATCGTCTCGTACGCGAACCCGCTCAAGCGCGCCCGCAAGCAGCACTCCTTCGACGAGACGTTCGACAAGCTGATCGCGAAGCTGCGCGACCTCGAGGAGCACCCCGAGAAGGTGCTGCGCGGGCGCGGCTGATCGCGAAGCTGCGCGACCTCGTGGAGACGGTCAGCGGACGGTGACCGGGAAGGACGCGGTCCGCTCCGGCGGCTCGTCCGGCTCGAACGAGCGCGCGTACGCGAGCTCGATCGTGCCGCTCCCGGTCGCACGGGCGACGAACCTGAGCTCCTGGTGGCCGGGACTGCCCGGCCGAGGGTGCGGGGGTGCGACGTACCGGTCGCGGACCAGGCGGACCCCAGCAGGCTTCTGGCTGACCGACCACGCGTAGCCGGTCGAGGGATTCGACTCGAGGGAGATCACGAACTCGTCGCCGACGCGGACCGCGATCTCCGTCCCGGAGTCGGTGAACACCTTCGCGGAGCGAGCGTCGTCTCCGTTGCCGGAGCAGCCGACCCCGAGGAGGAGCACGACCCCGACTGCGAACGACGCTGCTGCGCGCATGCCCTCATCATGTCCCACGACGCTCGGCCTGGGACCGAAAACCCTCGACTCGGCTCGATGCTTCGCGAGCTGCTCGGGGAGCGAGCGGCACGGAAGCAGGAACGGCCGCCTGTCGGGCAAGCCCTATGCGACGTCCACGAGCCTGACCGCGGCGGTCGTCGGTTCGGGGACGAGCTCGCCGTGTGCCTCGAGGCTCTCGATGTGCATCCGGAGTGCCTCGCGGATCCGGGCCTCGACCTCGTTGACGGACTGGCCTGTCGCGACACAACCGGGCAGGTCTGGGACTACGTTCCGGTCGCCCACTTCGACACGGCGGAGACGAGACGCTCATCTTCGCCCCGAGACTCTTGGTCGACGACCCCAACGAGCGGGTCGGGTTCGGGGTCCCCCACTCGCCCTGGGTGGAGCTGTTGGCCGACGAGCTGAAGCGATGGGCTGCCCGCGCCTGGGAGATGCACTGGGAGTAGTTCTCACAAGGGCGTGCGAGCCAACAGCCCGCAAGTATCGGAGGGGATCCACAGCCTGCTAGGGCGATCCCTCTCTCCAGAGGCATACGCACCAGCTGTCGGACGGAGGTGCGCTCGTTGACGGTCCAATTCCGTTTTCAGGTTGGAGCGACTATCCAAGTAACAGGCCAGATCGTTGGAATTGCAGGTTCAAGCCACCTTGCGAAACACGCGTGTTATTCCAACTCATAGGGGCTTACGTTGTAATATCGCGACATGGATCCAAAGCGCTTCCAGGCCCCGGAGTTTGGGACACCCGTGAAGACTCCTGGACAGCACGGGTTCTGGGCCTTTCAACCCGCGCCCATTCCCCAGGAACTGGTCTTGGAGCCCGAGACGGTCTTGCGCCTATCGGAGGCCGACACGGCGCTTGGACGCCTGGCAGGAGCCGGGCGCCTGCTACCCGACGCGTCAATTCTCGTCGGGCCGTACATGACTCGCGAAGCCTTGGCCAGCTCACGGATCGAAGGCACGCAAGCGTCACTCTCCGAGGTCTTTCAGGCGAACGCTTCGGGCGAGAAGCGCGCCGGGACCGATGTCCGCGAGGTCCAGAACTACATCGAAGCGATGTCGAAGGGGCTCGGACTCCTCGACGAGTTGCCAGTTTGCCTTCGTCTGCTGCGCGACATCCACGGGGTGCTGCTGACCGAGGTGCGCGGTGAAGACCGACTACCTGGCGAATTCAGGAGAAGCCCGAATTGGATCGGGTCCCCGGACGATCGACCTGACACGGCGATCTACGTGCCGCCTGCTGATGCCGACTTCATGAACGAGGCGCTGCGGGACTGGGAGCAGTACGTGAACGATGAAGATCCCCGCTTGCCGCTTCTCGTTCGATGCGGATTGCTCCACTATCAGTTCGAAACGATCCACCCATTTCTCGACGGCAACGGTCGACTGGGGCGCCTCTTCATCGTTCTGTTTCTCGTCCAGAACGAGAAGCTCCCGCAACCGCTGCTCTATGTCAGCGACTACTTCGAACGCCATCGCCAGGCGTACTACGACGCGCTTCAGTCCGTGAGAGAGAAAGGCGCGGTTCAGAAATGGTTGCGTATGTTCCTTAGCGCCATCGCTATCGAGGCGAACGACGCGGTGGATCGCGTCGAGCGCTTGTGTGACCTCCGAGAGGGGTACCGCGCGGAGCTCGCCGCGACCAGAAGCCGAGCAATTGAAGTCGTCGACGTGATGATGGGGAACCCGGTGCTCACTGTCCGGCTCGTTCAAGACTCCCTCTCATCTGTGAAGCAGATCACACACCAGGGCGCGCTGAACATCGTTCGCTCACTTGAGGAGCGGGGCTGGCTCGTCGAGTTGGGAACGTTCGGTCGCGGTGGGCGGACGTACTGGACAGCGCCCGACATCATGGAGATCGTCGAGGGAGCGCAGATCCCACCAGCATCTCCTCCCGATGAAGTCACGATGTCCTGAAATCCCGCGTCAACGCCGACCATGCCGCATCAGGGCGTTAGCCCACATCTGGTTCCACGCGCGGCTGAACGGGGCCCCAAAGAGCGTTCAGCATCGCTCGAACATGGCCGCGAACCGCCTCAACGGGCCGATGTGCCGCTGTCCACGTGTGTCACGGCAAGCGCGCTCAGCGATGCTCGCACTTCCCGGCGAAGCGCAGGACGGCGCAGCTTGGCGAGAACGTGCTTGCGCCAGAATGTGATCGGATGCAGCGTGACGGTCACGGTCACCTGCGATCCATCTCCGTCGCTGGCAACGGACCAGTCCCAGTCGGCGTATGACGGGTTGCCGTCGTCGGTCTGTGACCGATAACGAAGTCGCCCGGACGCCTCGTCGAGTTCGGTCAGGGTTGAAGTGCTCACCCATGTCTGGCCGAGCGCGTGGAGACGGACCTTCCAGACGGCTCCGGAGACCAGCGGTGCCGGCGACTCCAGCACTTCAGTGATCGCACGGTTCCATTCGGGAAGCCGCGCGATGTCACTGATCTGCATGAGGACGGTCGCCGGTGGCGCGTTGACATGTGCGCTGAAGGAGTCGGGCTTCATCAGCGCTCTAGACCTTCACGGTCACGCGCAGGTAGGTCGCGGGGATGGCGGTGGCGTCGGGGTTGCTGGTCGTGTTCTGCGCGTTGAACAGCGCGTCGAGTTCGGCGAAGAGCTCATCGGCGCGGCCGTTCGACTGGGCGGCCTCGAACGCGTTCATGGTCGGTCCGTAGTAGTCGCGAAACAACCGCAGGTACTCGGTCGGCGCGACCGGTGCTTCGAATACAAACGTGTTCGGCTCGCAGGCGATGCTGCTCGGGGCGACGCCGGCGGCGGTGAAGCGTTCGACGACATCGTCGACGAGACCCCAAGTGACGGGGCTGACGAACCCTTCGGGCGGCGGCGGTGAGTAGGCGCCACTGATCTTGAGGATCTGAGCGACGAGGGTCGGGTCGCCGGGGATCCAGTTACCCATAATGATGCGGCCGCCGGGCCGGGTGACCCGCACCATCTCCTTGGCGACGTCGTGGGGTCGGGGCGCGAACATGGCGCCGAAGATCGACACGACCAGATCGAACTGGTCGTCGGCGAGGTCGGTGAGCGCCGACGCGTCGCCCTGCTGGAATCGGAGATTCTCGAGGCCTTCGTCAGCGGCACGCTTGTTCCCAGCTTCGACGAGGTTGTGTGCGATGTCGACGCCGAGGACGTTCGCGCCGCGGCGTGCCTCGGGGACGGCGGTGGTGCCGTCGCCGCAGCCGAGGTCGAGGACCGCGAGTCCTTGGGTAATGCCGAGCTGGTCGACGAGCGCTTCGCCGCTGCTGCGCATGCTTTCGGCGATGCGGGTGAAGTCACCCTTTTCCCAGAGTGCTTGGTTCGGGTTCATCGTTGTTGTCCTCCAAAGGTGAGTCGTGTTGGTGTCGATGCTGGACGCGAGGAGCGAGGTTGCCTTACGCGGGTTCGCCTTCGGCGATCGGGAAATCCGCGCGTCGCCATTCGGGGTAGCCGTCTTCGAGTCGGCGTGCGTGGTACCCGCGTCGTTGCAGCGTGCGGACGGCGTCGTCGGCGTAGGCGCAGTACCGGCCGCGGCAGTAGGCGACGATCTCGGTGTCGTTCGGGAGGTTCTTGAGTTGGCGTCGGAGCTCGGCGACCGGGACTGAGCGTGCGCCGGCGATGTGTCCGGCGTGATACTCGGCGGGTGGTCGGACGTCGAGGACGACGACGTCACCGCGACGGAGCCGGGTCGCGAGCTCCTGAGCACTGATGGTTTCGAGTCCGCTGCGGTCGCCGAGGTACGCGGCGGCGAGATCGCGGATGCCGGCGACGTGCTCCGCGGCGACGGTGCGCAGCGCCGACCAGAGGTCTTCGACGTGTTCGGACGCGAGCCGGTAGAAGACACGCGTTCCTTCCCGTCGCGTTGCGACGAGGCCGGCGCGGGCGAGCGCCTGGAGATGGTGTGAGGTGTTCGCGACGCTCTGGTCGATCTCGGCGGCGAGGTCGTCGACCGAACGTTCGCCTTGAGCGAGGACGTCGATGATCTCAGCGCGCCGCCCGCTCGCGAGCGCCTTAGCGACTTGGGTGAACGCGTCGAACAGGGCGTCCTTCGCGGCCCGGTCCCCCACGTCAGGACCTAGCGCTCGCGGACTTGACCGCGAGGATCGAGATGCTCTTGACGCCGAAGGTCTCGGTGGCGCCCTGGGCGGAGTCGGAGATGAACTCGTACTGCGGGTTCTCCTGGACCGTGCGGACTTCGAGTCCAGCGGCTTCGATCGCTGCTTGGTAGTGGTCCTGTTGCATGGCGCCGCCGATGCACGACGCCCACAGGTTCACATCACAGACGATCGCCTCGGTGAGCGGGCGTTCGGTGACGATCTCGGAGATCGCCATCCGACCACCCGGCTTGAGCATGCGGGCTATCTCGCGGAAGACCGCGGCCTTGTCGTCGCAGAGATTGATGACGCCGTTGCTGATGACCACGTCGGCCCAGTCGGCCTCGATGGGCGCGTGTTCGATGTAGCCCTGTTCGAAGCTGACGGCGGTGTATCCGTCTCGCTGCGCCAAGCGTCGTGCCTTCGCAAGCTGCTCGTCGGTCATGTCGACCCCGACGACCTCTCCGGACAGCCCGGCGCGGCGTGCGGCGACGAAGGCGTCCATCCCCGAGCCGCTCCCGAGGTCAACGGCGCGATCGCCTGCAGCGATCGCTGCGAGGCCGACGTGGTATCCAACGCCGGCAAATGACTCGATGGCCTCCGCCGGCGTGGCGTCGAGGTCATCATCGGGATAGCCGAGCCGCGACGCGAGGTCGCGCCCCATCTCAAAGTGGAACGGGCCGTGCGGATCGGTGGCGACAGCCCGGTACATGACCTTGACCTTCTCTCGGAGCTCGTCGACGTCCACTCGAGCCATCGGGCACCTCCAAAGGCTTGGCCGCTTGACTGCGAGCAGGATGCTCGAACCCAGACCTTTTGTCAAGTCTTCGCTTGACAACTTGACAAGGGCAGACGGCGCTGGCGATGTTCAAGCATTGCTTTGAACATGGACGTATGGAGGTCGGCCGTGGCAGCGAGAATCCTGGAGTGCCCCTGCGGCGTCGAGTTGACCGGCGTGGATGACGCCGAGCTGTTCCAGTTGGATGCGACGAGCTTGACGGCGACGGTCGTCGACGAGTCGGGCGTGCGCGATGGAGAACACCCACGAACGGAACTGCGCGTCAGTACCCGAGAACGCGCCGAGGTCTCGGAAGACGCGCACGAACACCTCGTTCGTGAGATCGTCAGGCTCAGCGGTGCCCTGGACGCGCTGGTACCCGGCGACAGCCGGAGCCAGCTGGCGATACAACACCTCCAACGCCCAGCCCGCGCCCGCCTGCGCTGCATCCAGGACGCCGTCCAACTCCTCACCCATCAGAGGCAGCCTCCAAGACGCCACGACACCGAGAAGCTTCCGGTCCTCGGTGCTCGCAAGTCTTATCGGCGTGGGCCTCGAGCGCTGTACCAACCGCTACGACGGCTTCGCGTCTCTGGAAGATCGGACGGCGACTGGACACCCGATCGGACACCCGAAACATGCTCTGACCAGGAACAACGTTGTCGAAACGACAACGCCGGTGGAGATGATGGGACAGCTCTCGAACCCTCGACTCGGCTCGATGCTTCGCGAGCTGCTCGGGGAGCGAGCGGCACGGAAGCAGGAACGGCCGCCTGTCGGGCAAGCCCTATGCGACGTCCACGAGCCTGACCGCGGCGGTCGTCGGTTCGGGGACGAGCTCGCCGTGTGCCTCGAGGCTCTCGATGTGCATCCGGAGTGCCTCGCGGATCCGGGCCTCGACCTCGTCGACCGACTGGCCTGTCG
The DNA here is from genome assembly GCA_040902705.1 of Acidimicrobiia bacterium. Lineage (GTDB taxonomy): Bacteria > Actinomycetota > Acidimicrobiia > IMCC26256 > PALSA-555 > DATBSK01. The sequence goes on along the minus strand of JBBDWT010000148.1, from coordinate 10,494 downwards.
CGACACAACCGGGCAGGTCTGGGACGTACGCGGAGAACGACTCGCCGCTGCCTTCGATGATCACGGCGTATGCGCTCATCTGCCTCGCCCTCCGAGACCTGCCTGCCGAAGGATGCTCGCCAGGGTACCTGCCCTCAGGTCGTCGCTCGGTTTGCCGGCGATCGTCACGGTGCCTGACTTCTCCGGATGGCGATACTGGCGGTGACTGCCGCGCTGCCGGTCAAGACACCATCCGTCCGCCTCCAGCAACCTGATGACCTCGCGCACCTTCACGGAGGAGACGGTACGGCTGGCCTACGACATTGAACGCCGTCGGCTGCCCTCGCCGGCGAGCCGCACATGACTCTCCATCCTGCAATGACCTCCCGGTCACGTCGCACCACGCGCGAGCATGGTCCGAATGTCGTGGTGTCGTTTCGAGCTTGACGGTTGGCAAGGCCACTATCGACGGACTCGACGATGGTTCGATCGGCTGGTTGGTGCCGCGAACAACTGGGTCGAACACGACATGGACGACAGATCGACTTTGCGCTCGTCTTCTTCGAGTCCGCGTACCACCTCCGGGACCACCTGCTTTCCGAAGGCGCAGTCACCAAGTCGCAACTCGATCAACTCATGGCCGCGACTCCGGCGCTTCGGGTTTGTCGTGACCTGTGCATAGGAGCGAAGCACCGTCGTCGACACCGGGCACTGGGCGCGAAGATCGGCCAGGACGCCGTACGGGACTCCGGCGGTGATGTCGAGAGGGTCTGTGCTCACGCCGAATACTGGCACGCCGCATCGACGCCCGTTGACCCGACCGCGAGACCAAGCGTTGCGATCTCGACCTTCCCGATCCGGACGTGACCGCGACGCCCGTCGACGCGATCCCGCGCTCGCGACTGGGCAAGCGCCTCCTGTTCGTCGCACGCGAGCACGACGGAGAGCCGAGGAGGAGCCGCCGCGGCCCACCCGTTGGCCGCGCCGCGATGCCCGACCCCGGCTCGGCTCCGGTCCCGCCGTCCGGGCACCCGTCGCGCCGGTCCTCTAGCGTGCCGGCGTGTTCGACATCGTCATCGTCGGCGCGGGGATGGCCGGGCTCTACGCGCTGCACCACCTCCGCGAGCGCGGGTTCTCGGCGCTCGTGCTCGAGGCCGGTGGCGGCGTCGGTGGCACCTGGTACTGGAACCGCTACCCCGGCGCCCGCTGCGACGTCCCCAGCCTCGAGTACTCGTACGGCTTCTCCGAGGAGCTCCAGCAGGAGTGGGACTGGTCGGAGGTGTTCCCCGGCCAGGAGGAGCTCGAGCGGTACTTCAACCACGTCGCCGACCGGTTCGACCTCCGCCGCGACATCCGCCTCGAGACCGGTGTCACCGCGGCGCACTTCGACGACGACACGTCGACGTGGACCATCGAGACGGAGCACGGCGAGCGCATCACCTGTCGCTGGTGCGTGATGGCGACCGGCCCGCTGTCGGTGCCCAACGTCGTCGACTTCCCCGGGCTCGACACCTTCCGGGGCCGAGTGCTCCGGACGAGTCGCTGGCCCGCGGGTGAGCTGCAGCTCGACGGGACGCGCATCGGGCTGATCGGCACCGGCTCGTCAGGTGTCCAGATCACCCCGGAGCTCGCGGCGATCGCCGAGCACCTCTACGTATTCCAGCGCACTCCGACCTACACGTGGCCGTCGCACAACGGACCACTCGATCCCGAGGTGCAGGCGGCGTGGAAGCGCGACTGCGTCGAGCTGCACCGGGCCCAGCGCCAGACGTTCGGCGGCGTCACCGGATCGACGGGCGCCATCATCCTCCAGACGCCCGAGGACCAGGCGATCCTCGACGTGACCGAGGCCGAGCGGCTCGCCGTGCTCGAGGAGCGCGGGTTCGACGCCTCACGGGTCTGGACCGACACGGCGACCGACCCGGAGGCGAACGAGGTCGCCGCCGAGCTCTACCGCGAGATGGTGCGGCGCACCGTGCGCGACCCCGAGCTGGCCGAGTCGCTCTCGCCACGGGGCTTCCCGATCGGGTGCAAGCGACCGGTGATCGACACGCACTACTTCGAGACCTTCAACCGCGACGACGTCACCCTCGTCGACCTGCGCGGTGGCGGCATCGAGCGCATCGCCGAGACGGGCATCGAGACCGGGCAGGGCCACTACGAGCTCGACGTGATCGTCCTCGCCACCGGGTTCGACGCGATGACCGGCGCGCTGGCGAGGATCGACGTCCGCGGGCGGGACGGGCGCGCGCTGCGCGACGCCTGGGAGGGCGGCCCGCGCACCTACCTCGGGCTCCAGACCGCGGGGTTCCCGAACCTCTTCATGGTGTCGGGGCCGGGCAGTCCCTCGGTGCTCGTGAACATGGTCGTGAGCAGCGAGCACCACGTCGAGTGGATCGGCGCGTGCCTCGAGCACCTGCGGGCGCACGGGCACGCCACCATCGAGCCGACCGTCGAGGCACAGGACGCCTGGGTGGCACACGCCAACGACGTGGCGAGCCGCACGATGTTCACGGCGACGACCTGCAACTCGTGGTACGTCGGCGCCAACGTCCCCGGCAAGCCACGGGTGTTCATGCCCTACGTCGGCGGGCTGCCCGCGTACGTAGCGCGCACCGAGGAGGTGGCGTCGCGCGGCTACGAGGGCTTCGTCCTCGGTTGAGCCCGGGGACCGAGGCCGGGGAGGCGGGTCGGCATCTCCCAGTCTGAGTGCCGTCGCATCGGTGCGGGCGCGAGTCGTGATCAGCGGCGGGTCAGCACGACCGTCAGTGTCCAGTCCTCGAAGGCATCGGCCTCGGGGTTGGCGGCGAAGCGGCGCTCGAGGCGGGCGAAGTAGTCGTCGAGGAGTGCAGCGGCATCCCCGTGGCCACCGGCGTCGAAGAGGTTGGTGCGCAGGCTCGACTCGGTGAAGCCGCGCACGAACGCGGCGTAGCTTCGGCCGTAGGCGGCCGCGTCACCGTCGGCGCGCCACCCGTCGAGGTACGGATTGGCAACCGGGTCGGTGCGCGCCACCTCGACCTCGAATACGTCCGCGAGCGGGCCCGGACGTTCCAGCGGGGCGCGCGCTTCTTCGGGCGTACGCGCGTACACCGGGAGCAGGTATCGATCGAAGGTGTCGCGGTCGAGCTTCCCCTCCTCCACCATCTCCTGTGCCACCTCGGTCATCGCCCTCATGAGCTTGCGCGCCGTCACGTTCGGCTCTGCCGATTCCGACCGCGTCTCCGTCCCGACCATCTCGAGCACCAGCCGACCGCCAGGGGCGAGATCGGCGGCTCGGGCCGCGAGAAACGTGGTCCAGTCGGCGTCGGCTTGGGCGGCGAGGGCGGCACGGGTGTCGCCCGTGGCCTCGCAGAAGTAGAAGCCCTCTGGCACGACGACGTCGGGCTGCGTCCGCAGCCAATGGGCGGCGGAGAACGAGACGCCCAAGTGGGCGGCGCCGGCCGGGACGGCGGACTCGTAGAACGAGATCGCCGAAGCGAGCGGCAGGACAGGCGGCCCCTCGACGGTGAGATAGCTGTCGGGACGGTCGACGAGGTTGGCGAAGAGCTCGTTCCAGTCGTTCGTCGTGAGGTCGTTGTGGACCGCCGCGACCGCGCGGTTGGGCTCGCGGGCGCGCACAGCGGCGACGGCGGTGCGGACCGACGCGATCGAGTTCTTCCCGGTGGAGGCTCCGTAGTCGACGATCACGAACGTGGCGCCCGGAGCTGGAGACGGCACGCAGCCGACGGACTCCTCGATCAGGGACGTCACCGTCTGCGCGGTCCGGCGCTGATACTCGGAGTGGTCGTCGTAGAAGCCGCCACCCTTCATGCCCTCTGTCGTCGCCATCATGGCGACGTTACGGCTCGCGATGACCAGGGCGCACGCCTGCCGAGCGCTGCGAAGCCGTGGCACATGACCTCGCGATCGAGGGCGGCTCGGTCACCGACCTCCGCGACGGTCATGCACACCGACGCGCCAAATGACTTCGACCACGCCGACATCGAGTGGAGGTGATGGGACTTGAACCCACGACTTCTACGTTGCGAACGTAGCGCTCTACCGGGCTGAGCTACACCCCCGAGGGAACGACGAGCGTACCAAAGCACCTGTCGATCTCCGCCGGCGCGAGCAGGGACGCGCGTGGTGTGCGCGCTACCAGGCAGCGGTGCGTCGCAGCGCGAGGACGGTCGCCTCGCGCGGCGCCTCGACGTGCGAGGGCTCGATGACCCGACGCTGATCGAGGTTGTGCACGTTGCTCGGCATCGGCACATGCGTCATCGCGGGTCGCGACTGGCCGCGCTGAGCGTGTCGCTTCTGCTTGTGCCGGAGCAGCAGGAAGATGTAGCCGCCGAGCACGGCATCGACACCCAGCTGGAGCACCCAGAAGATCAAGCTGGCGGCCATGAAGGCCATGAGGAAGCTGAGCGCCGCCGCCGTGAGCAGCCCGATGAGGACGTCGCGGCGGCGCTTCTGCGCGGGGCTCATCCCGCCCGGGGTGCGCACGGGGCCCATCGACGGACCGGCGCCACCGACGGGGCCCATGATCGGCTGGAGGGGCGGGAGGGCGCCGTCGTGCTGATGACCGTGCCCGAGGCCGGAGCGGAGCCGGCCGACGAAGTCGCCGACGCCTCCGGGGGCCGAGCCGGACGCGGCACGGGAGCGAAGGATGGGCGGGATGAGGACTGCGCCCCAAAGTGCAAGAAGAACAAAGATGACGAGAATCGCCACGCTGTCGCTACACCCTCTGTCCCAGGGACCGCGATGCGGTCCTCCGCCCTACAGACACGGCACCCCAAAGGGGTGCCGTGCAGGTCCTGGACAGAGTACCCGGATCGGATCCGAAAGGGTCAACCTGCCCGGTTCAGAAGCCTTGCAAACGCAGGGGAAAGAAAAAACTTCCTCACGCTCAGAGATCCATCGCGTGCTCGCCTGGGCGTCGAAAGTGACCGGACTTGCCGCCCGTCTTCTCCCAGAGCGCCAGCTCGCCGATGGTCATCCCGCGGTCGAGCGACTTGCACATGTCGTAGATGGTGAGTGCAGCGATGGCGCAGGCCGTGAGCGCCTCCATCTCGACCCCGGTGCGATCGACCGTGTCGACCTGGGCCTCGACCTCGACGTGCTCCTCCTCGATCCGGAAGTTGACGAACACCGACCCCACGAGGAGCGGATGACACAGGGGAAGGAGGTTCGACGTCTGCTTCGCCGCCTGGATCCCCGCGACCCGGGCGACGGCCAGGACGTCGCCCTTGGTGATGGCCCCGGTCGCGATCTTGGCGGCCGTCTCCGACTTCATGTGCACGACGGCTCGCGCCACGGCCCGGCGGTGGGTCGCGTCCTTGGAGGTGACGTCGACCATGCGCGCGCGACCGAGCGGATCGAGATGCGTGAACTCCGACGCGGTCACGGCCGCTGAGTGTAGAGGTTGCGGCTGCGAAGCCCGGCAGCGCCGGGGCTCAGCCGCCGATCTGGCTCATGGACTGCGGCGGTCGGATGAAGTTGACCTGGCCGATCCGGTGCCCGGCCCACTTCGTGCCGACCGCGCCGCGGATCGCGGCGTCGAGATCGTCGTCGGTGCCGCCCCCACGCACCACGGCTCGCAGGTCGGTGTGGTCGAGGGCAAACAGGCAGGTGTGGAGCTTGCCGTCGGCGGTGATCCGGACCCGGTCGCAGTCGTCGCAGAACGGCTCGGTCACGCTCGCGATCACGCCCACATCGCCCTCGCCGTCGGCGTAGCCGAAGCGCTCCGCCGGCTCGGGGTGGCCGTGCGCCTCGCCCGGGGTGCCGCCCTCGCGCACGAGGGGGAAGACCACGTCGATCGCGTCGAGGATCTCGCGCGCGGGGACGACCTGATCCATCGACCACTCCCCTTGCGCGTCGAGCGGCATGAACTCGATGAAGCGGATGCCGACACCCTTGGCGCGACCGAACGCCGCGAGGTCGACGACCTCGTCGTCGTTGACGCCGCGGATCACGACGCAGTTGACCTTCACCGGGTCGAGCCCCGCGTCGAGCGCCGCGTCGATGCCGGCGAGGACTCGATCGAGGTCGTCTCGTTGCGTGAGCTCGCGGAACGTGTCGCGCCGGAGCGAGTCGAGCGAGATGTTGACGCGGCGCAGCCCGGCGCGGGCGAGGTCGTGGGCCAGCTCGGGGAGCCGCACCCCGTTCGTCGTCATCGCGAGGTCGGTGCCGAGCGGGGCGAGCATCTCGAAGAGCCGCTGGACGTGCGCCCGGAGCGTGGGCTCGCCCCCCGTGACCCGGATGGCCTCGAAGCCGTAGCGCTCGACGCACACTCGGGCGATCCGGGCCTGCTCCTCGTAGGTCAGCAGCTCGGACCGCTCCATCCACGTCATGCCCTCGGCGGGCATGCAGTAGGTGCACCGGAAGTTGCAGCGATCGGTGATCGAGATCCGCAGATCCTTCACGCGGCGCCGGAACGGATCGACGAGCGCCTCGGCCATGCCGCCAGGCTACGCAATCCCCGGGCGAGCCCGAACGGGCGCACCTAGCGTGCTCGCATGATCCTGGAGCTCGCGATCCTCGACGTGCGTCCGGGCGAGCGCCGAGCCTTCGAGGCGGCGTTCGCCGAGGCGAAGGCGATCATCTCGGCGGCGCCCGGCTTCGACCACCTGGAGCTCGGGCACTGCCGGGAGGAGCCGGATCGCTACGTCCTGCTCGTCCGGTGGGACCGCCTCGAGGATCACACCGAAGGGTTCCGGACGTCGGAGGGCTACCAGCGATGGCGGGCCCTGCTCCACCACTTCTACGACCCCTTCCCGACCGTCGAGCACTACGAGACGATCGTGCAGGTGCCCCACCCGGGCTGATCGACCCTTCAGTGGTCGGGGGGCGCGTCGACGAGCATCACGCGGACCGTGTCGCCCGCGGCCACGCCCTCCCCGTCGTCGAGCAGCGCGAAGCCGTTCGCGGCGGCCGTCGCCGACAGCACGTTGCTCGCCTGATCACCGGTGCGCGAGGCGACGTAGCCGTCGCCACTCCAGCGCACGCGCACGCGATCGAGATGGAGCTTCCCGTCGCGATGCCGTGACAGCGCGTGCTCGGCGGTCGCGAGCACCTCGGGACGGAACCGCCGCTCGCGCCCGGCCATCTGGAGCAGCGCGGGCCGGGCGAAGAGCTCGAAGCTCACGAGCGACGACACCGGATTGCCCGGGAGCCCGAACACCGGGACGCCCTGCACGACGCCGAACGCGAGGGGCTTCGCGGGCTTGATCGCGACCTGACGCCACTCGAGTGCGCCGAAGCGCTCGAGTGCGGCCTTGACGTAGTCGTAGTCGCCGACGGACACGCCGCCGCTCGTCAGCACCGCGTCGCAGCGATCGAACGCGTCCTCGAGCGTCGCGATGATCTTCGCCTCGTCGTCCACCGCGCACCCGAGGTCGACCGGCTCGAGCCCGGCCTCCCGGACGAGCCCGATGAGCATCGGCCGGTTGGAGTCGCGGATCTTGCCGGGCCCCAGCGGCCCCGACTCGACGAGCTCGTCACCGGTCGAGAGCACGCCGACCCGCGGGCGGGGATGGACCCGCACTCTCGCGGCGCCGACGCTGGCGAGCACGCCGATCGCGGCGCCGCTCAGCACCGTGCCGGCCTCGAAGACGGTCTGGCCGGCATGCAGGTCGCCTCCCGCGGCTCGCACGTGCAGGCCGGCGGCCACCTCGGCCTCGATGTCGACGCGGTCGGCGACCACGTTGCGGGTCCGCTCCACCATCACCACCGCGTCCGCACCGCTCGGCATCGGCGCGCCCGTCATGATCCGGATCGCCTCGCCGGCGCCGACGGGGATCTCCGGGGCACGCCCGGCGGCGAGCTCGTCCACCACCCGCAGGCGGACCGGCGCGTCGGCGCTCGCGCCCGCGGTGTCGGCCGCGCGCACCGCGTACCCGTCCATCGCGGTGTTGGCGAACGGCGGGACGTCTTCGTCGGTCGCGACGGTGGCCGCGAGCACGAGACCGTGTGCGTCACGGAGTGCGAGCTCGACCGGGTCGAGGCGGTCGACGGCGGCGAGGATCTCCGCCTGCACGTCGGCGAGCGGCGCGAGCGGGCTCACCTCAGGCCGCGACGCTCGACGATGTCGCGCAGGATGTCGGCGAGCCCGGGGCCGAGGTCGTCGCGGTCGAGCGCGAGCTCGATGTTCGCCCGCAGGAAGTCGAGCTTCTGGCCGATGTCGTAGCGACCCTCGGTGAAGCGCACACCGTGTACCGGCTGCTCGCCGATGAGGAGCCCGATCGAGTCGGTGATCTGGATCTCGCCGCCCACACCGGGAGCCGTGCGATCGATCGCGTCGAAGATCTCGGGCGGGAAGACGTACCGACCGATGACTGCGAGGTTCGACGGTGCGTCGGCGGGGTCGGGCTTCTCGACGATGCTCCGCACCCGGAACACGTCGTCACCCACGTCCTCGGCATCGACGCTGCCGTACGCGGAGACGAGCTCGGGGGGGACCTCGAGGAGCGCGAGCACGACACCACCCTCACGCTGCTGCACCTCGAGCATGCGCCGGAGCAGCGCGCCGTCGTCGACCATGATGTCGTCGCCGAGGATCACCGCGAACGACTCGCCGCCGACGTGGTGACGGGCGACGCCGACCGCATGGCCGAGCCCCCGGGCCTCTCCCTGACGGACGTAGTGCACGCGTGCGAGCTCGGCCGTCGCCCGCACCTCGGCGAGGACGTCGTGCCGGCCCTGCTGCTCGAGCAGCGCCTCGAGCTCGGGGTTCCGGTCGAAGTGGTCCTCGATGGCGCTCTTGCCGCGTGCCGTGATCACGAGGACGTCATCGAGGCCGGCCGCGACCGCCTCTTCCACGACGTACTGGATCGACGGCTTGTCGACGACCGGCAGCATCTCCTTCGGCTGGCTCTTCGTCACCGGGAGGAAGCGCGTGCCGATGCCTGCGGCCGGGATCACGACCTTCGTGACCCGTCGAGAGGCGCTCGCGGAGTCGTTCATCAGGGGCTGACGGTACCTTCGTCGGCGGACCGTTCCTCGTCCCCGCCGTGTGCCGCGTCCAAACCATGCTCCTCGCCGCGCACGAGCCGGCGGAGGTTCGCGAGGTGACGCAAGATGACGATCGCCGCCAGTCCGCTCGTGACGGCGATGTCGAGCGTCGTACCGCCGCGAACCGCGACGACCGCGGGGAACAGCACCGCGCAGACGACCGATGCGATCGAGGCCTTCTTCAACCCGCGCGCGATCGCGAACCAGACGAGGGCGAGGATCGCGGCGCTCACCGGGTACAGCACGACGAGCACACCGCCTGCCGTCGCGACGCCGCGGCCGCCCTTGAACCGGCGCGTGACGGGGAGCACGTGCCCGAGCACCGTCGCGACTCCGAGGATGTACGCGCCGCGATGCCCGTCGAGCGCGACACCGATGCCGGCAGCGAGCGCGCCCTTCCCCATGTCGAGGAACAGGACCACGAGACCGGCCTTCCAGCCGAGGAGGCGGTTGATGTTCGACGCGCCGGGGTTGCCGGAGCCTTCCTGCGTGACGTCCTTGCCGGCGCGGCGCGCCACGATGCTGGCGCTCGGGAACGTCCCGAGCAGGTAGGCGAGCGGCACCAGGGCAAGGATCTCGATCACGCCCCGACATTCTGGTGCGCCGGATGCGGGAAGCGTCAGGGGTCGGCTAGCGTTAGCAGTCTTCGACCGAGAGTGCCAGCATGCGGTGAGCCGCCCGGGAGGCGGCCGAGCCGGGTGTCGAGGAGACCGAGCCGTGCCGACCTACCGATACCGCTGTGACAAGTGCGGCGAGGAGTTCGAGGTGTGGCAGTCGATCAAGGACGACGCCCTCACCACGCACGACGCCGACGGCGGCACCGTCAAGAAGGTGATGACGCCGGCCGGGATCGTGCTCAAGGGCTCCGGGTTCTACAAGAACGACAGCCGCTCGGGCTCGGGCAACGGCAAGACGGCCACCAAGGAGAAGTCCGACTCCGGGTCCGACACGAAGACGTCGGGCTCCGACTCGGGCGGCTCCTCGTCCGACTCGTCGGGCTCCTCGGGATCGTCGGGATCGGGATCGTCCGACTCGTCGTCGACCTCCTCGGGGTCGGGATCGGGGTCGGGGTCGGGCTCGGTGTCGGGCTCGGGTTCGAGCACGAAGAAGGACCGCTCCCCCTCGTAACCGGTCGGGCGCCCTGCGTGTCCCCACCCGCAGATGCTCGGTCGATCACCTCGCGCCCTCGCGCTCTGGGCCGGCGCGCTCGCCGTCGCCGCCGGCACCGCCACCCTCGTCGCGTCCGACCTGGCCGCGCTCCACACGCGTGCCCAGTCTCTCGGCCCCGAGCGCAGCACGGTCGTCTCGGTCCGTGCGCTCCCGCTGGGGAGCATCGTGGCGCCGTCCGACCTGCGCGAGCGGCGCGTCCACTCCTCCCAGCTCCCCGGCGGTGTGCTGCGCCACGTCGACGATGCGGTGGGGCGCGTGGTGACCATCCCGGTCGTGCGGGGCGGCTTCGTCACCGGCGCGAACCTCGCGCCGCGCCGGCGCACCGGGCTCGACGGGGCGCTGCCCACCGGGACG
>JBBDWT010000147.1:0-2824 GCA_040902705.1 Acidimicrobiia bacterium | reverse complement strand
CCGGTCGATCGCGCCCCGGTCGCGGTCGTAGACGTAGCTGCGCTCGAGGTCGAGCACGGGGTCGCGGTACGTGGCGGGCGGCAGCACGAGCGAGACGCCGCGGCGGTCGGAGGAGACGTCGACCGCGTCCGCGTCCAGGTTCGTGAAGTCGACGCCCGCGTCTACAGATCCGATCGCAACGAAGAGGACGCGCTGACCCTTGAGCGCGGCCGGCACGAAGCGCGTGTCCTGCTCGACGTCCACGATCACCTCGAAGTGCCCGCTGGCGGCGCGGAAGTCGTGCAGGTTCTGGATCGACTTCAGCACCGCCGGCCCGGTGCGGTCGACGGTCTCGGTCCCGAACGGATTCCCGAAGCCCGGGAACAGGTCGCGCACCCAGCCGATCGCGACGATGACGCCGATGAGCGCGAGCGCCCCGACGAGCAAGCCGCCCGGAAGCGAGCGGCGCGAACGCTGCTGATCTCTCATGGCCGGGGAGGTTAGCCGGGGTCGTCGCCGACCGGCTGTTTCAGCCCGTCGATCCGTCTCGAGACCACGACCCGCCGGACCGTGTCCCAGATCACCGGCAACTCGAGGTAGTCGATCAGGATCGCAACGTACGCGAGCCAGGCCGGCAGGATGGTCTCCTCGTTGCTCCCCGAGGTGACGACGAACTCGTCCGTGATCCAGAAGATGTGCAGCCACTGCGAATTGAGGAACGCGAGGTAGACGACCGGCCGCCACGAGAACCCGCCGCGCAGCTCGTGCAGGTAGACCAGCGAGACCGAGAGGAGCGCCGGGATCTCGGTGTAGTCGACGAACACGATCAGCCAGCTGAACGGCACCTCGATGTCGACGATCGGCTCCCCGAGCACCCGCCGCGCGAGCGGCTGACAGGTCAGCCAGACGAGGTGCACGAGCTGGAGCGCGAAGAGCGACGCCGCGATCGTGACGTTGAGTTTGTAGTGCCGCTCGTACCACGTCCAGAAGTCTCGTACCGCTTCACGAAGCACTCTCACGCTCGCTCCAAGGTACGTTCTTCCGCATGCCCACGCTCGATCGTGCCCGTGTCAGGCAGCTGCTCGCACGCGAGCGAGCGGCGTTCGCCGGGGCCAACCCACGCTCGGCTGCCGCCCATGCCGAGGCCCGCCCGCACCTGCTCGGCGGCGTCCCCATGACCTGGATGAACAAGGCAGCAGGCGGCTTTCCGCTCTATCTGGACGGCGCGCGCGGTGCGCGTGTGACTGACATCGACGGGCATGAGTACATCGACTTCGCCCTCGGCGACACCGGCGCGATGGCCGGGCACTCGCCGGAACCGACGGTCGCGGCGGTGCGGAGGCGGGTCGAGGAGCGCGGCGGGATCACGGCGATGATGCCGACCGAGGATGCGGCGTGGGTCGGGCGCGAGCTCGGGCGGCGCTTTGGGCTGCCGCTCTGGTCGTTCGCGCTGACCGCGACGGACGCGAACCGGTGGGCGATCCGGCTCGCGCGGCAGGTGACCGGTCGCCCGAAGATCCTCGTGCATGCGTGGTGCTATCACGGCAGCGTCGACGAGACGTTCGCCCTGCCCGGCCCCGACGGCCGCGCAGTCGCCCGCCCCGGGAACGTCGGCGCGCCGGTCGATCTGGCGACGACGACGCGGGTCGTCGAGTTCAACGACGCCGACGCACTCGAGCGAGAGCTCGCACAAGGCGACGTCGCCACCGTGCTGATGGAGCCCGCGCTGACGAACATCGGCATCGTCCGGCCGGAGCCCGGCTACCTCGAAGCCGTCCGCGAGCTGACGCGCGAGCACGGAACGCTGCTCATCAATGATGAGACGCACACGTTCTCGGCCGGCCCCGGCGGCGCGACGCGCGCCTGGGGCCTCGAGCCGGACGCGATCACGATCGGCAAGGCGATCGCCGGCGGCATCCCGGCGGGGGCCTTCGGCGTCTCGGCGCAGCTCGCGGAGCGGATCGAGGCGCAGAAGGACGCCGACCTGATCGACACGGGAGGCGTCGGCGGGACGCTCGCCGGCAACGCCCTCTCGACCGAGGCGATGCGCGCGACGCTCGAGCACGTCCTCACCGACGAGGCGTTCGCAGGGATGGAGACGCTGGCGACGAGATTCGCGGCGGGCGTCCAGCAGACGGTCGACCGGGCTGGGCTCGACTGGTCGGTCGTGCAGCTCGGCGCCCGTGCGGAGTACCGCTTCGCCAACCCTGCGCCCCGGACCGGCGGGGAGTCGGCGGCCGCCGCCGACCCGGAGCTCGACGACTTCCTCCACACCTACCTCGCCAACCGCGGCGTCCTACTGACTCCGTTTCACAACATGGCCCTGATGTCGCCCGTGACGACGAACGGGGACGTCGATCGGCACACGGAGTTGTTCGCCGCCGCGGTGGAGGAGCTAGACGGAAGCGGTGACGGAGAGACCGGCGGCCGCGCGTAGCGCATCGGCTGTGTCGGTGCGCTCCCAGGTGAAGTCGCGGTCCTCGCGGCCGAAGTGGCCGTACGCGGCCGTCTTCTCGTAGATCGGGCGGCGCAGGTCGAGATCGCGGAGGATCGCCGCCGGCCGCAGGTCGAAGTGCTCCTTGACGAGCGCCTCGACGCGGGCCTGCGTCAGTCCCTCGGCCTCGGTGCCGAAGCAGTCGACGAGCACGGAAAGTGGATGCGCGACGCCGATCGCGTAGGCGACCTGGATCTGGCAGCGCTCGGCGAGCCCGGCCGCGACGACGTTCTTGGCCACGTAGCGGGCCGCGTACGCCGCCGAGCGGTCGACCTTGGTCGGGTCCTTGCCGGAGAACGCGCCGCCGCCGTGCGGGGCCGCGCCGCCGTAGGTGTCGACGATGATCTTGCG
>JBBDWT010000146.1:0-2835 GCA_040902705.1 Acidimicrobiia bacterium | reverse complement strand
AGAAGCCCGTCTTCGTCAAGGTGGGAGCGACGCGGACGTACTACGACGTTCAGCTCGCCGTCAAGGCCGGCGCCGACGTGATCGTCGTCGACGGGATGCAGGGCGGCACCGCCGCCACGCAGGACGTGTTCATCGAGCACGTTGGCATCCCGACGCTACCCGCCGTGCGGCTCGCCGTCGACGCGCTCGTCGAGCTCGGCATGCACCGGCAGGTGCAGCTGATCGTCTCCGGCGGCATCCGCACCGGCGCCGACGTGGCGAAGGCGCTCGCGCTGGGGGCAGACGCGGTCTCGATCGGCAGCGCGGCACTCGTCGCGATGGGGGACAACAGCCCCGAGTACGACAAGGAGTACCGCAAGATCGGCAGCGCGTCGGGCTACTACGACGACTGGCAGGCCGGCCGCGATCCGGTGGGCATCTCCACCCAGGACGACGAGCTCGCCGCGCGCTTCGACCCCGTGCTCGGCGGGCGCAAGGTGGCGAACTACCTGCGCGTGCTGACGCTCGAGACGCAGACTCTCGCGCGCGCCTGCGGCAAGTCGCACGTGCACAACCTCGAGCCGGAGGACCTCGTCGCGCTGACGATCGAGGCCGCGGCCATGGCACGGGTGCCGCTCGCCGGCACCGACTGGATCCCCGGCGTCGGCGGCACGCTTTAGGCTCACCCAGCGGATGTCGTTCCTCCTCTCCTGTCCCCACTGCGGTCCACGTCCGGTCGACGAATTCGGCTATCGCGGCGAGGTGCTGAAGCGCGCCGCGGGCGAGGCGACGCTGCGCGAGCTCTGCGAATACATCTACTTCCGCGACAACGTCGCCGGAGTCCAGCGGGAGTGGTGGAGCCACCGGAGCGGCTGTGAGATCTGGTTCGTCGCCGAGCGCGACACCCGCACGAACGAAGTGCTGCGCACCGAGGTCCCGGACACTCACCGGGGACCGCGCGTCGCGTGAGCAGACTGCCCGTCCAGCCCGGCGAGCTGCTCGACCGGGGCACGGTCGTCCGGTTCAGCTTCCAGGGCAAGCCGGTGGAGGCGTTCGCCGGCGACACGATCGGCTCCGCCCTCTACGCGTCCGGGCGGACGCTCCTGTCGCGCTCGTTCAAGTACCACCGGCCGCGCGGGATCCTCTGCTGCAAGGGCCACTGCGCCAACTGCATGATGACCGTCGACGGCATCCCGAACATCCGCGTCTGCGAGATGCCGGTGCGCGACGGCGCGGCCGTCGAGGGCCAGAACGTGATCGGCTCGCTCGACCGCGACCTCTTCTCGGTCGTCGACAAGCTCGGGGGGCCGTTCACGCCGGTCGGCTTCTACTACCGGACGATGATCCGGCCGCGCCGGCTGTGGCCGCTGTACGAGAAGTTTCTCCGCAACGCGGCGGGGCTCGGCAAGGTGCCCGAGCACGACCCGCACCGCCGCTACGACGTCGAGCACCGGGAGGCGCGCGTGCTCGTCGTCGGCGGCGGGCGCGCGGGGCGAGAGGCCGCCGCGAAGCATGCGGCAGATGGCTCCGGCGTCGTGCTCGTCGACGAGCTCCCAGAGGTGGCGGCACTCGAGCTCCCGGGCGTCGAGATGCTAGCGCCTGCACGCGCGATGGGGATCTGGGAGGGCGGCCTCGTGCCGGTCGAGCACGGCAACCTGATGCTGCGTTACCGCGCCGAGCACGTCGTCGTCGCGACCGGAACGGTCGACCAGCCGCTCGTCTTCCCCGGCAACGACCTCGTCGGCGTGATGCTGCCTGGCGCCGTCGAGCGCCTCGTCGAGCGCTACGCCGTCAAGCCGGGCGAGCGCGCGGTCGTGATCGCGGTCGGCGGCGAGGCGGAGCGAGCGCAGGCCGCGCTCGAGCAGGCCGGGATCGAGATCGTCAGCACGGTGCGGCTGACTGCCGGGCGCGCGCCGACGCTCGCCGCGGACGGGCGGAAGGGCCGCGTGCGGAGCGTCACGGTCGACGGACGGACGACTGACTGCGACCTCGTCGTCATGTCCGGGGGCCGCCAGCCGGCCTATTCGCTGCTCGCGATGGCCGGCGCCAAGGTCGAGTACGACGCCGCGCGCGGCGTCCTCGTCCCGACGGCGATCCCGGACGGGATCAGCGCGACGGGCTCGGTGACCGGCGCCGTCGGCGAGCAGGCGGTTCCCGCCGCCGCGTACTCCGCCTACGAAGGCGGCGGCGACAAGTGCTTCGTCTGCGTCTGTGAGGACGTCTCGACGAAGGACGTCAAGCGCGCGGTGGCCGAGGGCTTCGACTCGATCGAGCTCGCGAAGCGGTACACGACGGTGACGATGGGCCCCTGCCAGGGCCGCTACTGCCACGTCCAGTCGATCCGCCTCTACGCGAACGAGACCGGGGCCGACGAGGCAGCCGTGGGCGCGACCACAGCTCGCCCGCCCTGGGCGCCCGTCTCGATGGGCCTGCTCGCGGGCCGCCACCTCGAGCCGATCAAGCGCTCGTCGCTCCACCACCGCCACGCGGAGTCCGGCGCCTCGCTGATCTGGGCGGGCCAGTGGAAGCGGCCGTACGCGTACGGCGACGTCGAGCGGGAGGTGCGCGCCGTCCACGAGGACCTCGGCGTGATCGACGTCTCCACGCTCGGGAAGCTCCTCGTGCAGGGGCCTGACGCGGCGGAGTTCCTCGAACGGCTCTATCCGAACCGCTTCGGCGACATGAAGCCCGGCCGCATCCGCTACGGCGTGCTGACCACGGACGGCGGCCGGATCATGGACGACGGCACTGTTGCGCGGCTGGGGGAGACATCGTTTTACGTGACGACGACCTCGACGGGGGCCGACGCGGTCAACGGCTGGTTCGAGTGGTGGAACGCGATCTGGGGCTACGACG
>JBBDWT010000145.1:18106-19804 GCA_040902705.1 Acidimicrobiia bacterium | reverse complement strand
GTACCGGGTCGGGAGGAACCGGTAGAGGCGGCTCTCCGGGTCGTCCTCGGTGAGGTAGACGGCCTTGTGCTCGGGGTCGACCGCCGCGGCTTCGTGCGAGAAGGAGCCGAGCGCGGGGCGCTCCACGCCCTGACCGGTGCGCGCCGGATCGCACTCCCACACGTGGCCCCCGTCGCGCTCCTCGCACGACAGCCACCGACCCCATGGCGTCGCGCCTCCGGCGCAGTTCGACCCAGTGCCGTCGAGGATGCGGTACGCGTCGACCACCTTGCCGCCGCGGTTGAAGCGCACCGCACCGACGCCGCCGCTGGGCGCCGGCAGCTCCGAGTTCGACACGTAGACCCAGCCGCGGTCTCGCATCCGGAACGTCGCGCCGCCATCGGGAGCTGCGTGCCATTGGTACTCGGTGCCCGACACGGGCTCGCCGCTGATCCCGATCACGCGGCTCTCGAAGCCGTCGGGGAGGAACAGCCCGTTGGCGTCGGGGGTGGTGGCGGGCGCACCGTACGGGCCCGGGCCCGGTTCGGCGGGCGCGGCGAGTGCCGCGCGCCCCCAGCTCGTCCCGGAGGCAGTGAGCAGCGCGCCGGCGCCGACACCCGCCCGAAGGAACTGCCTGCGATCCATCGTCAGCCCGTCATGTGCTCACCGATGACGCCGTCGCGGGCGAGCTCGGCGATCTCGTCGTCGTCGAGGCCGAGCTCGGCGAGGATCTCGCGGTTGTGCTGGCCGAGCGTCGGCGCGCCGAACCGGTGGTGCGCCTCGAGGAACGACCACTGCATGGGCCACCCCGGGTAGCGGCGCATACCGGTCCGGGCGTGGTCGAGCGCCTGGTAGAAGCCGCGCGCGGCGAGCTGGGGGTCGTCGCTCATGAGCGGCACCTGGAGCACCTTCGCGACGGGGATGCCGCGCGGGCGCAGCACCGCGACGACCTCGTCGGCGCTGAGCTGCGCGGTCCACGCCGCGATCCCCTGGTCCAGCTCGTCGTGACGCGCGCGCCGGCCGTCGACCGTCGCGAGCGCGCGATCGCCGATCCACTCGTAACGACCGACCTCGACCACGAGGGCGCGCCACATCGCCTCGTCCTCGACGGTGAGCGCGATCCAACTCGGGTCCGGGCCGTCCGCACGGCACTCGTACGCACCTTGGGGCGCGCAGTACGGATCACGGTTGCCGGCGCGTGGCAGCGCGGCACCGTGGGCCGACCACTCGACGACCAGCTCGGCCGTCACGTTGGCACCCGTCTCGAGCTGCGCGACCTCGATCAGCTGACCCTCGCCCGTGCGCTCGCGATGCTCGAGCGCGGCCTGGATCGCGACCGCGGCGTGCATGCCGATGACCGGGTCGGCGAGCCCGCCGGGGTGCATCGGGAGGTCGGGCGGGCCGGTCACGCTCGCCATGCCCGTCGCCTGCTCGATCACCATCGCCCAGCCCACGTAGTCGCGCCACGGGCCCTCGAGGCCGAAGCCCGGCATGCGCACCATGATCAGGTCGGGCGTGACCTCGCGGAGCCGGTAGTAGCCGAGGTCGAACTGGTCGAGGACCCGGGCCGAGAAGTTCTCGAGCAGCACGTCGGCGCCCTCGACCAGGTCGAGCAGGAGGTCACGCCCCGCGGCGGTCGAGAGCTCGAGGGTGACCTCGCGCTTGTCGAGGTTCGTGCCCGCGAAGATGCCACCGCGCTCGTACCAGTCGTCGCCCATC
>JBBDWT010000145.1:0-18006 GCA_040902705.1 Acidimicrobiia bacterium | reverse complement strand
GTCGAGGTTCGTGCCCGCGAAGATGCCACCGCGCTCGTACCAGTCGTCGCCCATCTGGGGGAACGCGCCCGAGAAGCGGAAGCCGTCGGGGCGGCGCGTCGACTCGACCTTGATCACCTCGGCGCCGAGCGCACCGAGGTACATGGTGCAGTACGGCCCGGCCCAGAACGACCCGAGGTCGACGACCTTGAGGCCGGCGAACGGCAGCTCGGCGGTCGCGGCGGGGGGCGTCGCGCCCGCGTGCGCGTTGGCGATGCGCGTCGGGCGGCCCAGGTCGCCGAGCTCGGGCGCCTTGCCGCGTCGCGCCGCGGGTGTTACGCCCAGGCGGTACGGCGGCCCCGGGTACGTGGCGTCGTCCTCCTCGACGAAGAACGGCCGGGCCGCGAACTGCGCGTAGTCGAGCATCATCTGCCCGTCGCCCACGGGTGCGGCGGGCACGCGGAACGCCTGGCTGAGCTCCACGACTTCCTGCGCGTCGCGCTCGTCGAGCCACGGCTGGATGCGTGCGAAGAACTCGTCGAGGAGCGGGCCACCCTTGGAGAGCTCCTGCTGGCGCGGGCCGTACTCCTCGACGCCGAGCATGGCGCACGCGTCGAGGAAGTGCTGGCCGGTGAGCGCGTTGATGCCGACCCACCCGTCGCGGCAGCGGCGGATGCCGGGGAGCGGGAACCAGCGCGCCTGCGGTACCGGCATGCCCGCGGCCAGCGTGTCCTCGAGCACCAGGTTCGGGTACGGGAGCGTGCCGACGAGGCACTCCATCACGGAGAGGTCGACGACGACGTCGGGCGCGCCCGCGCGCGCCCCGCGCCACGCGGAGAGCGCCGCCGCGGCGGCGAACGTGCCCGCGGTGTACTCGTGAATGCGGGCACCGACCTGGAGGGGCGGCTGGTTGGGCACGCCGTGGCTCGACACCCACCCGCCGCGCGCCTGCACGATGAAGCCGTTCGACGGCGAGCCGACGTAGGGGCCGGCCTGGCCGTAGTCGGAGATCCGGACGAGCGCGACGTGCGGGTTGGCCGCGTGCAGCACGTCGGGACTGAGGCCAAGCGCTTCGAGTGCGAACGCACCGAGGCTCTCGATGACGATGTCGGCGCCGACCGTCGCGTCGAGCAGCCACTGCGCGCCCTCGCGCGTCCGCAGGTCGACGGCGGCGCTGCGCTTGCCACCGTTCAAGTAGCGGAAGAGCCCGCCCGGGACCCCGCCCGCGACGGGCGCCCAGTGACGGAGTGCGTCACCACCCGGCGGCTCGACCTTGCACACGTCGGCACCGAGCTCGCACAGGAGCTTCGTCGCGTACGGTGCTGCGATCTCGCCGCCGAGCTCGAGCACGCGCACGCCGTCGAGCGCGCGCCGCGCGGCGCCACTGGCGTCGTCTCCGTCGTCACGTTCCCTCACGGCGGCGCAGCGTACGCGCCCAACCCCATTGATGCGTCCCTCACCGTCGTAGGGCGGGTCCAGAGACGCATGCCCGGGGCTGGGCGGTCAGACGAGGTCGAGGATCGTCGCCCAGCCACCATCGCGGGTCGACGCCACGACGTGGTCCGCGAGCACGAGCGCCGAGGCGTGACCGTCTTCGGGGACGACGGCGATCGCCGCGCCCTCGAGCAGCTCCACGTCGTTCGGGCCGTCGCCGATGGCGAGCACACGCGACGCGTCGATGCCGCGCGCCTCGCAGTACACCTCGACTCCGACCCACTTGGACAGGCCGATCGGTGTCACGTTCACCGAGTGTCCGCCGTACTGGTCGGACGGGGCGACGTGGACCTCGGCGATCCCCGCCAGCGCCTGCTGGATCTCGGTGAGCGGCGCCTCGGCGTGGCCCATGATCCCGAACATCAGGACGGGCGACTCCGCGACCGCGGCGTCGAGATCGAGGGACCGCACACCGGCACCGAGCTCTCGCAGATGCAGCTCGTGCGTCGACGGGCGCGCGCCGACGCACACGTCCATCACCGTGTGCTCGACATAGACGCACGGCTCGAGGGCGGCGGCCCGGAACGCCGCGAGCACCGCGGTGGCGGCGTCGACCCCGAACTCGTGCCGGTGGAAGCGCTCGTCCGTCGCGAGGTCGAGGACGAGCGCGCCGTTCATGACGACAGCGGCGGGCGTCAACCCGAGTGCGCCCAGCGGCTCGCGCGTCGACCGCACGCGGCGACCCGTCGCGACCAGCACGTGGACACCGTTCGCCTCGAGCGTGCGCCATGCGTCGACGGTGCTGGGGTGCGTCTCGTTCCAGCCCCACCACAGTGTGCCGTCGAGATCGGTGACGACGAGGTCGATGTCAGCCATCGCACCGAGCATGCCCGGCCAGCATCACCGATGACGACCGATTTGCCGACCCTCCGTCGCGCCGCTGCCGCGTTGGCACGTTGGCACGTTGAAGGGCAACATGTACCCCTCAACGTTCCAACGCGACCCGGGTCACGCGTTCTTGGGGACGTCCCGGAACGGTTCGGTCTTGTCGGGGCGCGACTCGGGCGGGAGGCCGAGCACGCGCTCGCCCAGGATGTTGCGCTGCACCTGCTCGGTGCCACCACCGATGCGGATGCCCCACTGCCCGAGGAACATCTGCTGCCAGAACCCGTCCTCGAACGCGTCGCCCGCGTAGAGCATCGCGTCGGCGCCTTCGATCGCGAGCACGAGGTCGCCGTTGCGCGCGACGTGGTCCGAGATCATGAGCTTCATCACCGAGCTCTCGGGCCCCATCGGGTTGCCCTTCTTGGCGGCGGCGCGCGCCCGCTCACCCAGCCACTTCAGGATCTCGAAGCGCGTGTACATCTCCGCGAGGCGCTGACGGAGGATCGGATCCTCGTGCGCGCCGTAGTGCTGCGCCAACGCGAGGCAGTCGCGCCACCCGAGTCCCATCCCACCGCCACCGATGAGCATGCGCTCCGCCATGAGCGTGGTCTGGGTGACGCCCCACCCCCCGTTCACCTCGCCGAGCAGGTTCTCGGCCGGGATGCGAACGTCGTCGAGGAACGTCTCGTTGAAGTGCGCCACCCCGGTGATCTGGCGGAGCGGACGCGCCTCGACGCCCTTCGTGGTCATGTCGACGAGGAAGTACGTGATCCCGCGGTGCTTCGGGACGTCCCAGTCGGTGCGCGCGAGCAGGATCCCCCAGTCGGCGATGTGGGCGAAGCTGTTCCACACCTTCTGACCGTCGACGACCCACTCCTCACCGTCGAGCACGGCCCGCGTCGTCAGGCCGGCGAGGTCGGAGCCGGCGCCCGGTTCGGAGAACAGCTGGCACCACACCCGGTCGCCCCGGAGCAGCGCCGGGATGTGCTCCTGCTTCTGCTCCTCGGTGCCGTGCGCCAGGAGCGTGGGCACCACCATCGCGAGCCCCACCGAGAAGACCCCGGTGTCGATCTCGTAGCGCGCCATCTCCTGCTGGAACGCACGCGCCTCCATGGGCGTGCGCCCCCGCCCGCCGTACTCGGTGGGCACGTCGATGCCGGCGAACCCCGCGTCGTACAGCTTGCGCTGCCACGCCTTGCACGCCGTGACGTGCGCGAGCTCGCTCTCTTGCGACTGCGACGTCGCGGTCATGCGTCGCTTGAACTCGTTGACGTCGCGCGTCCGGCGCGTCGCGTTGGCATCGAGCCAGGCGATGGCCTGCGTGCGGAACTCGGCGAGCTCGGCCGACTCCTGCTCTTCGGCGTCGATCGTCGCGGTCACGACCGCTACTGCTTCTTCGCGACGGCGTCCAGCGACGAGCCGACGATCCACATCGCGAAGTACTGCGCGGCACCGCCGTACGCGTGACCCAGGCCGACGGTGGCGCCGTCGACCTGGTGCTCGCCCGCCGCGCCGCGCACCTGCAGCGCCGCCTCGGCGAAGCGCAGCATGCCCGACGCGCCGATCGGGTTCGACGACAGCACGCCGCCCGACGGGTTCACGGGGAAGTCGCCACCGATCTCGGTGGCTCCCGTGTCGGTCATGCGCCACCCCTCGCCCGGCCCGGCGATGTCGTGACCCTCGAGCCACATCGGCTCGTACCACGAGAACGGCACGTAGATCTCGGCTACGTCGATCTGCTCACGCGGCTTCGTGATGCCGGCTGCGTCGTACAGCATGTGAGCGCACTCGACCCCGGCTCGGGGCCGCACCGGGTCGCGACCGGGGAACGTGCCGAGCTCGCTTCGCATCGCCGTCGCCAGCACCCACGCCGGCGGCTTCGGCGCCTTCTTCGCGCCGACCTCGTTCGTCAGGACCATCGCGCACGCGCCGTCGGACGACGGGCACGACTCGAGGAAGTGCACCGGCTCCCACAGCATCGGCGACTCCTTGACCTTCTCGATCGAGATGTCCTTGAGCTGGAGATGTGCGTAGGGATTCTTCAGCGCGTTCTGGCGGTCCTTGACCGCGACCTTCCAGCCGACGTGCTCGGGCGCGCCCGACTTCGCGATGTACGACCGCATCCACGGCGCGAAGATCCCGCCGGCACCCATCCCGCCGGAGCGGCCGCCGGCCAGGCCCCACTGCGCGTTGCCCTCGGCCTGCTTCTCGTACGCGACCGTCAGGACGCGGTCGTGACGCCCGGTCTCGATCAGGTGCGTCGCGACGATGGCCGTCGAGCCGCCGACGCTGCCCGCCGTGTGCACGCGCATCATCGGCTTGCCGTTGGCCCCGAGCGCGTCGGCCATCGAGAGCTCCGGCATCATGACGCCCTCGAACGGGTCGGGTGCCTTGCCGAGCACGACCGCGTCGATGTCGGTCCACGTCAGCTCGGCGTCGTCGAGCGCGCGCTGGGCGGCCTCGCGCACGAGCCCGGGCAACGACACGTCGTCGCGCTTCTTCTTGTGCTTGGTCTGACCGATGCCGACCACCGCGCACGGTTGTGAGCTCATCAATCGCTCGCCTCCCTGCGCTCCCGCTCCGCTCCGATGACGCG
Source organism: Acidimicrobiia bacterium (assembly GCA_040902705.1). GTDB lineage: Bacteria > Actinomycetota > Acidimicrobiia > IMCC26256 > PALSA-555 > DATBSK01. The sequence goes on along the minus strand of JBBDWT010000145.1, from coordinate 13,112 downwards.
CTGCATGCGACTCACGGCTCCGCTCACGCTTCCAGCACTGCGACGAGGTTCTGCTGCAAGGCCTGACCCGACGTCGCGTGAGCGACGGCCCGGTGCTTGCCGTGCTCGGCGATCTGGCGCGCTGCCTCCGCGATCCGGGAGAGCCCGACCGCCATCATCGGGTTCGCGGCGAGCGCGCCACCCGACGGGTTGATCTCGACGCCTTCACCGAGGCCGAGCGCGTTGCGCAGGATCTTCTCCTGGTGCGAGAAGCTCGCGTCGAGCTCGGCCACGTCGACCTTCGCGTCACCGACACCGGCCTTCTCGCCCGCGAGGCGCGTCGACGGCGAGTCGGTGAGGTCGCGCATGCCCGGCTGGTGGATCTCGATGCGGTGGTCGAGGCCCCGGATCCAGACCGGGCGCTCGCACACCTCCTTGGCCTTCTCCGCCGTCGCGATGACGACCGCGGTCGCGCCGTCGGAGATCGGCGGCAGGTCGTGCTTGCGGAGCGGCGCGGTGACGTACGGCTCGGCGAGCAGCGCGTCGACGTCGAACTCGCCCGTCACCTGTGCGTACGGGTTGCCGATCGCCGACTTGCGGCTGCGCGCCGCGATCTCCGCCATCTCGCGCTCGGTGATCATGTGCTCGTCGAGCATGGCGCGGGCCTGGAGCGCGGCGATCGACACCGGGTCGACGCCGAGCGGCGTCAGCGTGTACGGGTCCATCTGGAGCGGGTAGATCTCAGCGGGGACGCCCGGCGACGACTTGCCCGAGCCGATGACGAGCGCGGTGTCGACGTCACCGTGCTGGAGGCGTACCCACGCTTCGTAGAGCGCCCAGGCGCCGTCCATCTCGACGTGCGACTCCGAGATGGGAGGCCACGCGCCGACCGCCTCGAGGTTCATCACGAAGGCGAACGTCTGGCCGGAGAGGTAGTCGCAGCTGCCCGCGCACGTGAAGCCGATGTCGCGGCGCTCGATGCCGGCCGTCTCGATCGCTTCGCTGATGACCGGGAAGAGGAACTGCGGCTCGGTGAGCTCGGCGACGCGCCACGACGGCGACTGCGCGTATCCGATGATCGCGATCTCGGGTTCCGCACTCATGCGTGCCATCAGAACACCGCCTGGAGGAACTGGTCCGCAGGGAGGTCGGGCTCGCCCGTCGGACGCCAGCCCTGGATCGCGCCCGCCGCGCTCCCCCAGCTGCGGTTGCCGATCTCGCTGGTGTCGATCTCGTCCTTCGGCGCCCACACCGCTTCGACGCGCATGCCGACACGCACCTCGTCGACCGGCACCTCGAGCACGTCCTGAAGGCTGAGGCTGCCGCCCGGCTCGTCGAGCTGGATCGAGACCTTCGCGAACGGCTCGGTCTCCTCCTGCCCGTAGTACTGGACGGGCGTGACGATCGTGTAGTTGGTGACGACACCGCGGTCGGTGAGTGTCACCTCGTCGGCGTCCGTCGTCTCGATGACGTCGATCGGGCAGTAGCCGCGCGGCGGCGCGTACACGAGCCCGCACTTCGGGCAGCGGTGCCCGATGAGCTTGCCCTCGCGCAGCGCCTCCGCGTAGCGGCGCACGACCGGGCAGAGCACCTCCGTGTACTCGAGCTGCATGAAGTAGTCCATGCCCTCGACGGGTGCGTTCGGGTCGACGACGTCGTCCTTGGCGTCGGCCATCACCACGGCCTCGCTCTCTGCGTCCCGGGATACCCGTGCCGCGGCCGTTCGCTCGGCATGATCAGCCCTGGCCCTTCGCCTCGGGGACGAACGCCTCGACGTCGGTGATGTGCCCGATGCGCTCGTCCCTCCATCGGGGCGTGACGCGCATGCCCGTCGACATCGCGCTCATGCTCCCCGTGTCGACCGCGTGGAGCATCGCCGTGTCGGCACCGTCGAGCTTGATGAGCGCGAACGCGAACGGGTGGTCGAGCGGATGCTTGCGGGTGGGGGTGCCGACCCACGCCCACGTCTCGACCGTGCCCGACGGCCCGACCTCGGTGAGCTCCGGGTCGAGCGCATCGCCCGTCCACGGGTCCCATTCCGTCGGCGGGCACAGGACCTTGCCGTCACCGGTCGTGATCCCGAGGATCTTCCCGTCCCGCATCCCGGTGAGGAACCCGCTCAGCACGGGCCCCAGGGTGCGGGTGTAGGGGAACTCGATCGTGTGCGCCGTCGTCGGCAGCTCGTCCGCCACGTTCCGGAATCTAGAACAGATTCCAGTTCGCGGGTCCATCCCCGCCCGGGGCACCCCCGCCCCGCCCCACCCCCTGCATCCCCACCCCGTTCTGGAGAGTGTGGACCCCGGATTCCGGGGTTCTGAGTCTCCGGAACGGTCAGGCGGCGGCTCGGAGCACGTCTCGGAGCTGATCGGCGATCCACTCGGGGCTGTCGACGAGCGTGCGGTACGCCACGCGAATCGTCCGGAAGTCGACAGCCAGCGCCGCGAGGTCACGCTCGCGGTCGCGCTCGCCGTCTGTCCACCCACCGTGCCAGGTGCGCGAATCGACCTCGATGAGGATGCGCTGCTCCGGGTACGCCGCGTCCACCCGACGGCCTTCGAAGCCGGGCGCGGGATGCTCGAACTGCAGGACCGGTCGGGGAAGTCCGCCGAGCCTGAGCACGCGCAGCAGCCTGGATTCGGCGACACTCGCCGGCGGGATGTACCCCGGTGCCCGCTCAGCGAGGACTGCGCGCAGGAGCGCAATCCCCTTGCGTCCTCTGCATGCGAGATCGTCGAACGTCGTGCAGAACTCGGCGATCGTGACCTTCCGAGCCGCAACGGCTCGATCGAGCACGATCTCGATGCGCCCGCGCCGGCATGCGGCCGCAAGATCGACGATCGTCCGCGCGACGGTGGTGACGGGCAGGCCGCTGATGGCGGTCACGTGGTCCGGATACAGACGGCGAGATTGGTGGAAGACCGCAAGATCGGCCAAGCGGACATCTGCGTGGGGCACGGTGACCGCGACAGCCTGCGCAGTGAACGTCGGGAGCCCATGGAGCTCGGCAGCCGACTCGTGAGAGACCACCGCATCGGCAGCGGGTGCGAGCACCGCGGTGAACATCTTGGAGCGCCACGTATGCGGCGTTCCGCGCATCATCAACACGCTCTCCGCCAAGGGCTGCCACGAGCCCGAGGCAACTCGCCGCTCGATCAGCCGCGTGGTCGCGCCAAGCGCACGCGCCTGACGCCGCGAAAAGACGCCGTCCTGCCCCGTCGCCAAGGCAGCGATCGCTTCATCGATGTCCCGCCGAGTCATGGCAGCACTCAAACAGCCGGGTACGACACTCCCCCGACGCCGTATTGGAGAGCCACGACCCCGGATTCCGGGGTCCACACTCTCCGGTTCGGGGGTTGGGTCAGGTGAGGAGGAGGTGCGCGGTGTTGAGGAGCTCGCGGTTGACGGTGGCGGCGTCGTTCCAGCCGTTGACCCAGCCGAGCAGCCAGGCGAACCAGACCTGACGGAGGGTGAGCGCGATCTGGGCCCGGCGCTCGGGATCGACGTCACCCATGGCGTCCTGGAGCACGCGGTCCATCGTCGCCATGATCTCGGCCTGGCAGTCGCGCACCGCGGGGTCGGGCGACGACGACGCGGTCACCAGCGCAGCCGTGCGCCGCGGCTCGCGTTCGGCGCCGCGCATCCCGCGCTCCATGACCTGCACCACCCGGTCCGCGGGCGCCGCCGCATCCGCCGGGTGCAGCGCGAACCAGTCGGCCATGCCCCGCCACAGCTCCACCTGGCACGCGGCGAGCAGGTGGTCCTTCGACGAGAAGTAGCGGTAGATCGTGCCGAGCGCGACCTGCGCACGCGACGCGACGTCGCGCATCTGCACCGCGTCGTACCCGCCCTCGGCGGCGAGCTCCATCGCCGCTTCGAGCACCCGGCCCCGCCGTGCGGCCTGGTTCGGCGTGAGGGTCTCGGCCTTGACCGTCACTCGGCGACCGCCGGCTCCGGCGGGAGCCCGCCGACGATCCGCTCCTCGGCGACCGCGCTGTCGTCACGCACGAGATCGAGCACGGCGTCGGCGACGACGTCGGCGGGCAACAGCCCGAGCATGTCGCGCGCCGAGTACGCCCAGTCGGCCCACCGGTCGCCGTCCCCCGACTTCGACAGCAACGGCGTGTCGATCAGCCCGGGCAACACCGCGTTCACCCGGATGCCCTCTTCGGCGAGGGGCGCGCATGCGCGGGTGAACATGGTCACGCCCGCCTTCGTCGCGGAGTAGATCGGGTCGACGGTCATCGGGAACAGCGCGGCCATCGACGCGGTGTTGACGATCGCGCCACCACCCCGCCGGCGCAGCACCGGCACCGCGAGCCGTGTCCCCACCACCACCCCGCCGAGGTTGACGGCCATGACGCGCATCAGCGTCTCGGGCGTGATGTCGGGCCAGAGTGGCTCGCCGCACACCATCCCGGCGTTGTTGTGCAGGATGTCGACGCCGCCGTGCTCCGCCTCGGCCGTCTCGAACATCGCCTCGAGCGACCGGGGCTCGGTCACGTCGGTGCGGACGAAAGTCGCCGTCCCACCGAGGTCGGCCACGAGCCCGACGGTCTCGTCGCCCCCGGCCTCGTCGACGTCGGCGACGACCACCGCGGTGCCCTCCCGGGCGAACGCGAGCGCCGTCGCCCGCCCGATCCCCGATCCGGCTCCCGTCACGACCGCGACCCGCCCCTGGAGCTCCACGGGCCGCATGCTTCCACGGGACCGAGAACACGTTCCAGTCTCGGGCTCCGATCCCGGCAGACCTCGTTTTGGCGTCGGAAACCTGCCGTCAGGGCAGGTTTCTGACGCCAAAACACCGAGGTGCCCGACTCGAGGGACGCGGCCCGGCGGCGCGGTCAGGGCGCGAGGAGCGACGCGATCGTCGACAGGTCGCGGTCGAGACGGACGGCCGTCGCGCGGTACACCTCGAGCGGCTCGCCCACCGGGTCGTCGATCTCGTCACCGGCCCGCCCGACGGGCCCCCCGGGCCGCAGCGCGGCCACCCGCGCCGCCCACTCGCGCACGGGCTCGTCCGCCTCGCGTGCGCCGGCGCGCGGCCCGAGTCGCGCCAGCTCCCCCACGAGGAACACGCGGTCCCCCGCATCGTCCGTGCCCCGCGCCGCGCGCCACACGTGATCGCGCGTCATCCCCAGCACGAGGTCGGCGCGGTCGACGAGCTCGTTCGTGAGCGCGCGGCTGCGATGGTCGTCGATCACGAGACCGTGCTCACGCATGGCGCGGACCGCCTCGTCGGTCGCCGAGCCTCCCCACGCCATCGTCCCCGCCGAGTGCACCCGTGCGTCGACGCCCCGCGCCTCGAGCCGGACGCGCAGCAGCGCCTCGCCCATCGGCGAGCGACAGATGTTCCCGGTGCAGACCACGAGGATGTCGATGCAGCCGCATCGTACGGAGTCGGACCGCACCGCCCTGGGTGCCGGCTCGGTGCCGGCGCCGTGCCGGCCCGGCTCACCGGCCCGCGGCTTACACTGATCCGCCCCGCGTCACGACCGCAAGGAGCCGCAGCCACCGATGGGACCGCTCGACGGAGTGCGCATCGTCGAGCTCGGCGTCTGGGTCGCCGGGCCCGCGGCCGGTGGTCTCCTCGCCGACTGGGGTGCCGACATCGTCAAGATCGAGCCGCCCGCCGGCGACCCGGCCCGGGGCTTCGCCAAGATGCTCGGCGGCGACGTGCCGTTCAACCCGCCCTTCGAGATGGACAACCGCTCGAAGCGCAGCATCGTCATCGACTTCGGTGAGCCCGGCGGCACCGACCTCGCCCACGAGCTCCTCGCGAGCGCCGACGTCTTCGTCACCAACATCCGCCTCGACGCGCTCGAGCGCCTCGGTCTCGACCCCGACTCGCTGCGGGCGCGGTACCCGGGCCTCGTCTACGGCATCATCACCGGCTTCGGCCTCGACGGCGACGACCGCGATCGCGCCGCGTACGACATCGGCGCGTTCTGGGCCCGCAGCGGGATCGCCGGGCTCCTCACCCCCCCGGGCGGGCAGCCGCCGTTCCAGCGGGGCGGGATGGGCGATCACGGCGCGGGCATGACGCTCGCCGCGGGCATCTGCGCGGCGCTCGTCGCGCGCGCCCGCTCCGACCAGGGCCAGCTCGTCCACACGTCGCTGCTGCGCCACGGCATGTACACGATCAGCTTCGACCTCAACACCGCGCTGCGCTTCGGCGTGCCGCTCGGCGTCGCGAAGCGCGAAGGCATGACCAACCCGGCGATCAACTGCTACCGCGACCGTGACGGCCGGTGGTTCTGGCTCATCGGACTCGAGGGCGACCGCCACTGGCCCGACCTGTGCCGCGCCCTCGACCGCGCCGAGTGGATCGACGACGAACGCTTCGCGACGGCCGAGGCGCGTCGCGATCACATCGCCGAGCTCATCGGCCTGCTCGACGAGGTCTTCGCGGCGCGCACGCGCGACGAGTGGGGCGTCGCGCTCGACCGCGAAGACATGTGGTGGGCGCCCGTGCAGACGACCGACGAGGTGCTCGCCGACCCCCAGGCGTGGGCGGGCAACGGGTTCGTCGAGGTGCCCGACGCCGGCGGTGCCGTCACGATGGTCAACTCGCCCGTCGACTACCGCGGCACCCCCGCCGCGCCCCGGGCACTGCCGCCGGAGCTCGGCCAGCACACCGACGAGATCCTCTCGGACCTCGGCCGCGACGCCGCCCAGATCGCCGACCTCCGGGCCCAGGGAGTCGTGGCCTGAGCATGCGCAGCCGCATCGGGCCGGGTCGGGAACTCGATCCGGCCCCACGACGTGGAGGATGCGTGACGTCACGGATCGCCCGGGGTCGGCGCGCGCCCGTCTGCCTGATCACCGCCCTCGCCCTGGTGACCGCCATGACGGCGACCGCCGCCACCACCACCGCCACCGCCACCGCCGTCCCCGCCGCGGCGGCGCCGAGCCGCGGCGCCGGGAGCCCTGGGGCCGCGGGCACCGCCCAACCGCCCGACCCCTACTACCCCGAGCTCGGCAACCGGGGCTACGACGTCGATCACTACGACGTGGGGATCGCGTACGACCCGTCGAGCCAGAGGATCGACGGCGACACGAAGATCGAGGCGACCGCGACGGATCGCCTCCGCACCCTCAACCTCGACTTCGTCGGGATGGACATCGAGTCGATCTCGGTCGACGGAAAGCCGGCGAAGCACCGGCGGGTCGGCCCCGAGCTGATCGTGCGGCCGCGTACGCCGATCAAGGCCGACGCCGACTTCGAGGTGCGCGTGCAGTACTCGGGCTCGCCCCAGCCGAGCGAGCTCCCCGGGATCGGTGTCCCGAACGGGTGGCTCCCGACCGACGACGGCGTGGTGACGCTCAACGAGCCCGACGGCGCGCGCACGGTGTTCCCCGTGAACGACCACCCGACCGACAAGGCGTCGTACACGTTCCGCCTCGACGTGCCGAAGCCGCTCACCGCAGTGGCGAACGGCGACCTCGTCTCCCAGGACGACCACGGCGACCGCACCACGTTCGTCTGGGACGCGCCGGCCCCCATGGCGTCATACCTGTCGCAGCTCGCGATCGGGAACCTCGTCATCGAGGATGCGGAGGCCGTCGACGGCGTGACGATCCGGCACGCGTTCGCGCCCGGCATCCGCGACGCGGCTGCCGCAGCCGCGACGCAGACGCCCGAGATGCTGCGCTACTTCACACAATGGTTCGGCAAGTTCCCGTTCGACACCTACGGAGTGCTCGCACCCGACGGCGGGCTCCAAGGCCTCGCGTTCGAGGCGCAGACCTTCTCGATCTTCGCGCCCGACGTGTTCGCCAGCGAGACACAGGCGAGCGGCATCCTGGCCCACGAGATGGCGCACCAGTGGTTCGGTGACTGGGTGAGCCCCGCGAGCTGGGCCGACACCTGGCTCAACGAGGGCTTCGCCACCTACGCGGAGTGGCTGTGGGGTGACGCCACCGGCGGGATGGCCCTGGCGCCGAACGCGCAGTCCGCCTACCAGCGCGCGTCCGCGGAGCCCGACGCCACGGCGGTCGATCCGGGCCGGGAGGGCATGTTCTCGGGCGCGGTCTACGACCGCGGCGCGCTCACGCTCCACGCCCTGCGGCTCACGGTCGGCGACGAGCCGTTCGCGAAGATCCTCCGGACGTACCTCGAGCGCTACGGCGGCGACACGGCGTCGACCGAGGACCTGGTGGCCGTGGCGAGCAAGGTCTCCGGGAGCGACATGACCGACTTCTTCGCGTCGTGGCTCGGCCCGGGCGAGCCGCCGCAGCTCCCGGCCGGGGACACCGGCTCGGTGCCGCCGACCACCGTCTGACCCGTCAGCCTGCGGGCGGCGTCTCCCAGAAGGCGCGCCAGGTGGGCCAGTCGTGCGGGAGCTCACCGGTGCCGGTCTGGCTCTCGGGCCAGTTCGCCGGGTCGAGGCCGATCGGCGACGTGCCGACGTCGCGCCCGTACCAGAGCAGGTGCCGTCGCCGCACGAAGTACCAGTGGTCGGCGCGCCGCTCGTAGGTGTCGCGGTACTGGATGGCCTGCACGACCCAGCGCTCACCGATCTGGATCTCGCCGCGGCAGTAGACGACGCCACGAGCGTGGTGATCGTCGTCGATGTCGATCACGTGCGTCCCGACGTTGAGGATCGTGATCCCGACGTCGCGCAGCGACCGGTCGAAGAACGCGCGCAGCGCGCCCCGGCCGCGCTGGTGCTGGCCGACCTGCACGTCGTCGACGAACAGCGCGACCAGCGCATCGAGGTCGCGCGAGTCGGTGGCGACCGCGTAGCGCGCCGCGAGCTGGCGGATCTCCTCGTACGCGAGCAGCCGCTCGACCTGCGGATCGGTCACGCCAGATGCTCGCGCACCAGTGCCTCGGCCCGGTCCGTGTCCTCCTGGAGGAAGAAGTGGCTGCCGGCGACGGTGACGATCGGGGCGTCGGCGGCATCGGCCTGGGCCTCGAACCACGGCCCCGGCAGGTTCGACGAGTCGCCGCGCAGGACCGTCGTGCGGCACGACAGGTCGGGCAGGTGACGCCACGCCGCGGGCGCACTGTCGTCGTCGACGGCCGCCTCGAACATCGTGGCCTCGTCGTCGGGCGAGCACGCGAGCCGGACCGTCGCGTCGGGAAGGTCGACGAAGCCCCATCGCAGGTACGCGTCGAGCGCTTCCGGCGCCAGCACGTCGAGCGGCGGACGGCTCGCGTACGACTCGCGCACGGTCTCGCGATCGGGCCAGACCGGACGGCGCTTCCGCGCGATGTCCGCCATGTAGTTGCCGCCGTCGCCGGTCTCGTTGGCCCCCGGGCGCACGAACGAGTCCGCGTCGAAGGCGATCCCCTCGCAGAGCATCAACCGGCGGAAGAGCCCGGGGCGCACGGCGTCGACGAGCGACGCGACGCCACCACCGAGCGACTCCCCGAGTGCGACGCAGCGGTCGATCCCGAGGTGGTCGAGCACCGCGACGATGTCGTCGGCGAGGTGCACGAACGCGTACCCCGCCCGGTCACGCGGCGAGTCGCTCGCGCCGTGGGCGCGCATGTCGACACCGATCGGCCGGTACCTGTCGCCGAGGCGTTGCGCCAGCGGATCGAGGAAGCCGGCGCAGAACCCGGTCGGGTGCAGGAGCAGCAACGGCTCGCCGTCGCCGCCCCAGTCGAGGACGGCGATCTCGAGCCCGTCGTGCTCGACGAACGACGGCTCCGGCTCAACCTTCATCGGGATGCGTCTCTCGACCCGCTCTGTGACGGTGAGAGACGCATCAAGGGTTGGGCGGGGCTGGTGCGGTCAGACGGTGACCGGTTCGTCGGCCAGGTGGTGACCGATGGTGAGGAGCTGACGGGTCGCGCCGCCGAGCGAGAGCTCGAGCCACTTCGCCCACAGGAAGTACCGGTGGAGCGGGTAGTCGCGGTCGACACCCATGCCGCCGTGGAGGTGCTGCGCCGCGTGCACCACGCGCTGGCCGCCGTCGGCCGCCCAGAACTTCGCCACCGCGACCTCGGTCGTCGCCGGCAGATCCTCCGACAGTCGCCAGCTCGCCTGCCACGCGGTGAGCCGGACGGCCTCCGTGTCGATGTACGCGTCGGCGGCCCGCTGGCCGACCGCCTGGAACGTGGCGATCGGGCGATCGAACTGCTCGCGCGTCTTCGTGTACTCCGCGGTCATCCTGACGGCTTCCTCGCAGATGCCGATCGCGATCGCGCACAGCCCTGCGGTCGCGCGCTCCACGGTCCACGCCAGGATCGCCGCGCCGTCGTCGGCGGTGCCGAGCACGTCGCTCGCACCGACCTTCACGCCCTTCAGCGTGAGGCGAGCCTCCGCATGCTGGTTCGTCGTGTCCTGGCGCTCACGCGTCACGCCCGATGCCGTCGGGTCGACGATCGCGACGATGACCTTCCCGCCGTCGGTCTTCGCGGGGACGAGCACCTTGTCGGCGAGCGGACCCGCAGGCACGCAGTCCTTCACGCCGTCGAGCACCCACCCGTCGCCGTCGGCCTTCGCCGTGGTGACGGGGTGGAGCGGGTCGGTGCCGGCCTCGGTGAGCGCGGCGGCGAGGATCGTCTCGCCGCTCACGACCCCCGGGAGGAGCGCATCCCGCTGCGCGTCGGTACCGAAGCGCGCGATGGGGAGCGCGGCGGTGATGGTCGCGTAGTACGGGACCGGGGCGACCGTGCGGCCGATCTGCTCGAGCACGATCGCGGTCTCGAGGAACCCGAGGCCACCGCCGCCCTGCGCCTCGGGCAGCGAGATGCCGAGCACGCCGGCCTCCGCGAACTTCGACCACAGCTCACGGTCGAAGTTCTCGTCGCCGCCCTCGACCTCCTTCAGCCGCTCGTGCGTGAGCTCGCCCTCGAGGATCTGGGTGGCGAGCCCCTGGAGGTCCTGCTGTTCCTCGCTGAACGCGAAGTCCATCCCTATTGCTCCGTTCGCTCGGCGTGTTGTGCACACGCACGTCGTCGATCTGAAGGTCCGCTCACGTCGTCGGTGACCAAGTGGTCCCGGGTCACCTCAGGCCTATCGGGGTGCGAGGGGCATGCCGAGGCCGAACACCGCGATCAGATCGCGCTGCACCTCGTTCACACCGCCGCCGAACGTGAGGATGATGAGGCCGCGGTACGAGTGCTCGAGCCGCGACTGGAGCACCGCTCCGGGCGCCGTCTCCTTGAGGTACGAGTTCTGACCGAGGATCTCCATGAGGATGCGGAAGGCCTCGAGGTAGAACTCCGTGCCGAACACCTTCGTGGCCGCCGCGCCGCCCGGCTGGAGCGAGCCCTTCGCCGCCTCGGACGCGATCTTCCAGTTCATGAGGCGCAGGTACTCGAGCCTCGCGTGCACACGCGCCAGGCCGAGCTGCACCCACTCCTGGTCGATGACACGCGACCCGTCGGCGAGCTTCGACTGCTGCGCCCACTCGCGCACGTCGGTGAGCGCGCGCTCGACGATGCCCGACGAGCACAGCGTGACGCGCTCGTGGTTGAGCTGGTTGGTGATGAGGCGCCAGCCCTCGTTCTCCTCGCCGACGCGCATGGTCGCGGGGACGCGCACGTCTTCGTAGAAGACCTGGTTGATGTCGGTCTCCCCCATCACCTGGATGGGCAGGACCTTGATCCCCGGCGTGTCCATCGGGATGACGAACAGCGAGATGCCCTTGTGCTTCTTGACGTTCGGATTGGTGCGCACTGCGAGCCACACGTAGTCGGCTTCGCTCGCGAGGCTCGTCCACATCTTCTGGCCGTTGATGATGTACTCGTCGCCGTCGCGCTCGGCCTTGGTCTGGAGCGCGGCGAGATCGGTGCCCGCGCCCGGCTCCGAGTACCCGATGCAGAAGTGGATCTCGCCCTTGAGGATCTTCGGGAGGAAGAACTCCTTCTGCTCGTCGGAGCCGTAGTTCATGATCGTGGGCCCGACCGTGTTGATCGTCAGCATCGGCACGGGCGCGCCCGCGCGCATCGACTCATCGAACCAGATGAACTGCTCGACCGCGCTGAAGCCGCGCCCGCCCCACTCCTTCGGCCACCCGACACCGAGCCAGCCGTCGGAGCCCATCTGCTTGACGACCTTGCGCTGCTCGTCGCCGATCCCGCCCGAGCCGGTGAGCTTGGCCCGGACCTCGGGCGTGAGGAGCTGCTTGTAGTAGTCGCGGACCTCGAGCTGGAGCCGCTCTTGCTCCTCGGTCAGACCGATGTACATCGCGTCACCTCCGCCGGTGCTCCCCGACCGCTGCGGTAGCGGTTCGCGGGCTCCGAAACGAGAACACGTTACAGACTCCGACCCTCACCGTGCCCGCTCGTGCCCTCCCGCCAGCCCTCACTCCAGGCCCATGAGGCCCGAGAGGCCCGTTCGCATGCCGGCCGTGTAGCCGCCGTCGACCACCAGGGCGTGGCCCGTGACGAACGACGCGTCGTCGGACGCGAGGAACGCGGCGGCCGACGCGATCTCCTCGGGTCGGCCGAACCGACCGAGCTTGTGGTGCTCGCGGTACTCGTCGCGGTACTGCGTCATGTGCTCGGAGCCCATGACCGACCGGAACATCGGCGTGTCGATGAACCCCGGGCAGATCACGTTGACGCGTATCCCGAGGCGGCCGTAGTCGATCGCCATGTTCTTCGTGAGGAGCACGACGCCGCCCTTCGACGCGTTGTACGCGCTCCCGCCCTCGGTGCCCTCGATGCCCTCGACGCTCGCGACCGTGATGATGCTGCCGGAGCGTTGCTCCATCATCGGGCGCAGCGCGTGCTTGCACGTGAGGTACGTCGCAGTGAGGTTGACGGCGATGACGCGCGCCCACTCGCTCGCGTCGAGGCTGTGCACCGGGCCGCCACCGGGCACTCCGGCGAACGTCGCGACGATGTCGAGTCGACCGTGCTCGGCGACGACCGCGTCGATCGCCGCGCCCACTGCCGCCTCGTCGGTGACGTCGACCGGGTTCGCACCCGCGTTCGACGGGGTCAGATCGAGCCCGACGACGGTCGCGCCCTCCTCGGTGAGCCGCGTCGCCGTCGCCTCACCGAGCCCCGACGCCGCGCCCGTGACGACGGCGACCTTCCCCTCGAGTCCGCGCACGTTCCCCCCTCTCTCCTCGCCCGCTCGGGCGACTGCGTATGCTCGCTGCAACACGTTCCACTCGACAACTCCACCACGAGCGGTTTTGGCGTCAGAAACATGCGCTGAGCGCAT
>JBBDWT010000144.1:13987-19895 GCA_040902705.1 Acidimicrobiia bacterium | reverse complement strand
CGGCGATCGCCTTGTGCTCGGCGCCGTGGTACTGGAAGACGCGCTTGATGTCGGGCATGAAGCCGATCAGCCCGAGGTAGCCCAGGAAGATCGCGAGGCGGATGCCGCCCTCGAGGAGGTGGTACTCGAAGCCATCGATCCCGAGGCGATCACCGAGCGCACTCGTGCCGAGCGCCGGGAGCACGAGGAACACGCCCATGAAGAACACGAGCGACCCGCCCATGGTCCAGGCCATCGCCCGCTCGGAGATGCGCTCCTCCTCGGGGAGCTGGTGGTGCGCCGACCAGAGCAAGGCCCGGAAGCCGAGGGTCATCGACTCGGCGAGCGACATGACGCCCCGCACGATGGGGATGTGCGACCAGCGCTCGGCCCAGGTCGGCGCGTCGTGCACCGCGAGCTCGATGTCGCCGTCGAGGGTGCGCACCGCGACCGCCCAGGTTCGGGGGCCGCGCATCATCACGCCCTCCATGACGGCCTGGCCCCCCATGAAGCGCGGTGCGGCCATCGTTCAGGCTTTCTTCGCGGCGCCCGCCGCCTTCCCCGCCTGCGACTTCGCGTAGCGGCGCTGGAAGCGCTCGACCCGTCCACCGGTGTCGACCAGCTTCTGCTTGCCCGTGTAGAAGGGGTGGCACTCCGAGCACAGCTCCGCCCGCAACGACGACACCGTCGACCGGGTCGTGAACTCGTTGCCGCACGAGCAGTGGACGGTGCAGGCCTCGTACGTGGGGTGGATGTCGGACTTCATGGGGGTCCAATCTATGCGGCCGGGGATCAGACAGGAACACCAGGGCGGTGTGACCGATTCCCGCCGGGGGTGATCGGGGCGACCCGGGCTGGTCGAGCGGCCGGAGTCGTCCGGGCGATCAGGTGCCGAGCGACGGCGCCTTCGCCACCTCGGCGAGGAACTCCTCGTTGCTCTTGGTGGTCTTGAGCTTCTCGAGCAGGAGGTCGAGCCCCCGGCCCGAGGAGCCGCCGCCGTCGGAGTCGAGCGCGTTGAGCACGCGACGGAGCTTCCAGACCTGGTTGAGCTCGTCGCGGTCGAAGAGCAGCTCTTCGTGGCGGGTGCTCGACGCCTCGACGTCGATCGCCGGGTAGATGCGCCGCTCCGCGATTCGGCGGTCGAGGCGCAGCTCCATGTTGCCGGTGCCCTTGAACTCCTCGAAGATCACCTCGTCCATCCGGCTGCCGGTGTCGACGAGCGCGGTGGCGATGACCGTGAGCGAGCCACCTTCCTCGATGTTGCGCGCCGCACCGAAGAAGCGCTTCGGCGGGTACAGCGCGGTCGAGTCGACACCACCGGACAGGATCCGCCCGGACGCCGGAGCGGCGAGGTTGTACGCACGCGCCAACCGGGTGATGCCGTCGAGGACGATGACGACGTCCTTGCCGAGCTCGACGAGCCGCTTCGCGCGATCGATCGTCAGCTCGGCGACCTGGGTGTGCTCGTCGGACGGGCGGTCGAAGGTCGACGCGATGACCTCGCCCTTCGTGACGTGCCGCTTCATGTCGGTGACCTCTTCGGGCCGCTCGTCGACGAGCAGCACCATGAGGTGCACCTCCGGGTTGTTGCGCTCCACCGAGTAGACGATCTGCTTCAGGATCGTCGTCTTCCCCGCCTTCGGCGGCGACACGACCAGGCCGCGCTGACCCTTCCCGATCGGCGAGATCAGATCGATGATCCGCCCGGTCACCTCGAGCGGGTTGTCATTGAGCGCGAGGCGCAGCTGGGAGTCGGGGAACAGCGGGGTGAGATCCTCGAACCGAGGCCGGGTCCGCGCGTCGTCGGTCGACATCGCGTTGACGGTGTCGACGCGGAGCAGCGCCGGGTACTTCTCGTTGCTCGCCTGCGGGCGCGAGAACCCTTCGAGGTAGTCGCCCTTTCGCAGGTTGAAGCGCCGGACCTGCGACGCCGAGACATAGACGTCGCCCGCGCTCGGCAGGTACCCGCGGGTGCGGAGGAAGCCGTAGCCCTCGTCGCGCAGCTCGATGAGGCCCTGCACCGCGACGGGTTCGCCCTGCGGCTCGTTGTTGGCGCCGCCACCCTGACCCTGGCGGGGCTCGCCGCCCTCGCCCCCACGACCGCGACGCCGACGCCGACGCTTGTTCTGGTTGCCGTCGCCGTAGGACGAGCGCTCGTCCTCGGCGTCGATCTGCGGGGCGTTGCCCGAGCGTGATTCCTGGGTCCTCGTGTTCGCGCCGTCACCCTCGCGGTCACGCCCCTCGGCCGCACGCGACTCGGAGCTCCCGGAGTCCGAACCGGACTCGGAGCCGCCGGAGCCGGAGCTGTCGTCCTGGGATCCCGGCGAACCGCGGTCGTCGTTGCGCGACGACCGGGAGCGCGCGGGCCGCGGCGCGACGTCCTGATCGTCGGGGGTGGCGTCGGCGGACGCGAGCGCTTCCTCCTCGGCCGCGAGCGCCTCGATGGACGATGCGGCGAGCTCGGAGGCACGCGCCGAGCGGACGGTGCGCCGCGACGACGAGCCCGTGGAGCCGTCGTCGTGGTCGCCGTTGCCGGACGAGCCGGCATCACCGGTCGCGGCCGCGAGGATCGCCTCGATCAGCTCGGCCTTGCGCATTCGCGTCGGCGCCTTCACGCCCATCGCGCCGGCGATGGCGTGGAGCTGCTCACGATCCTTGGTATCGAGCGTCGAGCGGTCCAGCTCAGCGGTGCTCATGGTCTCAGGTTGCTCCTAGGGGGGAAAGCCTCGCCCGCGGAGGTCGCGGAACAGGGGGCTGTTGCCAAAAACGATCGTTGATCCGGGCAGTCGTGCCGAGAGACGCCGATCCGAAAACGCGAGCACGCGGCGTTCGGTGCGCACAGCGACGAGAGAAGGTCGTGTGGGATCCCCGCCGAGGAGGCTGGGGAAGCGCCGCACCAAAGCGGCGGAACGCAACCCACCTTACTGTCCCCGCCTCCCCCGGGCAACCACCGGCACCTGCACCGAGGCCGTCGATCTGGTCGGGGTCGCCGAGCAGCCCGGCAGACCCGCGTCAGGCGACGAGGCGTCCCATCAACGTGTGCGCGGGGACCACCGGCGACTCGGCGACCGCGGGCTCGGTGTAGGTGCCACCCGCCCCCTCGACCGCCGAGTCGAAGAAGAGGTACGGGACCGGGTCGCTCGTGTGGGTCCGCAGGGCGCAGGGTGTCGCGTGGTCGGGAAGCAAGAGGAGGCGGAACGGCTCGTCGGCGAGGCCGGCGACGACGGGTCCGATGATGTCGTGGTCCCAGCGCTCGAGCGCGGTGACCTTCTCGTCGATCTCGCCCTGGTGCCCGGCTTCGTCGGTCGCCTCGACGTGGAGCAGGAAGAAGTCGCGCGACTCGAGCGAGTCGAGGCACGCCCTCGCCTGCGCGGCATAGTCGTTGTCGAAGCCTGCGGTCGCGCCCGGCACGTCGAGCACCTCGATGCCGGCCAGCACGCCGAGGCCGCGGACGAGGTCGACCGCCGACGACAGGCGGCCCGGGACGCCGTAGGTCGCGTCGAAGCTCGGGAGCGCGGGACGCACCCCCTGGCCCCACAGCCAGATCTGCGTCGCCTCGCAGCCCGTCGTCGCGGCCGCGGCCCGCACCACGTCGCGTGACGCGTCCATGAGCGCGCGCACCTTGCCGGCTGCCGGGCCCGTCGGCCAGACCGCCGGCCGGCCCGTCAGGTCGTGCGGCGGGACGCACTCGGCGTCGGCCCAGTCGGCGGGCACGACGCAGAGGTGGCGGTACTCGACGCCCGGGTGGAAGCGCACACCGTCGCGGCCCTCCCCCAGCCTTGCGTCGAGCGCCGCGACGATCGGATGCGTCTGCTCGCTGGTCGGATGGCCGGCGGCGAAGTCGACCATGGTGCCGTCGTCGCCGATGGTGACCAGGTTGCAGCGGTAGGCGACCTCGTCGGGAGCCAGGTCGACACCCATGGCCGCCGCTTCGATCGGTGCCCGACCCGTGTGGAACTGCGTTGGGTCGTAGCCGAGGATCGACATGTTCCCGACGTCGCTGCCCGGCGGCAGGCCGGGAGGGATCACGGCCGCGCGTCCCACCTCGCCGCGCGCGGCGAGGTGGGCCAGGTTCGGCATCGCCGCGGCTTCGAGCGGCGTACGGCCGCCGAGCTCGGCGAGCGGCTCGTCGGCACAGCCGTCGGGGACCAGCACCAAGTACTTCACGGACCCATCGTACGTGGACGCCTCCCGCACCGGACCACGGCTTCGTCGCCCGGCTCCGCGGTGGATCCGGCCCGGGCCGCCGTTAGCCTCGTCGTGATGCGGCGGCCACTGCTCGTTGCCGGAACGGCGCTCGTGATCCTCGCCGCGGCATGCTCCGGCGGCACGAACGACGACGCCGATCGCGACCCGTCCCCGGCCTCGTCCACGACGACGCTCCCGCCGCCCACCACCAGCACCACCGCGCCCGCCGATCTCGCCGCCGCGAACGTCGTGCTCACGTCCATCGCGTCCGCCGCCGCGCCCACCGCGCTCGCGACGCGTCCCGGCGACCCCACGCTCTACGTCGCGGAGCAAGGTGGTCGTGTGCTCGCGATCACCAATGGTGCGGTCGCGCCGGCGCCGCTCCTCGACCTCTCGGACGAGATCACGAGCGGTGGGGAAAGGGGCCTGCTCGGGCTCGAGTTCTCACCGGACGGTACCCACCTCTATGTGCACTACAGCGCGCGGAACGGCGACACGACGGTCGACGAGCTCGCCTTCGCCCCCACGCCCGGTGGTGGTGGCACGGTCGACCCGGCGACGCGCCGCACGCTGCTGACCCAGGACCAGCCCCAGTCGAACCACAACGGCGGCCAGCTGGCGTTCGGCCCCGACGGCGCCCTCTACCTCGGGCTCGGCGACGGCGGTGCCGCCGGCGACTCCGGAGCAGGCCACGCGCCGGAAGGCAACGGGCAGTCCCCCACCACGCTGCTCGGCAAGCTCGTGCGCATCGACACGACGTCCGGCGAGGCGACGGCGTTCGCGTCGGGGCTGCGCAACCCGTGGCGCTTCTCCTTCGACTCGGAGAACGACGACCTCTGGATCGGCGACGTCGGGCAGAACCAGTACGAGGAGATCGACCACGTGCCGTTCGCCGCCGCAGCGGGCGCCAACTTCGGCTGGCCCCTCGTCGAAGGCACGCACCCCTTCCGGCAGGACAGCGCTCCCGGCACGGTGCTGCCCGTGTTCGAGACGGATCGCAGCTCTGGGGCGTGCGCCATCATCGGCGGCTACGTCTACCGGGGCACGCGCATCCCGAACCTCACGGGCGCCTACCTCTTCACCGAC
Source organism: Acidimicrobiia bacterium (assembly GCA_040902705.1). Lineage (GTDB taxonomy): Bacteria > Actinomycetota > Acidimicrobiia > IMCC26256 > PALSA-555 > DATBSK01. Next base: position 14,642 of record JBBDWT010000144.1, on the reverse strand, counting down.
AACTGTGACGGACGGATCCGTGCGCTCCGGCTCGACGCGGCCGGCGCGGTCGCGCTCGAGCGCGAGCTCGGCGTCTCCGTGGACGGACCGACATCGTTCGGTGAGGGCAGCGACGGCGAGCTCTACGTCCTGTCGGGGAACGACGGCGTCTTTCGCGTGGACCCGGCCTGACGCCTGCGACGCGTCGTCAGGTCACGCGCCGCGCAATCCTCAGATCTGCCGGATACCGGACGACTGTACGTATGGCGGCAGGACACACGGACGCGAAGCAAGTGAGCCATGACCGAAATGGACGAGATCGTCGCTGAGTTCGTCACGGAGTCCCTCGAGGGACTCGACGAGCTCGATCGCGAGTTCGTCGCACTCGAGCAGCACCCCGACGACCATGACGCCATCGCGAGTGTCTTTCGGACCATCCACACCGTCAAGGGCACCGCCGGCTTCCTCGGCTTCGACCGACTCCAGGCTCTCGCGCACGTCGGTGAGAGCCTCATGAGCCGAGTCCGTGACGGCGAGCTCCTCCTCGACCGCGCGATCACCGACGGCCTCCTCTCGCTGGTCGACGCGCTCCGCGCGATCGTCAGCGCGATCGAGGCCGCCGGCACGGAGCCGCCCGGGAACGACGAGATGCTCCTGACGCTGCTCGAGGATCTGC
>JBBDWT010000144.1:0-13887 GCA_040902705.1 Acidimicrobiia bacterium | reverse complement strand
GGCACGGAGCCGCCCGGGAACGACGAGATGCTCCTGACGCTGCTCGAGGATCTGCACTCCGGTACCGGCTCGGATGCAGCGACCAAGGACCTCACCGACGACGTCGCTCAGGGATCCGTGGACGATCCGGTCGCCACTCCCTCCACCATCAGCACCGACGCTCCTGGTCCGCCCATCGGCCCTCACGCACGCGAAGAGTCCGGCGGATCCGCGGGACCGAACAGCGTGCGCGTCGACGTGGCGCTCCTCGACCGGCTGATGAATCTCGTCGGTGAACAAGGGCTGAGCCGGTCACCTGGCGAGAGAGGAGTCCTGGCGTGAGCAACCTCGCTCACCTGCTCGTCCTCGGCGTCACGTTTCGCACCGCGCCGAGCGAGACGCGCGAGCTGCTCGTCCTCGATGACGACGACGTGGACGGGATGCTGCTGGCGGCGCGCGAGCGGCATCCCGATGCCGAGCTCGTCGTGGTCTCGACGTGCGATCGGACCGAGCTCTGGTGTGGCGGTGGCGTCGCCGAGGATGCCGCCCGGGTGGCGCTCGCCGCCCTGCACGCACGCCGACCCGAGGCCTTCCTCCCCGGTCTGAAGGGCTGCGATCCCCAACGCCCGTGCGGTCCGTGGGAAGGCCGCCGCGATGACGACGCGGCGCACTGGATCATGCGCGTCGTCAGCGGACTCGAGTCCTCGATACCGGGCGATGCGCAGATTCCCGGGCAGATCCGGGCCGCGACCCGCGCCGCGGAGCTCCGCGGAGCGTACGGCCCCGCCCTTCGCACGGTGGTGACCCGCGCGCTGCGCGCGTCTCGCCGGGCCCGGAACGAGACCAGCATCTCCCGAGATGGCGCCGGCGTCGGATCCGCAGTGGCCGATCTCCTGGACGAGCGCCTTGCCGCGCGCGATCACCGATCCGTGGCGCTGCTCGGCGCAGGGAGCGTCGCGCGCGCGGTCGCCCGACGACTCGCCAAGCACCGGAACACACGCGTGGTCGTGGTGAACCGGACGATCACGCGGGCGCAGGAGATCGCGAGTCTCTACGGGTTCGAGACCCGGCCCTGGAACGAGCTTCCGGCGGTGCTCGCCACCGTCCACGCCGCCGTCGCAGCCACCGCGGCACCGCACCCGGTGCTCACGGACGCGCTCCTCGCCCCGGTCACGAAGGCGAGAGGCGAACGGCTCCTCGTCGTGGACGCCGGCTTCCCCCGCAACGTCGAGCCGAGCACCGACACCGATGTCGTCTCGCTCGCCGACCTCGCACACAGGGAATCGGAGATCCACGCCGCGCGCACGCGCGCCGTGCCGTTCGTCGAGCGGATCATCGAGACCGAGCTCAACGCCTGGCGCGCCGACGTCACGTCAGCGGATCTCGAGTCGCTGATCGGGGCCCTCTACGCAGAGTCGCAGCGCTTCATCCAAGCGAGCCTCGACGGGCTCTCCCCCACTGAGCGGATGGCGACGGAACGTCGACTGCGACTCTCGCTCCGCCGTATGCTGCACAACCACGTCACGCGGCTTCGGACCATCGCTCCCACGACCCGAGGAGCTTGAGGTGCGTGTCCTCGTCGTCGACGACTCCCGTGCGGCCCGCGCGATCCTCAAGGCGGCATTGCGAGCCTGCGGTCACGACGAAGTCATCGAGGCCGAGAAGGGACTCGAGGGCCTTGTCCGGCTCAAGCGCAGCGACACGATTCCCGACATGGTGCTCGTCGACTGGAACATGCCGGAGATGGACGGGCTCGAGTTCGTCAAGCGGGTGCGCTCCGATCACGCGTTCGACGGGGCGCTGTTGATGATGGTCACGTCCGAAACCAATCCCGAGCGTATGGTCCAGGCCCTCGAAGCCGGTGCCAACGAGTACCTCATGAAGCCCCTTGAACGAGAGGGACTGATCGAGAAGCTCCGCATCCTCTCTGCCGTCACCGACTGAGGAGTGCACCGTGCCCGACGCAATCCGCGTCCTCGTCGTCGATGACGCGGGCGTACATGAACGGCCTCCAGCTCCTCGAGCAGCTCCGCTCGCAGGGCTCTTCGGTCCAGTTCGGCTTCGTGACCTCCGAGTCGCAGATCTCCATGCGGGAGCAGGCCATCGCGAACGGGGCCTCGTTCCTGCTGGCGAAGCCCTTCACCGCGGAGACGTTTCAGGAGATCGTGAGCACCGTGCTGTAGTCGTCGCTGCCCGCCAATCGCGATCCGCGACATTGCGCGGCGCGGCAGGCGAGCGAGCGAGTGGTCATCAACCAAGGTGCCGGCCCGGGCCCGCCAGGGCGCCGGTGCGAAGGAGGGTCGCACGAATGTCGACACGCTTCCCGATGCCAATCCAGGAGGCGGTACGAGACCTGACCGCCGACCTCGTCGGTCGTGCGGTTGCTGTGTCCAAGATCGAACCTCCGGAGCGGGACGTCGATGCGTACCTGGTCTTTGCCGACTACGTCACCGACGACGACGAGGTCGGCGTCGTGTGTGTCGCCGATCTCGGGCTCGTCGCGTCCGCTGGCGCAGCGCTCACCCTCGTCCCAGCAGCCGTCGCCGAAGAGTCGGTCCGAAAGAAGACGCTCGGCGAGGAGATGCTCCTCGAGAACTTCCGGGAGATCGTCAACGTCATGGCGCGACTGTTCAACAGCGGCGATACGCCCCACGTCCGGTCACGGAGCGTCTACGAAGCGACCGAGGAGCTCCCGAGTGACGTGCTCGCGATCGTCGAGCAACCGTCGGCTCGCCGTGACCTCGGGATCACCGTCGAAGGCTACGGCAATGGCGCGCTCAGCCTGTTCATGAGCTGACGCTCTCGCGGCTCCGGCCGCGCTGCTTACGGCGAGGGAACCTTGTACTTCTTGGCCGCCGCAGACGACGCGGGAGGTGCGAGCAGTGCGAGGCCGACCGGCTGGGACGGATCGACCTTGAACAGCGCCGTCGTTCGCGGCGGGTTCCGGTCAGAGGCCGACTTGCCGTACTTGTAGTCACCCGTGAGCCCGTCGAAGCGCAGCGTGCCGACCTGGTTCGACGCCTTCAGGATCCCTTCCCTGGACAGGTCGCCGTTCTTCACCGCCCGCTGCAGGATCTGGTACAGCGCCTGACCCTGGAGATAGCCGAACGCGAAGTACGGGTCGGGCTTCTGGTCGGGCGCGTACTTCTCCTGGCGCGCGATGAACGCGTCCATCCCCGGCACGGTCGAGTCGCCCCACGCAACCGCCTGTTCGGCCGACACCCACACGTGGTCGATGAGGAACTGGCCGATCGCCTCGGACTGGGCGAACTGCGGCAGCCAGAACGGCGCGAGGCCGATCATCTGCGGTGCGAAGTTGAGCGACACCGACTTGGTGACGATCGCGGTGGCGTCGACCGCCGTGGCCACCACGAGCACGGCGTCGCACTTGGCGTCCGCGAGCTCCTGGATCTGGGCCGTGAGATCTTCCCCGGTCTTGAACCGCGGGGAGGGGCCCGTCTTCAGCTTGAGCGACTTCTTCGCCGATGCCAGCCCTTCGAGGCCCGCCTCGCCGAACTCGTCGTCCTGGGCGAGCGCGCAGACCAACTTGCCCTTGCCGCCGTTCTTGGTGAAGTAGTCGAGGGCGTTGATCACCTCGATCTGGTACGGCGAGCCGATCGGGAAGAGGTTCGGGTTCTTCACCCAGAGCGCGTCGAGCGTGGCGGGCGCACCGGCGGTCTTGTCGATCTGCATCTTCGGCAGCAGCGCCTTCGTGACCTGCGTGCCGAGGATCTGCTGGAAGTCGACCACGTCGCCCTTGATCTTGTCGTAGGCCTGGATCGCCTTTGGCGCCTGATACGCGCTGTCCTCCTGGACCAGCTCCACCTTGTACTTGCCGCCGACGCCCCCGAGCTCCTCGTTGACGTAGTCCCACCACAGCTGGTTGCCGGCGGTGAGCGGGATGCCGATCAGACTGACGGTCCCGGTGAGCGGCGTGATGACCCCGAGCTTGATGGTCGTCCCGTCGAAGCCGTCGGTCGTGGGTGGAGTCTTCGCGCTGGTGCGCGCGCTCGCGGGCGTGACCCCGGCAACGGCAAGCCCTGCCGCCAGCGCGATCGTGATGAAGGCGGTGAGTCGTCGGGGCATGGCCCTCCCTCTTGCGTGCTCCGGTGATCGGGGATCACGGGTCAGCGCACGACGACATCCTGTCACCTCTGGGCCGCTCACCGCGCGAGGGGCCACGTCAGGAGGTACCGCCGTATGCGTTGCCACAGGCCGGCGAGGCCATGCGGCTCGGTGACCAGGAAGACGATGATCAAGATGGCGTAGAGCAACGACTCGAGCGCCGGCTTCGAGATGCCCGGCTCGGTCGCGGACGACGAGACGAAGGGGAGCTGGCCGGCGAACTCGTCGATGACGGCGGGGAGGGCACCGATGAGGAGCGCCCCGATGATCGGGCCGTAGATCGTTCCGATCCCTCCGACGATGATGACCGCCAGGTATCCGATGGAGAGGTTGAGCCCGAGCGCCGCGTCGTCGGGGACGAGGTACTGGATCCAGATCCCGTAGAAGACGCCCGCGACGGTTGCGATCGAGCTCGAGAGCACGAACGCGCCGACCTTGGTGCGGAACAGGCTCACCCCGACGACCTCGGCCGCGACGTCCCGGTCGCGCACCGCCTGGAGCGCACGCCCTTGGCGTGATCGCACCAGGTTCTTGCACAGCAGCGCGACGAGCGCGACGAAGGCCCACACGAGGAAGAACAGGCTCTGGTTGCGCCCGAGCGTCTCTCCGAACACCGTGAGGTTGGTGAAGTCGAGCCCGAACAGCTCGACCTGGAGCGGCATCGGGACGCCAGAGTTGCCGCCGGTGACCTCGGTCCAGCTCTTGAAGATGTACAGGGCGACGAACACCAGGCCGAGCGTCGCGATGATGAGGTAGTTGCCTCGCAGGCGCAGCGCCGGCACGCCGACGACGAAGCCCACCGCGGCCCCGAGCACGATCGCGACCGCGAGATAGGCGGGGAAGCTCCACTCGAGCCCCCCGAAGTCGGCCGACCGACCGAAGTAGCTGGCCGTGAACGCGCCCAGGCCGATGAACGCCGCGGTCCCGAGCGAGGGCTGACCGGTGTAGCCGGTGAGCAGGTTGAGCCCGAGTCCCCCGATCGCGGTGATCCCGGCGAGCGTGAGCACGCTCGCCCAGAAGTCGTCGAGCTGGAAGGGCAACCAGAGGTAGACGACGAGCAGGACGAGCAGGAGCACGCGCAGCCCCCACGACGGAGCGAGGTGCAGGTCGTCGCCGTAGTCGCGCACCATCCTCCGGCTCACGCGCCGCATCAGACCCGCCTCACGTCACGCGTGCCGAAGAGGCCGTAGGGGCGCACGAGCAGGACCACGAGCATCACGACCCAGGGCATCACGGACGCGAACCCCGACGGGAGGAACGGGAGCACATCGTGCTGGTACCCCGCCGTCAGCACCTCGGCGATCCCGATGATGAGCCCGCCGACGACGGCACCCAGCGGAGAGTCGAGGCCACCGAGGACGACGGCCGGGAGCGCCTTGAGCGAGATGATGCCGATCCCCACGCTGAGCCCCGTCGCCGGTCCGGCGCCGGAGCCGAGCATCGTCCCGGCCAGGACTGCGACGACCCCGGCGATCGCCCACGACAGCGCCACAATGCGTCGCACGTCGATGCCCTGGGCGAGCGCGGCCTCCTGGTCGGCGGCCGTGGCCCGCATCGCGACCCCGTACTTCGTGTAGCGGAAGAAGGTGAAGAACGCGGCGAGCACCACCGACGCGAGGGCCACCGTCGCAACGTCGACCTGCAGGATGCTCACGTCGCCGATCGTCAGCTTGTCGAGTCCCCACGGGTTGTCGATGTTCGTCCCCGGGTTCCGCCAGATCGTCGTCACGATCGGCTCGACGAGCAGCAGCAGCCCGACCGTCACCAGGATCACGGCATACACAGGCTGCCCGATCATCCGCCGGAGGATGAACCGCTCGAGCACGATCCCGAGCAGCGCACCGAGCCCCATCGAGACGAGCACACCCAGCCAGAACGGGAGGCCCCAGGTCGAGGTCGCGTTGTACACCAAGAAGGCGCCGAGCACGACCATCCCGGCCTGCGCGAAGTTGATGACGCCGGTCGCGCGGTAGATCACGACGAACCCGAGGCCGACGAGGGCGTACACGGCACCGAGCGCCGCACCCGAGGCGAGGAGCTGGAGGAGCTTCACGAGAACATCCCGTCCACGAGGCCGGCGAACCGGGCCGTGATCGCCTTCCGTCGGATCTTGAGCGTGTCGGTGAGCACTCCCTCCTCTTGACCCAGCTCGTTCGGCAGCAGCGCGAAGCACCGGATCTGCTCCGCGGCGATGAGACCGTCGTTGACCTCGCGCACGCAGTCGTCGATGAGCTCGTGCACCTCGGCCTGTGTGATGAGGCTCTGCCGAGTCGTGAAGGGCACCCCGTGCTGCGCCGCCCAGTCCGAGACGGCGCCGACGTCGATCGCCAGCAGGGCTCCGAGGTGTGGCCGGCCATCACCGAGCACGACGGCGGCGCGGATGAAGGGAGTCGCAGCGAGTCGCCGCTCGATCGGTCCGGGCGCGACCGTGTGGCTGCCCGACGTGACGATGACGTCCTTGATGCGGTCGACGATCGTGAGCCTGCCGTCGGCGTCGAGGCTGCCGACGTCGCCGGTGTGCAACCAGCCACCCGCATCGAGCGCCTCGGCCGACGCCTCGCCGTCGTCGAGGTACCCCGCGAAGACCACGCGGCCCCGGAGCAGCACCTCGCCGACCCGACCCGGGGTGTCGGCGTGATCGGCGATCGCGATCTCCACCCCCGGGACCGCGCGACCGACCGTGCCCGAGGACGGCTCGTGCACCCCGACGACCGTCCCGACGCCGGTGCTCTCGCTGAGCCCGTACAGCGCACGGACGGGGATCCCGAGCCGGTCCCACCACGCGAGGAGCGCGGCCGGGGCCGGCGCACCCCCGACGAGCGCGACGCGCACCCGCGCGAGCCCGAGCTGACGACGGACCGGTCTCGTCACGAGCCACGCGCCGATGAGCCGCGCCACGCCGCCGCGCCGCGCCGCGCCGGCCCGGAAGGCGGCTCGCTTGACGCGACCGGCGGTGCGGAGCCCGGCATCGACTCGAGCCTCGAACCGCTCCCAGAGGTGCGGCGCGCCGAGGAAGACGGTCGGCTCGACCTCGCGCACGTCGTTCTCGAGTGCGTCGCCGCCTTCGCCGAAGTGGACCGTGCTGGCCGCACGCGTGGCCTGCGCCACGACGAGCACGCGCTCGGCGATCTCGCACATCGGCAGGCACGAGACGATGCGGTCGCCAGGACGCAGTCCGTATGCCTCGACGCCGACCGCGGCGGCCGCGGCGAGGTTGCGGTTGGTGAGCATCACCCCCTTCGGGTCGCCCGTGGTCCCCGGCGTGAACACCACGGTCGCCCCCCCGTCGGGCTCGAGCCGAGCGACCGCTTCCCGCCAGACGTCGGGGTCGCCTTCGCGCAGCGCGACCGCTTCGAGGCTGCCCAGCGACTCGAGCTCCTCGAAGCTCGCGGCCGGCGCCTCGAGGCGGCGGATCCCGCGCGGGTCGATCACGAAGATCCGCTCGAGCGGGGTCCCGGCCCTCACCTCCATCAGGTTGTCGAGCTGCTCCTCACCCTCGACGACCGCGATCCGCGCGCCGCTGCGACGGAGCAGGCCGGCCAGCTCGGGGGCCGGCGTCGTCGGGAAGACGCCCACGGTCATCGCACCGAGCCCCTGGACGGCGAGGTCGGTCACGATCCACTCGGGCCGGTTCTCGCTCACGAGCAGCACCCGGTCGCCGGGGCCGACACCTCTGAACGCGAGCGCGCGCCCCACCGACGCCACCCGCGCCGCGTGGTCGCGCCAGCTCACCTCTCGCCACCGACCGAGCTGCTTGACCCTGAGCGCGACCCCACCGGGTCGGGTCGCCGCGTGGTGCAGCAGCCACGCGGGGACCGTGGTCGGCGCGGAAACTCCGCCGGGGAGGACGCGCCCGGTCTCCACCGCAGTGGTCACGACCCGGGCCCCTGGCCGATGTACGCCTCGATCACCAACGGGTCGGCCTGGATCTCCTCCGGGCCGCCGAGGGCGATGGGCTCGCCGAAGTCGAGGACGAGGAGCCGGTCGGCCAGGTCCATGACCATGCGGAGGTCGTGCTCGACGAGGATCATCGTGAGATCGAGCTCGTTGCGGACCTCGAGCACGAGCCGCGCCATGTCCTCCGTCTCCTCGAGGTTCATCCCCGCAACCGGTTCGTCGAGCAGCAGGATCCGGGGATCCATGGCGAGCGCCCGACCGAGCTCGATCTTCTTCTGGATGCCGTACGGCAGCGAGCCGACGGGCTCGTAGCGAAACGCCTGGAGTGCCAGCAGGTCGATGACCTCCTCGACGCGTCGTCGGCTCGCGATCTCCTCACGCCGCGTCCGTCCTACCCACGCCATGCCCGCGAGGAAGCCGGACCGGGTGCGCACATGACGGCCGAGCATGAGGTTGTCGATCACGTTCAGGTTCACGAACAGCCCGAGGTTCTGGAAGGTGCGCGCGACCCCGAGGCGAGCGATGGCGGGCGGACGTCGACCCACGAGCTCGACCCCGTCGAAGGTGATGCTGCCCGCCTGCGGTCGGTACACCCCGTTGAGACAGTTGAAGACCGACGTCTTCCCCGCACCGTTGGGTCCGATGACCGCGAACAGCTCACCGGTCTCGACCGTGAAGCTCACGCCGCGCAGCGCGGTGACGCCACCGAAGGTGAGTGTCAAGTTGCGGACGTCGAGCAGCGGACCGTCACGTGAGCCACGCCGGATGGGGGCGCCGGTGGTCACGCGCTCCACCGGCGCCGACGACGGTAGGTCTTCAGGTCGCGAAACGAGCGGGCGCCGCGCTCGCCGATACCGAGGTACGCCTCGCGGATGTCGTCATCGCTCAGGAGCTCGGCTGCGAGCGCTTCCCGCACGACGTGGCCGTTCTCGAGCACCGACGCCCGGTGCGCGATCGACAGCGCCATCATCGCGTTCTGCTCGACGAGGAGCACACTCGTTCCGCTGTGTGCGATGGCGACGATCTTGTCGCGGATCTGCTCCTGGACGAGCGGGGCGAGGCCGAGAGAGGGCTCGTCGAGCAACAGCAACCGCGGCTCGGCCATGAGCGCGCGACCGATGGCCAGCATCTGCTGCTCGCCGCCGGAGAGATAGCCCGCGACGTCCCGTCTGCGCTGTGCCAGCACCGGGAACATCTCGAGCACTCCGTCGTACGCGGCGCGCGCCCGGGTGCGATCGCGTCGGGTGAACCCGCCCGCGCGCAGGTTCTCGTCGACGCTGAGCTCGGCGAAGATCCGCCGTCCCTCCATCACCTGAGCGACGCCGTTGCGCACGATCGCCGGAGCTCGCTGACCGATGATCGACGTGCCGTCGAAGACGATCTCGCCGCGGGTCACCCTCGCGTCGTGGACCGGCAGCAGACCCGAGATCGCGCGCAGGAGTGTGGTCTTGCCCGCGCCGTTCGCGCCGAGGACCGCGACGACCTCACCCTCGTCGACCTCGAGGCTGACCCCGCGCAGCGCGTGGGCGACACCGCTGTAGACGACCTCCAGACCGTGCACTGCCAGCAACGCGGTCCCGTTCCCCACGAGCCGGACCCTACGAGCGGCGTCGGCACCCGGCAATCGCTCGAAATCACCACGCCGTCGGACCCTTGCCCTCCGCTCAGTCCGAGCCGGGAGTGAGGTCGACCTCGAGGAGCTCGCCCGGGACCAGCTCGTGGCGCTCGCCGCGGATCAACACGGTGATCGGCTCGCCCTCGTCGACGTCGACGCGGACCCGGACGACGGCGGTCGTGAACTCCAGGTCCACGAGATGCCCGCGGTAGCGGATCATGAACGCGAGGGTGCCGAGGGCCTCGGGGATCACGGGATCGAGGCGCAGCACGTCGCCCTGGGTCTCGAGCCCGGTGTAGGCACGCTGGACGATGTCGAGCGTGCCGGCCATGGCCCCCAGGTGGATCCCCTCGCTCGTGGTGCCACCCTGGGGACCGTCGAGATCGCTGTGCGCCGCCTCCACCAGCAAGCGCCAGGAACGCGCCGGGTCGCGCCGCGCGTGCCACCATGCGTGCACCACGCGGCTGAGCGTCGAACCGTGCGCGGTGCGCCGCTCGTAGTAGTCGACGCACCGCTCGATGAGTCCGTCATCGCCTTCGTAGCCGAGGCGCGTCAGGAGCTCGGCCAGACCGTCGCTCGACAAGAGGTAGTGGAGCATCAACACGTCGGCCTGCTTCGAGAGCTTGTAGCTGTTCGCGCTCAGCCCCTCGGACTCGAGGATGCGGTCGAGCCGCGAGATGTCTCCGTAGCGTGCGCGGTAGAGCTCCCAGTCGAGCTCGGCGAGGTTCTCGTATCCCTCGAACTGGCTGATCACACCATCGTGGAAGCAGACCCGCATCTTGCGGCTCACATCGCGCCAGTGGTCGAGCTCTCGCTCGCTGATCGACAGCCGCTCCTTGAGATCCTGTGCCGATGCGCGCGGCAGCAGCTCGAGCGTGTCGAAGGCGCGGCACAAGCACCACACCGCCATGAGGTTCGTGTACGCGTTGTTGTCGAGGCCGGGTGTCTCGCGGTCGGGATACCCCTCGTGGTACTCGTCGGGGCCCATCACGCCCTTGATCTCGTAGCGGTCGAGCGCGTGGTTGTAGACGGCGGCGGTGGCCCAGAAGCGCGCGATCTCGAGGATCATCTCGGCGCCGTAGAACCGGAGGAAGTCGAGATTCCGAGTCGCCTGGTAGTACTGCCACGTGTTGTAGACGATGGCTGCGTTCACGTGCCGCTGCAGGTGCGACGCGTCGGGGAGCCAGCGGCCCGACACCGGGTTGAGGTGCATGGTCTGGGTCTCTTCGCGCCCGCTGCTGGCGCTCTGCCACGGGAACATCGCGCCCGCGTAGCCCGCGTGCTCCGCGGCCCATCGCGCCTGGTCGAGACGCCGGTAGCGATACTGGAGCAGCGCGCGGGCGAGCTGGGGCATGCGCACCGACAGGAACGGGAGGATGAACAGCTCGTCCCAGAACACATGACCGCGGTACGCCTCGCCGTGCAACCCGCGTGCCGGTGCACCCGCGTCACGCCCGACCGAGTTGTTCGAGATCGTCTGGACCATGTGGAACACGTTGAGGTGCAGCATCTGTGCGAGGTCGCCGTCGGTGCCGATCTCGATGCGGGTCCGGTTCCAGATGTGGCGCCAGCTCACGATGTGGCGCTCGAGGAGCTCCTCGAAGTCGCTGGACCACCCGGTGAGCCGTAGGCACGCCTCCTCGCCCGGCTCGCTCACCGCGTCGTCGCGCGACGTGTAGAGCGAGGCGATCTTCTCGACGGTCACCTCGCCACCGTCTTCCATGTCGACCTTGAACTCCAGGGCGACGTAGCTCTCGGCCTCGACGAGCTCGGGGACGAGCTCGAGGCGGCGACCGCCGCGGAACAGCCGGGTCCGGGCCGCTTCGGCGATGCGGATGTGCGATTGGCTGGTCTCCATATGGAGGCACACGACCTCGTCGCTCTCCTGGTCGGTTCTCAGCGGCGCGAGGTGCTGGCCCGGCAACGATGCGTACCGAGCGACGCCGCAGTTGCGCACCGTGCCGTCGAGCGCGCTGCGCACCTCGAGCAGACCCGACCAACCCTCGGCGACCAGGGTCGTCTCGAGGCCCGCGAGGTGGGCGTCGCGCATGCTCACGAAGCGCCGTTGGGTGACTCGCACCGTGCGACCTTCAGTGTCTCGCAGGCGCGACTGACGGGTGAGGACGCCCCGGCGCAGGTCGAGCTCGAGTCGGTGCGCCAGGATCTCCGTGCCCGGCGCGCCGAACCAGGGGCCGCCCTCGGCGCGGAACGTGACCGGGAGCCAGTTGGGGACGTTCACCAGGCTCTCGTTGTGCACCAACCGACCCGAGACCTCCGAGCTGAGCCGGTTGTACACGCCGGCGACGTAGGTTCCCGGGTAGTGGACACCGTCCGCGACCGCTTCCGGCGCGGCGGCGCGCGTCGCGAAGTATCCGTTCCCGAGCGCGCAGAGCGCTTCGCGGTGACCTTCCTCCTCGGGATCGAAGCCCTCGTAGACGAGGAGCCACTCGCTCATGCGTCGGCCCCCTCGAGCAGCGCGGCCAGCTCGGAGAGGAAGGCGCGCACGTCGTCGGGCGTGGAGAGTCGGTAGTCGGCGTCGGTCGGACGCGCCTCGTCGGCGACCACGAGGCCGATGCCGTCGTCGCCGAGGGCGACGAACGCGTCCTCGTCGGTCACGTCGTCGCCGATGAAGACGGCGAGGTCGTCGTCGCGGGCCAACCCGGCCCGCTCGAAGAGCGACCAGAGCGCCCGACCCTTGTCCCACGCGACGTCGGGGCGCAGCTCGAAGATGCGCTTCCCACCCGTCTTGCGGAGCCCCGCGTGCGCGCCGAGCACGCGATCGACGGCCGCTTCGACATCGGGCACGCGGGCGTCGTCGACCTGCCGGAAGTGCGTCGCGACGGCGAAGCGCTTCCGCTCCACCCACGCGCCCGGGATGTCGGCGAGTGCCTGTTCGAGGTCATCGGCCGCGGCTCCGAGCGCGTCGAGGTGGGCGTGCGCCTCCTCGAGCTCGGTGCGGGTCCCGTCGGGCGCGGCGACGTCGAAGCCGTGGCTCCCGGCGAACCAGAGGTGATCGACTCCCGTGACCGCGTCGCTGCTCCCGGTGCCGCGAAACATCGCCTGGACGTCGGCCAGATCGCGGCCACTGATGATGCCCACGAAGCAGTGCGCGGCCACCCGCTCCAGCTCGGCGCGCATGCCGTCGGCGAGCACGGCGAGCTCGGGGCGGGCAACGATCGGGGTCAGCGTTCCGTCGTAGTCGAGAAAGAGCGCGATCGGCTGCGCACCGAGGCGCCGGCGCAGGTCAGGATCGCCCAACGCGTCGGGGAGCTCAGTGGTCGTGCGGGGCACGCGTCCTCCATCTCCCGTCGGCATCGATCTCGAGCCACGCCAGGTCGGGCACCACGACGTCGGCACCGTGCTCGGCGAGCGCGTCCGCCTGGCCGTTCCGGTCGACACCGACGACGAGGCCGAATCGACCCCGGCGGCCGGCCTCGACGCCCGCGAGGGCGTCCTCCACGATCGCCGCTTCTTCTGGTCGCACGCCGAGGCGGGCTGCCGCCTCGAGGAACAGCGCGGGATCGGGCTTGCCCGCGAGATGCTGTGCGCGAGCATCGAGGCCGTCGACCCGGGTCTCGAAGCAGTCGGTCGCGCCCGCGGCCTCGAGGATCGCAGCGCAGTTCTCGCTCGCCGAGACCACTCCGGTACGGATCTCGTTGGCCCGCAACGCGCGCGCGAGCTCGAGGGTCGACTCGAACGGCTCGACCCCACGCTCACGTACTGCCGCGAGAAATGCCTCGTTCTTCCGGTTCCCCAACCCGCAGATGGTCTCCCGCTCGGGTGGATCGTCGGGTTCACCGTACGGGAGCGTCACGCCACGCGACGCGAGGAGGGCCCCGACGCCGTCGAAGCGAGCGCGGCCGTCGACGTAGCGCAGATAGTCGTCATCGGTCATCTCGCCGAGCGACTCACCGGGCGCGGGTGCGCGCGTGCGGAAGAACGCGTCGAACATCTCTTTCCACGCAGCCGCGTGCACCGACGCGGTGCGGGTCACGACACCGTCGGTGTCGAAGATGACCGCCGCAACCGAGTCGATCGGACCACCCGAGCGAGGTTCGACGTCGGACGTCGTCTGCTCCTGCGCCATCGTCTCACCCACGCCCGCGCTTGCCTCCGCTCATCGCCATGATGGCAGACCCACGCGGGGGCGGACCGGCGTGGCGTGAGGTCTGACGGAGCGCAACGCGTAGAGTTCTCGGTGCGACAACGCTTCACCTGCCCTCGTAGCTCAGCGGATAGAGCATCGGCCTCCGGAGCCGTGTGCGCAGGTT
>JBBDWT010000143.1:0-19964 GCA_040902705.1 Acidimicrobiia bacterium | reverse complement strand
CGCACGGAGCGTCGCGATGCGGTCGGCCATCGTGCCGAACCCGAGCCCGAAGCTGACGTTCTCCTCGCGACTCTGAGAGTCACCCGCGCCGATCGTCGCGAGCACACGACCCGGCGCGATCCGGTCCGCGGTCTGGATCGCAGCACCGAGCGACGCCGGTGGGCGCAGCCCGGCACGAAAGACGAGTGATCCCACCGAGATCGTCGACGTCGCCTGGGCGACCGCGCCGAGGAGCGCGACCGCCTCGAGCGCCGGGCGGCGGGTGCCGTCGGCACCGACACGGAACAGGTGGTCGTAGACGAACACCGCGGCGAGCTCGGCGTCTTCCGAGGCGCGCGCCACACCGAGCGGGATCTCGGGGTCGCGCACGAACGACGGGAGCGTGAGCCCGAGCTTCACGACGCATGCACCAGATCGCGTGCCAGTGCCGCCGCGCCCACGACGCCGGCGGCGTCGCCGAGCTCGCCGGCCAGGAGTGGTACCGCGGGTCGGTACTCCGACCCCTCGAGGTGGTCCTGGAGCTCCGCGCGCATCGGGTCGAGCAGGACGTCGCCGAGCTCGACGAGCCCGCCCGACACCACGATCACCTCGGGATCGAGGATGTTGACCAGGCCCGCCATCCCGAGCGCGACCTCGTGGGCGAACTCGGCCAGGATCGCGACGCCGTCCGCCTCACCGGCCTGTGCGCTGTCGCCGACGTGCACGCCACCGACGGCATTGGGATCACCACCCGCCCGTGCGAGCACACCGGGGGCCGCACCGGCGCGCGCACGCTCGCGACCCAGGTGCCCGAGCGCGCTGCCCGACGCCATCGCCTCCCAGTGCCCGACCTCACCGCAGGCGCAGCGCGGGCCCGCAGGGTCGAACTGCCAGTGACCGATCTCGGCGGCGAACCCGTGCGCGCCCCGCAGCAGTCGGCCGTCGGCGATGATCCCACCGCCCACACCGGTGCCGAGCGTGACGAGGAGCCCGAACCGGTGGCCGCGCAGCGCGCCGTGGCGGTACTCGCCCCAGGCGGCGACGTTGGCGTCGTTGTCGACGACGACCGGCAGATCGACGACCTTCTGCACGAGCGCGCGCAGCGGCGCGTCGATGAACATCGGGAGGTTCGGCGCGTAGTGCACCACACCGTCGTCGTCGATCATCCCCGCGGCGCCGATGCCGATCGCGGTCGGCGTGCCGGTCACGGTGTCGATCCCCGTCTTGATCTCGTCGACGAGCGCACCGAGATCGTGCGGCGCGGGCACGCGGTGCTCGTCGAGGATCCGGCCGTCGACGTCGACGACGCCGATCCGCAGGTTGGTGCCGCCGAGGTCGATGCCGACCGTCGGCCCCGGACTCCCGGCGGTCACTCGGCGAGATCGAGGTGGCGTACCGCTGCGTCCGCGTCGGCCGCGCCGGCCGGCTCCGGGGCGGGGTCGCCCGCAGACGCGTCGTCGCGTTGATCGGCGCGCACGCTCTGCTGCTCCTTCACCGCGCGGTCGGCCGCGTCGACGATCGCCTGCACCGCGAGCAGGAGCTCCTGGGCCGCGCGCACGACGTGCTCGGCCACCTCGGGCCCGGCCTCGAGGAGCGCTCCCACGAGCGACTCGACCGCGGTCGGCGGCGGGAGCCCCGGGCCCGCGTCGGGGTCGGCGTGGTCGTCGGCGTCGCGCGCACCCGTGTCGGGCGGCGGTGCGACCTTCGTCGGGTCTTCGTCGCGGAGAGGCTCGGTCATCGCTCCGCCTCCTTCTTCAGCTCTTTGAGGGCGGTCCCCATGATCATGCTTGCCGCGCGCCGCTTCACCAGACCCGGCAACGGAGCCGAGATGTCGACCTCGAGGTCGTAGGTGACTCGCGTGCCGTCACCCTCGGGCTCGAACCCGTACCGACCGTCGAGGCGCTTGAGCCAGTCACCTTCGACGAAGTGCCACGAGAACGCCCCGGGCGCATCCGAGTAGTCGTACTCGAGCACGTAGCGAATGCTCTTCCCGAGACCGGCGACCCGGTACTCGACGTGCTTCGCGCGGCCCTCGGGGTCGCGTTCGAGCACCGCGACGTGCTTCACGTCGCGGGCCCAGTCGGGGTAGCGCTCGTAGTCGGTCGCGATCTCCCACAGACGGGTCGGCGGGGCTGCGACCGAGATGTGCTCGTGCGCCTCGTCGGCCATCCGTCCATCGAATCAACTCACCGCGCGGAGCGCAAACGACGACGGGTGCAGCCCGCCCGTGCGGGGATCAGGCCTGGCGCGCCCCCCGCGCCCCGCGGGGCGGGAACGTGCCGTGGCGCGCCGCCCAGAGCCCGACCAGACCGAGCGCCAGCATGGGCACGAGCACGCCGAACGGGTCGGCGAAGGCCGTCCCGCCCGCGACGACGAGGGACACCACGAGCGACGCGTACAGCTGCACCCGCACGTCGTGAGGCGCGCCCCCGAGGCTGCCGAACATGTTGCCGACCACGATGTCGTCACCCTGAGCGCTGCGCGAGACAGCGAGCGCGAACGCGAGACCCCATACCGGCAGGGACACGAAGAACAGCACGAGTGCCGTGCCGACGGCGACACCGTCGAACGCGCCGACGCCGACCGCCGCGGGGATCGCCGTCACCGCGAACAGCGCGGTCCCCAGCCACGACCCGACGATGATCCCACGCCCCGTCACCCGCCGAGCGTACGTCCACCGGCGTTCCCGGGCGCGTGCGAAGGCCGGGCGAACGCCACCCGATCCGTCAGTCGAAGACGGAGAGGTCGCCGGCGGCGAGTGGTGCGAGGCGCGCCGCGAGGACGTCGTACGACAGCTCGCCGACGGCGCGCCGACGCGCCGCGGCACCGAGCCGCGTCGCCAACGTGTCGTCGCGCAGCAAGCGATCGATGGCGGTGCGGACCGCGCGTACGTCGCGCGGGTCGACGACGAAGCCCGTCTCGCCGTCGACCACTGCGTCGTGCGATCCGCCACTGCGACCCGCGACGGCCGGCACCCCGCACGCCGCGGCCTCCACGAACACGATGCCGTATCCCTCGGCCTCGAGGCCGCCCCACCGGTCGCGGCACGGCATCGCGAACACGTCCGCCGCGCCGTAGAGCGCCGGGAGGAGGTCGTCCTCGACGCGTCCGAGCACGGTCGCACGCGGGCCGAGACGGCGCGCGCGACGGACGAGGCGGTCGTGGTCCCGCCCGGTGCCGGCGATCGCGACGTGGACGCCGTCGAGCTCCGCGACCGCGTCGAGGAGCACGTCGAAGCCCTTGCGCGGCACCAACCGGCTCACACCCACGACGAGCGGTGCCTCGGGATCGAGGCCGAGCCGCACGCGGCCGGCGCGTCGTTCGGTGGCGTCGAGCGGCCGGAAGCGAACGGGGTCGACACCCGGCGGGATCACGAGCGTCGGCACGTCACGACGGGCGACGTGCGCGGCGATGGCAGCCGGATACTCCCCCGCGGCCACGATGCCGGCCGCGCCGCGAAGCACGCGGCGCCCGAGCGCGCCGGTCGCCGGGAGCCGGCCGTACACCGTGATCTCCGCACCGTGCGCGACGACGACGTAGGGCGCGGCCTCCAACCGCGGCCCGACGAGGCCGATCGGCAGCATCGGGTCGAGGAACACGACGTGCGCGCCGATGTCACGCGCGAGCGCGTCGATGCGGCGCCCCAACGACCGCTTCGGCAACAGGAAGCCCTCGCGCGTGCGCTCGATCCGGAACGCCTGCTCGGCGTCCCACGCGGCATCACCCTCGTAGGGCGTGGTCAGCACGGCCGTCTCGGTCGCCGGGAGCCGGCGCCACAGCTCGTAGAGGTACGACTGGATCCCACCGACCTTGGGCGGGAAGTCGTTCGTCGCGAGCAGTGACGTCACGGACCGGGGTGCTCGGTCGCCAGCGCGCCCGCCTCGTCGACCTGGGCGCGCCGCTCGAGGCGGGTCGTGTGGAAGCGCAGGCCGAAGAAGCCGAGCACCGACGCCACCGCACCGAGCGCGAACGCGCCCTGGTAGCTCGTCGCCGCGGCCATCGCGCCGACGAGCAACGAGCCCACGCCCTGCGACAGGTCGAAGAAGCTGCTGAAGGTCCCGACGACCGAGCCGCGCTCGCTCTCCGGGGCGCCGCTGAGCGCGAGGAGCAGCAGCGCGGGGTACAGGAGCGACGCGCCGATCGCGAAGAGGAAGGTGCCGACGAGGAGACCGACGGTGGTGCCCCATGCGGCCATGACGACCATCCCCGCGGCACTGGCCATCAGTGCGATGGCACCGGCCGTGCGCGCCCCGAGCGTGTCGGGCAGGCGTGCGCCGACGATCCGCACGGCGAGGACGACGCCGCCATAGGTGAGGAAGACGACGTCGGCATTGTGCAGCCCGATGTCGTCGACGTAGAGCGGGATGAACGCGGTGAACGCCGCGAGCGAGATCAACCCCGCGAACAGCACCGTGCCGGGGCCCACCGCGGCGCGGTTGACGAGGACGCGGCCGGGCTCGGGTATCTCGGTGGCGGGACGCGGGACCTCGCGCGTGCAGATCGCGAGGACCACGGCCAGCACCGCCAACCCGGCGGCGACGATCCAGGTCGTGTCGAACCCCTCATGGTCGATCACCGCCTCGCCGAGCACCGGCCCAAACGCCAGCCCTCCGTAGACCGCGACCGACCAGTAGCTGATCGCCTCGCCGCGTCTCGCCGGCGGCGCGAGGTCGGTGATCATCGTGGCCGCACCGACGAAGAACGCGGCCTCGCCGAGGCCCGTCAGCAGACGGGCGCCGATGAGGAAGCCGAGCGACTCGACGACGCCGTACGACGCGATGGACACCGCGACCACCGACGCGCCGAAGACCATGAGCACCCGACGGCCGTACCGGTCGCCGAGCCGCCCGATGTACGGACGCAGCAGCACCGCGCCGACGAAGAGCGCTCCCACCGCGACACCGACGCTCAGACTCCCCGCCCCCAGCACGTCCTCGACGTACTGCGGCACCGCCGGGAGGACGACGCCGAGGGCGAGGAAGTACGCCAGCCCGCAGGCGACGACGAGGACGAACCGGGGCGTGACCAGCCGCTCGCTCACAGGTCGAGCGTGGCGTCCGCGGTGATCCTGGCGCGGCGCCGGATCTTGGCCGTCATGAGCAGCAGCGTGTCGCGCGGCGCGAGCGCGATCTCGGCGGCGACTGCCCGCGCGGCACCGACGACGTCCTCTCGCGGGACGACGCGGTTCGCGACTCCCAGCGTGAGCGCCTCCTCGGCATCGACGCGTCGACCGGTCAGCGCCAGATCGCGCGCCACCGACCCCCCGACCAGGTCGTGCAGCGGCGCGTAGACGACCTGGGAGAACGCATGCTCCGGGTGCGCGAAGCGCGCAGTCGCGGCCACGACCCGCAGGGTGCACATGACGGCAAGGTCGAACCCGCCTCCGTAGGCACCCCCGTTGACGGCCGCGACGGTCGGCAACGGGAACTCGATGATCGTGCGGTGCCAGCGATCGCTCGATGCCCACAGCTCGTCGGCCAGCTCGGGCTTCGTGAACTCGTCGAGGTCGAACCCGGCCGAGAACGTGTCGCCCGCGCCGGTGATCACGAGCGCTCGGAGCCGCTCGTCGGCTGCCAGCGCGTCGAGGGCGTCGCTCATCTGATCGCGCAGCGCGATCGACAGCGCGTTCTTCCGGTCGGGTCGATCGAGGGTCAGCACGCCGACACCGTCGTCGCCGATCTCGGAGACGTGCACCAGCGGCGTGCTCACGCGGACGGCTCCGCCGCCGCGAGGGCCTCGTCCCACGAGCAGCGCGCGGCGATGAGCCTCCGGTACTGCATCACGACGCGCGGGCGACCGAACCCCACCGCGCCGACGAGGCGGCCGTTGCGTCCGAACGCCGCGACGAAGCGCCGCTCATCCATCGACCCGTCGACGATGGCGAGATCGTCGTCACCGCGCACATGGCCGACCACCTGGATCTTCACGTCGTACTGGTCGGACCAGACGAACGGCACCGGGGCGTAGGGCTCCGCCGCGCCGTCGCCCGCGAGCAGCCGCGCCCCCGCCGCCACGCCCTGCTCGGTGGCGTTCGTCCAGTGCTCGAGCCGCATGACCTCACCGTCGAACAGTGGGTTGGGCCAGCGACACACGTCGCCGGCCGCGACGACACCCGGTGCGGCGAGCAGCGTCTCGTCGCACACGACACCGTTGTCGATCGTGAGGCCGGAGCCGTTGAGCCAGCCGGTGTTCGGCACGACCCCGACCCCGACGAGCACCACATCGGCGTCGATGGACGCGCCGTCGGCGAGGCGCACTCGCTCGACGCGCTCCACCCCGTCGAAGCCCTCGACCCCGACACTGGTGCGCAGGTCCACCCCGTGGTCGCGGTGCATCGCGGCGAGGACGTCACCGAGCGTCGCGCCGAGGCCGCGGACCATCGGGCTCGGCAGCGCTTCGAGCACCGTCACCTCGAGGTGGCGGCGGCGACACGTGGCCGCGACCTCGGCACCGATGAAGCCGGCCCCGACGACGACGACACGGTTCGGGCCGCGGTCGAGGTCGGCGCGCAGCGCGAGGCAGTCGTCGAGCGTGCGCAGGACGTGGATGCCCGCGAGGTCGGGGGTCCCGGGGAGGACACGCGGCGACGCGCCCGTGGCCACGACGATGCCGGTGGGCGCGTCGAGCACGGTCCCGTCGTCGAGCGTGACGGTCCGCGCCGCCACGTCGAGACCGACCGCGGACCGCCCGAGATGCCAGTCGGCTCCGAGCTCGTCGAGCGGTTGGCGGCGAAGGGCGATCTCGTCGGGCTCGGTCTCGCCCGCGAGGAGCTCCTTCGACAGGGGTGGCCGGTCGTACGGCTCGTGCGGCTCGTCACCGACGACCGCAAGCGGGCCGTCGTAGCCGGCCCGCCGGAGCTCCTCGGTGGCGCGCAGGCCCGCGAGGGACGCCCCGACGACGACCACACCATCGCGGCCGGCACGAGCCGCGGCACCGGAAGACGACACGGCGCCGACGGTACCCCGGCCACGACGGTGCCCCGGGCCGATCGGTGAGTCGCCCCGCGGCTGACGTCCGTGTCATCCTCACTGGCCATGGCTCGCCGTCCGCTCGACGTCCGCTCGAGGAACTCGTGACGCCGGTACCGCTCGACGTCACCGGTCGCGCGCTCGCGCTACGCGACGTCGATCTCGACGTGTTCCTCCATCCCCGGTCGGTGGCGGTGATCGGCGCGTCGGAGGCCTCCCGCAAGCCGAACGCGGTGATGACGCGGCGGGTGAAGAACTGGGCCGACGAGCACGGGGCGACGTTCCATCCCGTCCACCCGGTGCACGAATCGGTGCTCGGGGTGCGGTGCGTGCCGACGGTCGACGACATCGACGGTGACATCGACCTCGCGGTGATCCTCACCGGCGACGCCGTGAGCGCGTTCGCGGAGGTCGTCGCCCGCAAGGCCCGGTTCGCGGTCATCTTCGCGGCCGGCTTCTCCGAGACCGGTGCCGACGGCGAGGCGCTCGAAGCCCGCCTGACCGAGCTCGTGTGCAGCGGCGACACCCGGCTCCTCGGGCCGAACACGAACCTCAACGCGTTCGAGGACTTCCGCACCGATCTGGCGGGGCCATCGATCGCGCTCGTCACCCAGAGCGGGCACCAGGGACGGCCGGTGTTCCAGGGCCAGGAGCTCGGGATCCGGCTGTCGCACTGGGCGCCGACCGGCAACGAGGTCGACCTCGAGTTCGCCGACTTCGTGCGGTACTTCGCCGACCAGCCCGAGGTCGGCGTGATCGCCGCCTACATCGAGGGCTTCACCGACGGCCGATCGCTGATGCTGGCCGCAGACCACGCGGCGCGCGCCGGCAAGCCGATCGTGTGCGTGAAGGTGGGCCGCACGGACGAGGGCGCGTCGATGGCCAAAGCGCACACCGGCCACCTCGCGGGGTCCGACCGCGTGGTCTCGGCCGCGTTCCGCCAGTACGGCATCACGCGAGTCGACGGTCTCGACGAGCTGCTCGAGACGTCCGCGTCGTTCGCGCGCACCCGACCGGCGTCGCCCACCACGTGGGGTGCGCGCGGCCCGGGCGTCGCCGTCTACGCGATCTCGGGCGGCACGGGTGCGCACATGGCCGACCTCGTCGCCGCGGCCGGGCTGCGGATCCCGGCGCTCGGCGCGACGACACAGCGGCTGCTCCACGACGGGCTGATCCCGGCCTACCTGCGCGTCTCGAACCCGATCGACTCCGGCGGGCCGCCCGTGGCCGACGAGCGCGGTCGTCGGATCCTGGACGCGATCCTCGCCGACCCGAACATCGACATGCTCGTCGTCCCCATCACGGGCGCCGTCGAGATGTTCAGCAAGCCGTTCACGCACGACCTCGTCGAGGTCGCGCGCACCACGACGAAACCGATCTTCGTCGTCTGGGGCTCGCCCCCGGGCACCGACGACACGTACTACCGCGTCCTGCTCGACGGCGGGCTCCCGGTGTTCCGCACGTTCGGCAACTGCGTCGCCGCGATGCGCGCGCACGTCGACTACTGGCAGTTCGCCCGCCGATATCGCTCGCCGTTCCCCGGCGCCGCGCGCCGCCCAACGGCCACTGCGGCCCGGGCTCGCCGCATCCTCGCCCTCGCCCAGCCCGGCGCCGCGCTCTCGGAGCACGACGCGAAGCGCCTCCTGAAGCTCTACGGGGTCCGGACGACCCGCGACACGCTCTGCACGAGCGCAGCGGCAGCCGGGCGCGCCGCACGCGCGCTTGCCGGCGCGCGCGGACGTACCGTCGTGATGAAGGCGTGCGCGCCGGAGCTCGAGCACAAGAGCGACCTCGGCCTGGTTCGCGTCGGCGTGTCCGGCCCGACCGAGGTGCGTACCGCGTACGACGAGCTCACCCGCGCGGCCCGCCGCGCCGTGGGCCCCGGGGGCCGACTCGACGGCGTCCTGGTCTGCGAGCAGATCGCCGGCGGGATCGAGACCGTCGTCGGCGTCTCACAGGACGCACTGTTCGGTCCCGTCGTGATGGCCGGCCTGGGCGGCGTCCTCGTCGAGGTGCTCGGCGACGTCACGTTCCGGGTGCCGCCCTTCGGTCGGGCCGAGGCGCGCCGGATGCTCGGTGAGCTGGCCGGACGACCCCTCCTCGACGGGGTGCGAGGCGCGCAGCCGGCCGACGTCGACGCGCTCGTGGACACGATCATGTCCGTCCAGCGGCTGGCAACGGACCTCTCCTCCCCCGAGTCGGACGTGCAGCTCGGTGAGCTCGATGTGAACCCGTTGGTGGTGCGGCCGCACGGAGCGGTCGCCCTTGATGCTCTGATAGTGAGGAAGTGACCGACCGTGAGTGATGCCGTGAACGAGGTCGACGTCGACCAGGAGCTCCTCGCGGAGATCCGTGACCATGTGCTGTTGCTGACGCTGAACCGTCCGGATGCGGGGAACGCCATCACCCCCGCCGTGCGCAACCGGATGATCGAGCACCTGACGGACGCGAACGGCTCGTTCGACGTCCGCGCGATCGTGCTGACGGCCGCCGGCGAGAAGCACTTCTGCACCGGTGCCGACCTGCGCGCGGGGCGCGCCGCGCCCGCGCCCCGACCCGCGGGCGCGCCGGAGCGACCCGTCGGCGAGGCCACTCGGATGATCAAGACCGGGATCCAGCGCCTCATCGGGACGATGCTCGACTGCGACAAGCCGATCCTCTGCGCGCTCAACGGCACCGCGGCCGGCGGCGGCGCAGCGATGGTGCTCGCGTCCGACCTCGTCATCGCGGCCGACACCGCGCGGATCATCCAGGTGTTCGTCCGCCGCGGGCTGATCCCCGACGGGGGCGGCACGTACCTCCTCCCCCGCCTCGTCGGCCTACAGAAGGCGAAGGAGCTCGTGTTCTTCGGCGACGACCTCTCGGCGGCCGACGCCGAGCGCATCGGACTCGTCAACCGGGTCGTGCCCGGTGCCGAGCTGGCGACGGCGGCGACGGAGTGGTCGACGCGCCTCGCCCAGGGTCCGACGAAGACAATCGGCTTCGCCAAGCGACTGCTCAACCGGTCGCTCGACGTCGACCGGGCGACGGCGTTCGAGGAGGAGGCCCTGTACGTCGAGCTCGTCGCCGGCACCGACGACTCGACCGAGGGCGTTGCGAGCTTCATCGAGCGGCGCCCCACCGAGTTCAAGGGCTGGTAGTGGCCGACTCCGTCCTCCGGGACAAGGTCGCGATCGTCGGGATCGGGCAGACCGCCTTCGGCAAGGGTCTCGCCGACACCGAGCTCTCGCTCGCGTGCCAGGCGATCTCCGCCGCGCTCGACGACGCCGCGATCGCGCCCGCCGAGGTCGACGGGCTCGCGTCGTTCACGATGGAGCCCAACCGCGAGGTCGATGTCGCTCGCAACGTCGGGCTCGGCGACATCACCTTCTTCTCGCAGGTGGGCTACGGCGGGGGTGCCGGGTGTGGTGTCGTCCTCCAGGCGGCGATGGCGATCGCGACGGGCCAGTGCGAGGTCGCGGTCGCGTGGCGGGCCCGCAAGCGCGCGTCCAAGGGGAGCCGGCCGTGGGCGCAGGTGCCGCAACGACTGAGCGACCACCAGCAGTGGAGCCGACCCTTCGGCATGCTGCGGCCCGTTGACGAGGTCGCGATGCTCACGCGCCGCTACATTTACGAGTTCGGCGCGACGCGCGACCACCTCGCCAACGTCGCGCTCGCGTTCCGGAAGCACGCGAACCAGAACCCGAACGCGACGATGTACGAGAAGACGCTGACGCGCGAGCAGTACATGGAGGCCCGGTGGATCTCCGAGCCGCTGTGCCTCTTCGACAACTGCCTCGAGACCGACGGCGCGCTCGCCATCGTCATGGTGGGAGCGGGGCGGGCCGCCGACCTCCCGCACACGCCCGTCTACGTGCACACGGGCGCGCAGGGCCTGCCGCCGCAGCACCAGACGATGACGAACTACTTCAACGACGATCCGCTGAAGGGTCCGTCCTGGGCCGCCGCCGGGCGGCTCTGGCACGACGCCGAGTTCGGCCCCGACGACGTGAAGGTCGCACAGATCTACGACGCGTTCAGCCCGCTCGTCCCGCTGTCGCTCGAGGGGTACGGCTTCTGCGGGCGCGGCGAGGGCGCCGCGTTCACCGAGGACGGGGCGCTCGAGTGGCCCGACGGTCGCCTGCCGACCAACACGAGCGGCGGTGGCATGTCGGAGGCGTACGTGCACGGGTTCAACCTCGTGCTCGAAGGCGTCCGGCAGATGCGCGGCACGTCGACTGCGCAGGTCGACGGTGCCGACACGTGTCTCGTGACCAGCGGCGAGGGCGTGCCGACGAGCGCGATCCTGCTGAGGAACTGATGCGGACGATCCCAGCGAGCAAGACGTGATCACTGCCACCGGTCTGCTGCTGCCCGACGTCGAGAGCGAGGACGGTGCGGAGTTCTGGGCGGGGACGGCGCGCCACGAGCTGCTCGTGCAACGCTGTGGTGCGTGCGACGCCCCGCGCTTCCCGCCGCGTCCGATGTGCCCGCGCTGTCGCTCGATCGACGTGCGGTGGGCGCCGGTCTCGGGCCTCGGCACGATCTGGTCGTTCGTCGTGCCGCACCCACCCCTGCTCCCCGCGTACTCGGAGCTCGCGCCGTACAACGTGATCATCGTGACGCTCGACGAGGACCCGACGCTGCGGATGGTCGGGAACCTGCTCGCCACGCCCGACGGGGGCATCGGCGACGTCGACCCCGCGACGATCGAGATCGGCGCTGCGGTGCAGGTCGTCTTCCAGCTGGTCGACGACGTCACCCTGCCCCGCTGGGTGCGTCGCTGAACGAGCCCGGACACAACGAGACCCGGTCCTGGGGGGCAGGACCGGGTCTCGCACGGACACCTGCGGCAGCGGATCGGGGGGTGATCCGCCCTCGCTGTGGCGTCAGATCAAGGGGTGCGGGGAGCTCAGGCGGCCTTGCGAGCCACCTGATCGCCGGCGCGGAGGTCGGCCAGCGCCCGCTCCCAGCGGAGCTGGCGGGCGATCCAAGCCAGTGCTCGTTCCCGCTCGATGCTCGTCGGTGTCGACATCGCGTCCTGCTTCCCTGTTCTTTCGTGCACAAGATCGTGCTGTATTGACTTTGTGAGTATCTACTCTTAGGGTAGTTGCTGTCAAGGATGGTGACGGATGTCACAGGACGGTGCGCCGCCTCCCGGTTCCGAACCGGGCCCGGCGCCGACAGGCGGCTGCTGGCGCATCGACGATCTCGCTCGCCGCGCCGACGTCACCGTCGACACCATCCGCTACTACCAGCGCGAGGGCCTCATGCCGCCCGCCGAGCGGGCGGGACGGGTCAACCTCTACGGCCCCGAGCACCTCGAGCGGCTCGACCGCATCAAGGACCTCCAGGCCCGGCGCTTCTCACTCGCCGCGATCCGGGCCGTCATCAGCGATGCCGGCGGTGGCGTCGTCGAGGGCATCTTCGGCGACATCGAGGGCGGTACCTACACCCTCGAGGAGGTCGTCGAGCGCTCGGGCATCGACGCCGAGCTCGTCGCCGACGTCCGCGCCGCGGGCCTGCTGCGCGAGCCCGCGGAGTACGGGCGCGACGCCTACGACGGCGACGACCTCGATCTGCTCCGCGCGCTGGCGGAGCTGCACGCGCTCGGGCTCCCCCGCAAGGCTGTCGTCGAGCTCGCACGCACCTACGCCGTCGGGATCGAAGCGACCCAACGCAGCATCGTCGAGCTGTTCACCGGCGGCGGCGAGCTCGACTGGGAGGGCGACGAGCTCCTGCGGTTCCAGACCGCGTCGGCCCAGCACGCACCCGAGATCCTCCCGATCGCCCGTCGCCTCGTCGACTACACCCATCAGCGGACGATCCAGCGACTCACGCTCGGCGCGATCGAGCGCGGCGTGATCGAGGCGGCACCGCCAGCCGACGCATAGGGCGCGACCACGCGTCGACGCGCTAGGCGTCGAGGTGCCAGATGCGCGTCGCGTTGGCGCCGACGATCCTGGCGCGCTCGTCCGCCGGGACGTGGCCCATCGTCTCGTCGATGACCTTGCGCGAGTACGGCCAGTCGTTGCCGTGGTGGGGATAGTCACTCGACCACATCATGTTGTCGACCCCGACCGCGTGTCGCAGCGCGATGCCCGATCGATCGGTGATGAACGTCGCCGCGTTGTTCCGGTGCCAGTAGTACGAGGGCGGCTCGGTGATCGACAGCTGGCCCCACGAGCGGTTCCGCCAGTAGCGGTCGTCGATCGAGTCGAGCATGTGCGGCAGCCAGCCCACGCCCGTCTCGATCCAGCACATCTGCAGCTCGGGGAACCTCTCGAACACGCCGCCGAACAGCATCTGGGTGATCGCGCCCGCAGTCATCGAGAACACGTGGCTCATCGAGCCGATGGCCTTCGCGCGCGCCGCGGTGCTGCTCATGTCGTACAGCGCGTTGCCGGAACGGGCCGCGGCCTTGCGCCCGGCCGAGCGCTGCGCGCGGCTGATGATGTTGATGTGCACGGAGACGGGGAGGCCCTCATCGACCGCCGCGGCCCAGAACGGGTCGTCGTCGTCGGAGAGGCTCTCACCGCCCGACGGCCAGTTCGAGATGATGACGCCCTTCGCGCCGCGCGCCTTCGCCGCGCGCAGCGCGTCCACCGCGGCGTCGATCCCGAGGGACGGCACCTGGGCGAGGCCGATCAGCCGACGCGGGTCCGGTGCGCAGAACTCCTCGAACAGGAAGTTGTTGTACGCCTCGACGCCCGCGAGCACGAAGTCGTCGTCGTCGTCACCCAGGAAGTGGCTCATCGTGCGCTGCGGCGGGAAGAGCACCTCCGCCCAGACGCCGTCGTGATCCATGTCCTCGAGGCGCGCGGTCCCGTTGTAGCAACCCTTGCGCGCCTCCTCGTACGTGACGCCGAACCAGCGGAACTGGTCGAACGGCATGCCCGGCGTCGACACGAGCCCGATCGGGTCGGCGTCACCGCCGACCGCCGTGCGCCAGGCGTCACCCCCCTGGGGGTCCTTCACGAGCTGCGGCGCCCGGTCCTGGTACTTCTCCGGCAGCCAGTTCGTCCAAATGTCGGGTGGCTCCAGGATGTGGCAGTCGGCATCGACGATCCGCATGGTGCTCACAAGCCCCGAAACTAGGCTGACGCCGGCGTCAGGGAAAGTGCCGTCAGGGAACGCGGACGGGGAGTGAACGCCCCGAGGGCGGCGGCGGGTACCCCGCCGCCGAGAGAGCGACCCCATCCAGGAGGAGGAATCGGCAGGTGCACACACTGCTCGACGGACTGCGCGTCGTCGATCTGGCCGGCGAGCCGGCGGCGATCGCGGGGCGCGTGCTGGCCGACCTCGGTGCCGACGTCGTCGTCGTCGAGCCGCCCGGCGGCCACCCGTTGCGAGCACAGCCGCACCGGTGGACGGCGTGGGCCGCGGGCAAGCGCTCGCTCGATGTCGGGGGACCCGACGATCCCCGGCTCGACGCGCTGCTGCGGACCGCGGACGCCGTCATCGACACCCCCGGCTTCCCCGGCGCGTTCGAGCTCGATCCCGCACGCGCATCCGATGCCGTGTGGTTGAGCGTCACGCCGTTCGGCCTCACCGGCCCGCGCTCGTCGTGGCGCGCGTCGGATCTCGGGGTGCTCGCCGCGAGCGGCAACATGTACTCCACCGGCGATCCCGACCGGCCACCGGTGCGCTGCACCGAGCCGTCCGGCTACGCACACACGGGCGGTGAGGCCGCGTTCGCGGTGCTCACCGCGCTCTGGACCGGGCATCCCCATCGCATCGACCTGTCGATGCAGGAGTGCGTCGACGTCGCGAACATGTGCGCACCGGCGCGCTTCGAGCAGTCAGGCTTCCGCGGGAAGCGCCTCGGCGCGCACATCGGCCGTACCCGCGAGATCTGGCCGACATCCGACGGCTGGGTCTCGTTCGGGCTGCGCGGGGGCAAGGCGCGGGTGCCGTCGCTCGAGATCATCACCAAGGCGGTCGCCGACGACGGCATCGACGCCTCGGCGCTCGAGGCCCGGGACTGGGCGGAGTGGTCGCCGAACCACGCACCCGAGGACGTCCTGCGCGCCGTCGAGGTGCCCATCGGGGAGTACTTCGCGCGCCACACCATGCAGGAGCTCTACGACCTCGCGTGCGAGACGAACCTGATGCTCGCTCCCGCCAACTCGCCGCGCGAGATCCTCGCCAGCACGCAGCTCGCCGCACGTGGGTTCTTCGCGCCGCTCGGCGAGGTCGAGCAGTTCCCGGTCGCCTTCGTGCAGGTCCGCTCGCACGACGACCAGGCGGCGCCGGTGGCGCCTCGCTCCCCCGCGCCCGAGCGGTCCGGTCCTCCCGCCGGATCCGCCGTCTCGTTCGCCGACCACGCGCGCCCCGCGATGGGCAAGCGCTGGACTGCCGGTCGCCCCGCATACGACGGCGTCAACATCATCGAGCTGGGCTCGGGCGCCGCGGGCCCGATCGCCACCCGGTACTTCGTCGAGCACGGCGCGAACGTGCTGCGGATCGAGTCGCGCACCCGACCCGACTTTCTCCGCGTGTACGCGCTCGGGCCTGACAACCCGCACGGCCTCGAGGGCGCGCCGATGTACGACGGGCTCAACGTCGGCAAGAGCAACCTCACGCTCAACCTCAAGCACCCCGAGTCGGTCGAGATCGTGAAGCGCCTCGTCGTCGAGTGGGCCGACGCGGTCGCGGAGAACTACGCACCGCGGGCGATGAAGGGGTTCGGCCTCGACTACGACACGCTCGCCGCGATCAAGCCCGACCTCGTGATGATCAGCGCGTGCCTCAACGGGCAGTTCGGTCCCCACAAGGACTACCCCGGGTTCGGCGGTCAGGGTGCCGCGTTGTCGGGTTACAACTGGCTCACCGGCTGGCCGGATCTCGAGCCCGTCGGCCCGTACGCGACGATCACCGACTCGCTGGCACCGCGCTACGTCGCCGCGGCTCTCGCCGCGGGACTGCACTACCGAGAGCGCACCGGGAACGGCGTGTACCTGGATCTGTCGCAGGTGGAGTCGGGAACCTGGTCGCTCTCTCCATGGCTGCTCGCGGCGCAGGCCGACGGCACCATCGGCACGCGCGACGGGAACCGGTCCGACCTCGCGGTCCCGCACGGCGCGTTCCCGTGCGCGGACGAAGGCGATGTCGGTGATCGCTGGGTCGCCGTCGCCTGCTGGACCGACGAGGAGTGGGCCCGCCTCGCGTCGATCATCGGCGTCGACGACCCGTCACTCGCGACGTTCGACGCGCGCCTCGCACGCGTCGACGGGGTCGAGGCAGCCGTCGGCGCGTGGACGCGCGACCTCACCCGGGCCGAGGTCGCCGACACCGTCCAGGCCGCCGGACTCGAAGGCGTCCCGGTCCAGGACTTCGGCGACCTCGCCGCCGACCCCCAGCTCGCGGCGCGGGAGCACTTCGTGCCCCTCACCCACGCGTTCATGGGCGCCGGCCTCTACGAGCACAACGGCTTCCGGCTGTCCGAGGCACCGAGCGGCTACGACCGCGCCGGCCCCACCCTCGGCCAGGACACCGACCAGATCCTCACCGACCTCCTCGGCCTCTCAGCAGAGGAGCAGCAGCGCCTCAAAGACGAAGGCGCCGTCGAATAGCGCCCGCCTCTCCCCCAGCCCCTCCGTTCTGGAGAGCCACGACCCCGGATTCCGGGGTCCACGCTCTCCAGTTCGGGCGGGGTGACGCGGAGCTACGCGGGCATCGAGAGACCGCCGTCGATGACGAGGGTCTGGCCGGTGCAGAAGCGGGCGTCCTCACTGGCGAAGAACACGGCCGCACCCGCGAGGTCCTCGGGCTCGAGCGTCTTCTTCATGGCCGTCATCGCGGTCATCCCGCCGATGAACATCTCCGGGACGACCTTCTTGGTCGCCTCGGTCATCGTGACGCCCGGGGCGATGCAGTTGACCGTGATGTTGTACTGCCCGAGCTGCGCGGCCATGAACTTCGTGAGGCCGACGATCCCCCACTTGGTGATCGAGTAGCTGAAGTTGCCCAGCCCGTGGAACTCGTCCATCGGCGGGAACATGTACGAGTACGCGGCACCCGACGACTGATTGATGATGCGGCCCCAGCCCTGCTCGACCATCGTCGGCGCGACGGCGCGCCCCATCAGCCACGCGCCGTGCTGGTTCACGCCCATGATCTTGAGCAGGTAGTCGTAGTCGGCGTTCGCGTTGTCGATGTCGTGGTAGATCGCGGCGTTGTTGATCAGCACGTCGATGCGACCGAAGGCGTCCTTCGCCGCGGCCGCGCACGCGTCAGCCGACGCGGGATCGGAGATGTCGGTCTCGACGAGGATCGCCTCGCCCTTGCCCTCGAGTGTCGCCATGCCGGCCGCGGCGCGCTCGGGGTTCACCTCCGCGACCACGACCTTCGCGCCCTCGTCGAGGAAGCGCTGCGCGTACGCGAGGCCGATCCCCTGGCCCGCACCGGTGATGATCGCGACCTTGTCGTCGAGTCGTCCCATGGTCACTACTTCTTCGTCCGGCCGATGAGGTTGAACCTCTCGGTCACCACGGGCTCGCCGGTCGCGTCGTCGCTCCACACCGTCTCGACGACGATGAAGGTCATCACGGCGCTGTCGGTGTCCTTCTCGTAGATGTCGACGACCTTGCCCTCGCCCGACAGCACGTCACCGACGACGACCGGGCGGTGGTACTGGAACTCCTGCTCGCCGTGCAGGATCAGCGCACCCTTGGCGTAGAGGTCGCCCATCACCCCGTGCATCGGGTTCGCGCCCTGCGTCGGGTCGGGCGGCTGCAGCTCGCCGAAGGCACCCATGTGCTGCATCGCGAACGTGAACGTCGGCGGTGCGGGGATCGCGTCGAACCCCGCGTCCGAGGCCGCGTCCGGGTCGTGGTACACGGGGTTCTCGTCGAGGAGGCTGCTCGCGAAGAACCCCACCGGCCCACGTTCGATCCGGACCTTGTGGGCTCCGGTCGGCTTCCCGATCACGCTCGTGTCGACGGCCATTCGCGCCGTTCCCCCTCGGTCGAGACTTCGGTCCTGGCGCCGACACCCTGCACCTCCGCCGGGGCCGCCGCTTGACGGGCGACGCGTCGGCAGAGGTACGGTGACGCCCACGTCAGGTTTGGCGTCAGTCTGCGGTCGATACGGAGGAACGCGCAAATGGGGGGAATGCTCGACGGCAAGGTGGCGATCGTCACCGGCGCGGGGAACGGCGTGGGGCGGGGTGAGGCAGTCCTGCTCGCCGATCACGGCGCCAAGGTCGTCGTCAACGACCTCGGGGGCTCCGTCACCGGCGAAGGCGCCGACGCCAAGGTCGCGGACGAGGTCGTGAAGGTCATCCAGGGCCGCGGCGGCGAGGCGGTCGCCAACTACGACAGCGTCGCCGACTACGAGAGCGCCGGGAAGATCGTCACGGCGGCGATCGACGCGTTCGGGCGCCTCGACGTGCTCGTCAACAACGCCGGCGTCCTCCGCGACCGGATGATGTTCTCGATGTCGCCGGAGGACTTCGACACGGTCGTGAAGGTCCACATGTACGGCGCCTTCAACACGATGCAGCACGCGTCCGCGCACTGGCGCAACGAGTCGAAGGAAGGTCGCCAGCCGAGCGCGTCGATCATCAACACGGTCTCGAGCGCCGGCCTCCAGGGCCAGGCGAGCCAGATCAACTACGGCGCGGCGAAGGCCGGCATCGCCGCCATGACGATCATCGCGAGCCTCGAGCTCGTCCGCTACGGCGTGCGCGCCAACTGCATCGGCCCGGGCGGCTTCACCCGCATGGTCGGCCAGGCGATGAAGGACATCGAGATCAAGAACCCGGAGGACTACGCCGAGTTCGACCGGATGAACCCGGGCAACTCGGCACCGGCCGTCGTCTGGCTCGCATCCGACGACTCCAAGCCGGTGTCGGGCCAGGTGCTCCGGATGGTCGGCAACTCGCTCTGCATCTACGAGCCATGGCAGATGGGCGAGGAGTTCTTCTCCGCCGACAAGGAAGGGAACCCCACCCAGTGGGATCCTGCCCAGGTCGGGCACATCCTCAACCGCTACGCGTTCAAGACGACCAACCCCGGCATCGACGCCCAGCGCCGCGGCTGACCCGGGCCATCAGACGAGGCGGTCGCAGTCAGCGGCTGGCGCCGAAGAACCCTCGGTGCACGATCGTGGTGAGCGTGTCGAGCAGCGCGTCGTCGTCCTCGACGAAGCGTCCCGACGCGACCCCGTAGCTGACGCGCTCCAGCATCGCCATGAGCGCGCCCACCGCCGCGCGCTCGTCGGCGGCGATCTCGACGCCGGCCTCGCGCATGCGCTGGCCCAGCCGGTCACCGATGGCGGTGAACGCCTTCACCCCGAGCCGGTCGATGTCTCGGTCCCCGACCTGGTCTTCCATCCAGGCCCGGATCACCGGCCCGTAGCGGCGGTAGGTGCCGAGGAAGCGCTCCATGAAGCTGCGCAGCTCGGCGCGGCCGCCGTCGTCGGGACCGATGGGGCCGATCGTGTCGGCCATCTCCGTCAGCTCGTGCGCACAGTCGACTGCGAGCGCACGGAGCAGATCTTCCTTGTTCGCGAAGTAGAGGTAGAACGTGCCGTGCGACGTCCGGGCCGCACGGACGATGTCGTCGACTCGTGCGGCGTGGTAGCCGCGGCGGGCGAAGACACGGAGCCCGGCCTCGAGCAGCCGACGCATGGTCCGCTTTCCCTGTGCCCGCAGCTCGCGTTGCAACGCAGGCGTCCCCGCCGTCTCGTTCACGCCATCGGGCTTGTTCCGCTGCGACTTGTACGATGCCGGCACCGCATCCCCCACACGCACGGCCGCGACGCCTGGCGTCACGATCACCATGATCACACCGCGGTCGCGGCCGACACGGGGGCCGACCTCGAAGGCACCGCCATGCTCGCTGCAACCCTACGCGAGGCCGCCGCACGCTTCGGCGCTTCGCCCGCCTACGTCGTCGAGTCCGGGTGGTCGCTGTCGTACTCGGCCCTCGACCGGTGCTCCGACGAGGTGGCCGCGGGCCTCGCCCGGCGAGGGATCGGTGAGGGATCCGTCGTCGCGCTCGTCCTCCCGCCCGGCCCCGAGTACCTGGTCTC
>JBBDWT010000142.1:0-20230 GCA_040902705.1 Acidimicrobiia bacterium | reverse complement strand
GTGCCATCGCGGCCCCTCGAGGAACGCGCGCCCCGCCAGCAGTGTCTCCATCCCGACAGTCTCGCCCACCTGCCGAAGAGCCGAAGTGCCTCAGATCGATTGGCTGGAGACGATCTCTTCGCCGTTGGCGGGGCCGCCGTCGACGTAGACGGGCTCACCGTCGTGGACGAGCGTGTGCCAGTAGGTCGCGATGTGCATCGGGATGCGGGTGCACCCATGGGATGCGGGCGTCACCGGCACCGAGTCGTAGCCGTGGATCGCCCGCCCCTTGAAGAAGTAATAGGGGTTGTAGAGCTCTCCGAGGTCGCCGTCCTGCCAGCCGTCGTAGAAGAAGTAGTACGAGTACTTGCCGTTCGGCGTCGTCGCGACCTCGCAGATGCGCTGCGTCGGCGCCCGCTTGGGCGTGACGTAGCAGAACGTCTCGCCGCTCGCGGTCGAGGTCGTGGTGATCAGCAGCGGCTGGTAGTTCTGGTACAGCGTGATCACCTGCCGGCCGATGTCGATCTCCGTGCGGTTCGGCTCCCCGTCCGGGTGGATCGGCGGGTTGTACTTGAAGTTCTCGAGCTGGACCCGCTCGGGGTAGTCGATTCGGCCCGAGATCGGCAGGCCCGCCATCTTCTGGATCGCCTGCACCGCGAAGACCGTCTCCTGGCCGTAGGTGCCGTCGACGGGGCCCGGGTCGAGCTTCAGGTCGATGAGCCGCTGCTGGTACGCGCCGACGATCGGGCCGATCGACCCGTTGCCGATGCCGCCGGGCGGGAGCTCGGGCAGCGACTGCGCCGCCGGCTGCACGAGCGCGGGGAGCGTCGTGGTGGTCGTCGGCGGGATCGTCGTGGTCGTGGTGGTCGGTCCGGTCGACGCGGTGGTCGTGGTCTCGGACGGGGACGAGGCGTTCGACGACGATTCGTCGCGCAGGACGGCGCCGGCGACCATCACACCGCCGACGACGAGGAACGCGAGCACGAGGCTCATGACGATCTTCGTGGAGAAGGCTCGACGCACCATGAGGTGCGCGATCGTACCCGTCGGTAGCCTGCGGCCAGTCGCGGGATGGGTGACGGGCGCGTGGAGGCGCTACGCCTCGACGATGAAGGGCGTGCCGAGCGGCACGGTCTTCGCGATCTGCAGGATCACGTCGTTCAGCACGCGGATGCACCCGTTCGACACGTCGGTGCCGAGCTGGCCTTCCCATGCGCCACCGTGGACCGCGATCTGGCCCGGTCCGCCGTTGAACGTCTTGAGCACCTCGGAGTAGCCGGAGATGCCGAGCGCGTACGCGCCGTACGCGCCGTTGGGTCGGGACTGCAGATCGACCGGGTCGGTGATGTAGTACTTGCCGACCGGCGTCGGTGTCTCCGGCTTGCCGATCACGATCGCCGCGTCGAGCACGGGGTTCCCCGACTCGGTGAGCCAGAGCTTGTGCTGCGAGAGGCTGATCTTGATCTCGTAGGTGGTGGAGCCCGGCGTCACGTCGGCGGCGCGCACCCATCCGGTCGAGCCGTTCGGCCGCATCGGCAGCAATGTCTTGTACCAGCCGTCCTGCTCGCCGATCGAGAGCAGCGTGCGGGGGAGGCCGTACTCGGTCTTGTCGGTGAACTTGCTCACGACCTGGGCCGAGTCGGATGGCTCGGCGTACGCGACGAGCTCGGGCACCGCGGTGGTGACCGTGGTGAACGCCTCGAAGGTGGGAGCGGTCGCGGGCGTCTGCCCGACGGCCTTCCCGCGGAGCGCGGTCTTCGCGGTGGAGCCACCCGACGACAGCGCGAACGCCGCGACGCCACCGGCGAGGAGGACGATCGCGGCGCCGAGCGCGAACGCGCGGCGCTTCGAGCGCGTGCGCGCGGCGGCGCGGCGAGCGGTGCGACCGGCGGCACCGCCGCCGTCGGCGGCTGCGCCCGTGCTCGAACCCTCGCGGGGAGGGCGCGGCGTCGCCCCGCCCGGTGCGGCGCGCGTCGTCTCGGCGGTGGGGTCGTTCGGTGCGGGTGCGTCGGCGCGCGGCTTGGGCGCTCGAGTGGGGCGCGGGGCATCGCGCGGGTCGCGCGGACGACCTTGGCCGGGGCCGGGCGGTGGGCCTTCGAGGCCGCCGGGGCCTTCGAGACGACCGGGGCCAGGGGGGCCACCGGGGCGGGGTGGACGACGCCGGGGGTCGCCAGGGCCGTGCGGGCCGGGCGGACGCGGGGGGCTCGCGGGCGGCATCGGACTCTGAGCCTAGAACGAGTCGAACCCCGGGATTGTCCCGGGGTCCGACGCGAGCAAGCGGGGTGCGTCAGGGTGCGGCGGTGGCCGCCTCTTCATCGGCGGCGAAGAGCATGAGACGCAAATCGAGGAGCAGGTCGGTCATCTCGGACGCCGTGACCATCTCTCGGCCGCGGTACTGCTCAAGGGCCTCGTCGATCCGTGTGGTCAAGAGCGCGGTCATCACCATCTGATCCATCGGGTTGAGCTCCTCTCGGTGTCCCTCGGTCCAACGTACCCCGCGGCATGGCTATGCCCGTGGCGCGTTGATGACGATCGGATGATGTCGATCGTCAGGGCTCGGTCCCGGCCTCGGTCTCGGCGAGGCCTTGCTGGAGCGTGTTCCAGGCGAGGGTGGCGCACTTGATGCGGACGGGGAACTTCACCACGCCCTGGAGGGCCTCGAGGTCGCCGAGGCGGACGCCGTCGAGCCCGGACTCGCCCGGGGCACCGCCGTCGCCGTCGGCAGCGGCCCCCTCCAGCTGGGACTCGTGGATCGACATCAGGGCCTTGAACGCCTGGATGACGCGGCGCGCCTCGTCGAGCGGCTTGCCCTTGACGGCCGCGCTCATCATCGAGGTCGACGCCTGGCTGATCGAACACCCCTGGCCCTCGGTGCGGATGTCGCGGACGACGCCGTCGGCGACGTCGAGATAGAGGATGACCTCGTCGCCACACAGCGGGTTGAAGCCCTCGACCCGGTGCGCGGGTGGCACCGGGAGCTCACCCCGGTTCCGCGGCGCGCGGTAGTGGTCGAGGATGATCTCGCGGTAGAGGTCTTCGAGCCCGGCCATCGTCTGCCCCTAGATCCTGAAGAGCTCTTCGGCGCGCGCCAGTGCGTCGACGAGCGCATCGACGTCGGACTCATCGTTGTACACGTAGACGGACGCGCGCGTCGTCGCCGGGACGCCGAGCACGCGCATCAGCGGCTTCGCGCAGTGGTGGCCGGCGCGCACGCAGACCCCCTCCTGGTCGACGACCTGGGAGACGTCGTGCGCGTGGATGTCGCCGAACAGGAACGACACCGCGCCGCCACGGTGGTCGAGGTCGCGCGGGCCGTAGATCGTGAGGCGCTCACCGAACCGGCTCGTGAGCGCGTCGAGCGCATACCGGGTGAGCGAGACCTCGTGCTGACGGACGGCATCGAGACCGAGCGCCTGGAGGTAGTCGACCGCGGCGCCCAGACCCGCGGCCTCGGCGATCGGCGGCGTCCCCGCTTCGAACTTCCACGGCACGTCGTTGGTCGTGAACCCGTCGACGGTGACGTCGCGGATCATCTCGCCGCCGCCGAGGAACGGCGGCATCGCCTCGAGCAGCTCGGCGCGGGCCCAGAACCCACCGATGCCGCTCGGGCCGAGCATCTTGTGCCCGGTGAAGCCCACGAAGTCGGCGTCCCAGGCGGCCACGTCGACGGGCATGTGCGGCACGGCCTGGGCCGCGTCGACGTGCACGAGCGCGCCGGCCGCGTGCGCGGCGTCCGCGAGCGTGCGGACGTCGTTGATCGTGCCGAGGACGTTCGACACGGAGGCGACGGACAGGAGCTTCGCCCCGTCGAGGAGCTGCTCGAGGTTGCTCAGGTCGAGTCGGTAGTCGTCGGCGAGCGGGATCCAGCGGAGCTCGACGCCGCGCTCGGCCGCGAGCATGTGCCACGGAACGATGTTCGCGTGGTGCTCCATCTCGGTGAGGACGATGACGTCGCCGTCGCGAAGGTTGTCCCGGCCCCAGGTGCGCGCGACGAGGTTGATCGCCTCGGTGACGTTCTTGGTGAAGACGATCTCGTGGGTGGCCCCACCGAGCAGCTGCGCGACCTTGCCGCGTGCCGCCTCGTACGCGGCGGTGGCCTCCTCGGCGATCGTGTACACGCCGCGGTGCACGTTCGCGTACGACTCGCGGTAGATGCGGTCCATCGCGTCGAGCACCTGTTGCGGCTTCTGGGCCGACGACGCGGAGTCGAGGTACACGAGGCGCTTGCCGTGCACCTGGCGCTTGAGGATCGGGAAGTCGGCCTGGATGCGGGCGACGTCGAGCGCGCTCATGCGGCGGCGGCGCGGAACGCGTCGAAGCCGGAGCGTTCGAGCTCGTCGACGAGCTCGGTGCCCCCGGATGCGACGACGCGACCGTCGAGGAGGATGTGGATGCGGTCAGGGGTGAGGTACTCGAGGATCTTGCGGTAGTGAGTGATCAGGAGGATCCCGAGGCTCGGGCGTGCCTCGCGCACGAGCTCGATGCCGCCGGCGACGACCCGGAGCGCGTCGATGTCGAGGCCCGAGTCGGTCTCGTCGAGGATCGCGATCTCGGGCTCGAGCATCGCCATCTGGAGGATCTCGTTGCGCTTCTTCTCGCCGCCCGAGAAGCCCTCGTTGAGGTACCGCTCGGTGAAGCGCTCGTCCATGCCGAGCTTGGCGGTCCACTCGAGCAGCGCCATGCGCACCTCGAGCACCGACAGGTCGGCGATGCCCTTGCGCGCGGCCATCGACTGGCGGAGGAAGTTCAAGACGCTCACTCCGGGGATCTCCTCGGGATGCTGGAACCCGAGGAACATGCCTCGAGCGGCGCGCTCGTCGGTCGCGAGCGCGGTGACGTCCTCACCGTCGAGGAGGATCGACCCCGCGGTGATCTTGTACGCGCCGTCACCCAGCAGGGTCTTGGCGAGCGTCGACTTCCCCGAGCCGTTCGGGCCCATGAGGGCGTGCACCGCGCCGGGCTCGACCGCGAGAGAGACCCCGCGCAGGATCTCGGTGCCGTCGACGGCGACGTGCAGATCCTGGATCTCGAGCGCCGGGGGAGTGCTCACACCAACGATTCTAATTCCCCTATCACGGTAGGGAAAACTCGGCTTTCGGGCGGGACGGGCGGGACGGGCGGGACGGGCGGGCGAGGCTGAGGGCGAAGTCGCCCGGGGCGTCGGTCCACCACTCGACGAGCGCCATGCCGGCGGCGTCGAGCTCGTCGATCACGCGCTCCTTCCGGAACTTCGCGCTGATCTCGGTGCGCAGCTCCTCGCCCTCGACGAACTCGACGCGCAGGTCGATGGCACCGATGTGCACGCTCATGGCGCGAGTCGCCCGGAGGCGCATCTCGATCCACTCCTCTCGGCGATCGAACCGGGCGACGTGCGCGAACGCATCGGGATCGAAGTCGGCGTCGAGCTCACGGTTCAGGACGCGCAGGACGTTGCGGTTGAACTCGGCGGTGACGCCGGCCGCGTCGTCGTAGGCGGCCTCGAGGCGCGCGACGTCCTTGACCAGGTCGGTGCCGAGCAGGAGGAAGTCGTCCGGACCCAGCCCGTGCGCGATCTCGGACTGGAACGCGGCCCGCAGGTCGGGCGCGAGGTTGCCGATCGTGCCGCCGAGGAACGCGACGATGCGCCGCCCACCGCCCGGCAGCAGCGCGAGGTGCCGCTCGAAGTCGCCGACGACCGCATGGACGTCGATGCCGTACTCGTCGGCGATGGCCGTCGCCGCGTCGCGCAGCGTCCGCTCGCTCACGTCGAACGGCACGAAGCGCGTGAGCGTGCCGGCGTCGGCCAGGGCGCTCAGCAGCCGCCGCGTCTTCTCCGACGTCCCGGAGCCGAGCTCGACGAGCGTGTCGGCACCGGTCGTCGTCGCGATCTCTCCGGCGCGCGCGTCGAGGATCGAGCGCTCGGCACGCGTGGGGTAGTACTCGGGCAGCCGCGTGATCTCGTCGAAGAGCACCGATCCGGTGTCGTCGTAGAACCACTTCGGTGGGAGCTCCTTTGGTGACGCGGAGAGCCCGGCGCGCACATCGGCAGCGAGCGCGTCGGCGATGTCGCGTCCCGAGAGATGCACGTCCACCTGCACGTCGGCATCGGTCGTCGTGCGCTCGGGGGTCACAGCGCCACGACCGCGAGGTCGGAGCCGTCGGTCGTCAGCGCCGACCGGTCGTCCACTCGGTGCCAATCGTCGTCGTCGTCGAGCGGCTCCGACGCGATCAGCTGCGGCCCGTTGGTGAAGAGCGAGTTCCCGACCGCGGTCGCCGCGGCACCACCCCACTCGCTGAGGATCATGTTGAGCCGTCCGGTCGTGCGCGCTTCCACCGTCGCCACCACGTCGATGAGTGCCTCGACCATCGGTCGGCCCGCGTCGAGGCGGTCGAGCACGAGGGCGAAGAGCGTCTCCGTGTCGGCTTCGCCCTCGATGCCGGCGCGCCGCCGCTCGGACACCAGCGCGAGCAGGTCGTCACCGATCCCCTCGCGGTAGCCGTCGATGATGCCGTTCAGGGAGAAGAGCCAGCGGCCGTCGGCGACGAAGGGTGCGTTGCCGGACTCCTCGATCGGTGCCCCCGGGGACGCGAGGCGCGCCGCGGCCACCACCGTGTCCGCCCGGACGCTGCTCGCGAGCTCGGTGAGCTGGTCGTCGCGCCACATCGGCGTCGCGCTCCGATGGCGCTGCGGGTGCCCGGAGTCGTCGTACCAGCCGACGCCCCACCCGTCGGGGTTCTCGGTGCCGCTCGTCTGGAAGCGCGCGTGCCGGGCCTGCGCGACGAGCGAGTGCTCGGGCTCGGTCAACACGGCACCGAGCGCGATGGGCGTTCCGACGTAGACGAGGTGGCGGCACACGGGTCGGCGTCGGCGATCAGCCGTCGGTGGCGAGACGGACGCCGGAGAAGATCTGACGGCGGATCGGGTAGTCCCAGTTGCGGAACGTCGTTCGCCCGACGACCGGATGCGTCGCCCACGAGCCGCCGCGCAGCACCTTGTGCTCGTCGCCGAAGAAGACCTGCGAGTACTCGGCGTACGGGAACACCCGGAACCCGGCGTACGGGAGGAAGTCGGACGCGGTCCACTCCCAGACGCGTCCGACCCCGTCGAGCACGCCGCTGGTCGCCGCGGCTTCCCATTCCGCTTCCGTCGGGAGCCGTGCGCCCGACCAGCGCGCGAACGCCTCGGCTTCGTGGAAGCAGACGTGCTGGACGGGCTCCGATCCCGCGAGCTCGTCACGTCGGCCGAAGTGCAGCCGACTCCAGGTGCCCTCGCCCTCGCGCCGCCACCCGAGCGGGTGCTCGAGCCCGTCCTCGTGGCGCCACGCCCACCCGGGCGCGCTCCACGCGTGCGCGTCGTCGTACCCACCGGCATCCACAAACGCCGCGTACTCCGCGTTGGTGACGGGGCTCGACGCGATCCGGAACGGCGCGACGGTCGTCGAGTGCACCGGTCGCTCGTTGTCGTACGCCCACGGGTGGTCGCTGCCGATCGTCACCGCCCCGCCCGGAACGCGCACGAAGCGGCCCGAGGCGCCCGAGTCGGGTCTGGTCGTCGTCGCCGATCGGGCCACGCCGAGCTCCGGATGCGGGTGCTCCCGCTCCATGAGGTTGATCGTGGCGAGGATCGTCTCGTCGTGCTGGTGCTCGTGCTGGATGATCATCCCGTACACGAACGCGTGGTCGAGCAGGGGATCACCGGAGTCGAGGCTGGCCGTCGCGAGATGGTCGAGCGCGCGCTTGCGGACGTCGGCGACGTACGTGCGCGCGCCATCGGGGTCGAGGATCTCGAGCTGCGCGCGGTCTCGACGCGGATGCTTGAACGCGTCGTACAGGTCGTCGTAGCGGGGATCGGTCGGCGGTGCCCCCGCGAGCTCGCGCAGCAGCCAGAGCTCTTCGAAGTGACCGATGTGCGCGAGATCCCAGACGAGCGGCGACATCAACGGTGAGACCTGGCGCCGGAGCTCGGCGTCGTCGAACGGCTCGAGCAGCCCCAGCGTCCGGGTGCGGGCATCGCCGAGCTGGTCGACGACGCGATCGGTCAGGTCCACGCGGACTCGATCGATACGGCGTGAAGACGGCGCCCGCCGGCGTTGTCGGGCGGCGGAAGCGGCGATCGGCCGGCACGCCACGCGTCGAGGCAGTCGTCGGCGGGGCAGCGGCCTCGCGCGACGTAGCGCGCCACGAACTCCTCGGTCGCGGCGATGGTGGCCGCATCCGCCCCGGCCGCCGGCAGAGCGTCCAGCGCGACGTCGAAGCACACACGCGCCGCCGCGGCGAAGGTGGGATCGGCGAGCCCGTCGCGGGCCGCGGCGGACCACCGGCCGCGCGTCGGCGCGAGCGCGGATGCGACGCGCGCCATGAGGCGCGAGTCGCCGACGAGCACCGCGCTGACGGCGACCGCCGCGCACCACCACGGGGACGGCACGGCGTCGAGCATGCGCAGCTCGAGCCATCCGCGCGGTCGCACGGGCGGGAACAGCGTGGTCAGGTGGTACTCGAGGTCCTCGAGCGTCGGAAAGCCCAGCTCGTGGCCCGAGTCGATCCAGTCGCCGAACGGGAGGCGGGTCAGCACCGGCACGTGGTGCTCCGCCGACGCGCGCACGAGCATCACCGGTGCCGCGAGCGCGTAGGTGGCCCACGCGTCGCGGCAGTCGCCGAGCGGGGGCGGCGCGAGGGTGCGGTACGCATCGATCTCGCTCCACACGGCGAGCCGCGTGGAGCGGTAGCCGGCCGGGCCGTCGGCGCCGATCGGTGAGTTGGCGAACGCCGCGGCGAGCATCGGGCCGAGGTCGTGTGCGGCGCGCCACCGCGCCTCGACGACCGATCCCGTTCCGAGGTCGAGGTTCACCTGAAGCGCGGCGGTGCTGCGCATCATCGTGCGCCCCGCGGCGTTCGACGAGTCGAAGTACGCCTCCATGGCGTCGTAGCGCGGGCTGTGCAGCGTGCGCTCGCGGCGGGGCCCGGGTTCCAGCCCGAGCGCGACGAGCGCGACCCCGGACGCGGCGAGCGCGTCTCCGAGGACCGCCGCGTCGCGAGCGGTGGCGGCGCACGCGCGACCGAGGGGAAGCGGGGGAGAGCTGAGCTCGACCTGGCCGCCGGGCTCGAACGTGATGCGGCTCCCGCCGGGAAGAGGATCGACGGCGCTCACCGCGGTACGCACCGCATCGCGGGCGGCCGGACGCGACGGCTCGACGGCATCCACGGCGAGCCACTCGAGCTCGATGCCGACCTCGTGGTCGGTCACGGTGCTGGGGAATGGGCGGTCGAAGCCCCGTGAGGCGATGGCGCGATGCGCTTCGGCGCGCGTGAGCGTCGGCAGTCTCGTGGGCACGGGGCTACCGGTGGCCGAAGTGCGCGGTCACCCAGTCCATGTCACGGACCGAGGCGAGCTGGAGGTGCCGGGTGAGGGCGAAACGCATCATGGGGTTCTCCCGAGTCGTGGCCGCGGGGGGATACCCCAGGACCATCGGCGGGTCACACGGATTCCGAGGATCTCGTCGACGTCGTCATCGAAGGGTCTTCGCCGCGGTGGGCCGCTCCGGATTGACGGTACCCCCACGGTCAACGAGCGTCTGACCGACGCTCGAGCACCCGGTGGAGGCAGCGGCTCAACGGGGCTGGGCCACCGAGCGGAAGATCGCCGCGAACCGTTCCGGCTCGGGCGAGCGCAGGGCCGGGCGAACGGCGCGCCGGTCGGCGCTGGTGGGGCTCGCGTCGTCGAGCGAGGTCACGATCGCTGCGGCCAGCGCCTCGGGATCTCCCGCCGGCACGAGACGCCCCGCTCCCGGCCGCGAGCTCGCGAGGATCTCCGGTGGTCCGCCGCCGTCGGTCGCGACCGCCGGCGTGCCGCTCGCGAGGGCCTCGACCACGACCAGCCCGTAGGGCTCCGGCTCGGTCGACGGCAGCACGAACACGTCGAGGTCGGCCAAGAGGTCGGGCACGTCGTCGCGGGCGCCGAGCCAGTGGGCGTCGGCGAGCGCGGCGGCAACGTCGGCGAGCTCGTCGAAGTAGCGCTCCTTCCCGCGCACCGGCCCCCCAGCGACGACGAGGTGTGCGTCGGGTCGCGTCTCCTTCACGTGTGCCCACGCGGCGAGCAGGACGTCGACGCCCTTCCACGTGTCGATGCGACCGGCGGTGCCGGCGAGCGGCGCGTCGTCGGGCACGCCGACGCGGGCACGGAACCTCCCGGCGCGACCGGGATGGAACTCGGCCGGATCCGCGGTCTCGTAGACGACGATCACGTCGCGCGCATCGAGCTGGTCGGCGATCGCTCGTGACATGGCGACGACCTTCGTCGCGGCATGCTTCGTCAGGAACCGCTCGACGCGCAGCGCGGCACCCGATTGCACCGTGATCTCCCGGGCGTGCCAGACGTGGGGACGACGGGTCAGCGCGGCCGCGGCCCACCCGTACCAGGAGTGGAGGGAGTTCGTGTGCACGACGTCGACCTGGTGCGCCCG
This sequence comes from Acidimicrobiia bacterium, assembly GCA_040902705.1. Lineage (GTDB taxonomy): Bacteria > Actinomycetota > Acidimicrobiia > IMCC26256 > PALSA-555 > DATBSK01. Next base: position 9,812 of record JBBDWT010000142.1, on the reverse strand, counting down.
GATCAGGCGCGCGATCCGGACGACCGCGAGCGGCCAGCCCATCGCGTACCGGCACCAGTCGGTGAGGCTGTTGCTCGTCGAGATCCGGTGCATCGGCACGACGTGTACGGTCACCCCCGCCGCTTCGAGCTCTGGCCGGAGCGGCGGATCTGTCGGGACCACCACATGACACTCGAACTCGTCGGGTGGCAGGCTGCGCACCATGCGAAGGAGCGCCTGATCCGAGCCGCCACGCTCCGCGACGGGCTGGACCGAAAGCAACCGGATCATGCGTGTCGCCCTCAATGTCGAGCAGCTGGTGCATCGCCCGCCAGGCGGGATCGGCCGGTACACCGCGGAGCTGGCGAGGCTACTTCCCGTCGACCATGACGGCGGGTCGGAGGAGGACCCCGGCGTCGAGCTCGTCACCTTCGTCGCGCGCCACCGCCGCACGACGGTCGACGACGCCCTCCGAGGCTTCGCGCTGAGCGGACCCGGCGGCTTGGACCCGGTCCGCCTCGCGCTCCCACGCCCCGTGCTCTACGACTCGTGGAACGTGCTGGGCGTGCCGCCGCTCGGTCTCTTCCACCCGCGCCTGCGCGAGCTCGACGTCGTGCACGCGCCCTCGATCGCCGTCCCGCCCCACAGCGGCGTGCCCCTGATCGTGACGGTGCACGACGCGGCGCCGCTGGTCTTCCCCGACACCTATCCCTGGCGCGGGCGGTGGTTCCACCGCTTCGGCTTCGCGGCGGTCGCGCGACGGGCGGACGTCGTGATCGCACCGACGCAGGCCGCCGCCGACGAGATCACGCAGCGGACGTCGGTCCGGAGCGATCGCATTCGCATCGTGCCGCACGGTGTCACCCAGGAGCGGGTCGGCGACGACGTCGTCGAGGCGACGCGACGCGCGCTCGACCTCGACGCGCCGTACGTGCTGTGGGTCGGCACGCTCGAGCCGCGCAAGAACCTGCCGGCTCTCGTTCGTGCCTTCGCGGAGGTCGTCCGAGCCGGCGATCTGCCGCACCGTCTCGTCGTCGTCGGCTCGAAGGGGTGGTTGCACACCGTCAACGAGCTCCGTGGCCCGGCCCGGGAGCTCGGTGACCGGATCCTCGTCACCGATCCCGTGCCCGAGGACGTGCTCCTGGCCCTGTACCGGGGGGCCGACCTGCTCGCGTTCCCGAGCCTGCACGAGGGGTTCGGGCTCCCCGTGCTGGAGGCGATGGCGCAAGAGACCGCCGTGGTCTGCTCCGACATCCCGGTGCTGCACGAGGTCGCCGGGGACACCGCGATCTTCGTCCCGCCGCGCGATGTCGCGGCGTGGGGGGTGGTGCTCGTCGATCTGCTGCGCGACGACGCCACACGCGACGAGCTGGCCAAGGCGGGGCACGCTCGCGCGGCGAGCTTCACCTGGCAACGGTGCGCGCAGCGGACGCGACACGTCTACCGACAGGTCCTCGCGGGCGCGACCTGAGCCTGAGCCGGCTCACGCCCGGTGTTCCTGTGCGCTCGTGAGGCTCTCAGACCTGGCGCGATGGCCGTGCTCGCCGCTCGTCGGGCTCGGATCCCCTCGTCGGTGGTGTGCTGTGGGTCTTCACCCGCGACGACAGGCTCGGCATCGGGCGGGGCCATCGGCCAGACTCGCGTGCGATGTCATCAACGGCGCGCGCCGACGACGAGGCGCTCGAGCAGCAACAGCTGACCCAGGCTCGTTCCGAGCTCGGCACGTTCTGGCACCGGTGCCGCTCGAGCGTGGTGACGCGCCGGCTCCAGCGCGACGGCGTGCACGACGTCGTCGACGTCGGAGCAGGCGCCGGGCACCTCGGGACATGGCTCCACCGACGTGCTCCCGACATCACGTATCGCTTCGTCGAGCGGAACGAGCGGCTGGCCGCGGCGCTCGCGGTCCGATTCTCGGAGGCCCAGCAGGAGACGCAGACGTCGGTGGTCGATGCACCGGCGGTCGTCATGCTCGACGTGGTCGAGCACGTCGCCGACGACCACGCGTTCTTGTCGTCGTGGGTCGAACGGCTCCGTCCGGGTGGCCTGCTCGTGGTGACCGTCCCCGCGTTGCCATCGTTGTTCTCCGCGTGGGACGAGGCGATGGGGCACTACCGGCGCTACACGAAGCGCACGCTGCGCGCCGCGGTGCGGGACCTCCCGCTGTCGGTACTCGAGTGCAGCTACCTCTTTCCGGAGCTCGTTCCCCCCGCAGTCGTGCGACGCGTCGCCCGCCCGCGCGCCTCGGAGACCTCGCCGGAGTTCCCGGTGCTGCCGCGACCGCTCGATGGCCTCCTGTACCTCAGCGGACGCGCGACCGCGAGCGTCCGCCGCGTGGTCCCCATCGGCACGTCCTTGGTGCTCGTCGCTCGACGCACGGACCACTGACGTCATGGCAGACGGGCCCGTCCAGCGGGTGCCGGCGCGCATCTGGTTCGTGCTCCCGACCTACCGCGACACCGCATCGTTCGTGCTGCTGAGGGAAGCGGTGCTCCGCCAGGTCGCCGAGATGCCTCAGCCGATCGAACGGGTGTCGTTCGTCGTCGTCGACGACACGGCGGGGAGCGATCCGGAGATCGAGCAGCTCGGAGAGCTTCCCGATGTGCTCGTGGTGACGCCGCCGTTCAACCTCGGGCATCAACGGGCGATCGTGTTCGGCCTCCGGACGATCAGATCGTCGTTGGCGCCGACCGACTACGTCGTGACCATGGACTCCGACGGAGAGGACCGCGCCGAAGACGTGCCGAAGCTGATCGATCGCCTGCGCGACGACGAGGATCGCCTCGACATGGTCGTCGTCGCCCGGCGGACGAAGCGGAGCGAGCCCTTCACCTTCCGCGCCCTCTACGTGGGGTTCGTGCTGCTGTTCCGGCTCCTCACCGGGACGACGATCCGGTCGGGGAACTTCGCCGCGCAACGGGGCCACTTCGTGCGCAACGCGATCGACCATCCCTCGTTCGACCTCTGCTACTCGAGCTCGCTCATCAAGCTGAAGCGAGAGATCGTCTACGTCCCGTGCCCGCGCGGCGAGCGGCTCGCGGGCGAGTCACGCATGGGCCTCCAGAGCCTGCTCGTCCACGGAGTCCGGATGATGCTGCCGTTCGCGGACCAGATTGCCGTGCGGTCGTTGATCGTGTTCGCCGGGTTCCTCGGCGCGACGATCGTCGCGGGCGTGGCGTTCCTCGTGTCGGCGCTCGTCTTCGATGCCGACTTTGGCGGCACGCTGCTCGCGTTGCTCGTCGTGGGTGTGTCGCTGTCGTTCCTGTCGCTCGGGACGTTCCTGGCGCTCTTCTCCGGCTTCGCGCAGTCCAGTGCGGCCGGACTCAAGGGCATCGAGGTGATGGCACCGCTTCCGTCCGAGCGGTCGACGTAGGCCGGGCTACCACCCGCGGTCGGCCCACTCCTGGAGATGCGGGCGCTCTTCACCGACGGTGGTGTCGAGCCCGTGGCCGGGGAGCACGAGGTGATCAGGTGGCAGCGTGAAGAGCCGCTGATCGATCGAATCGATGATCTGATCGAAGCTCGCACCCGGCGTCGCGGTGTTGCCCGGACCGCCGGGGAAGAGGGTGTCCCCGGTGAACACGATCGGCTTGCCCTCGAGCAGGAACGATGTCGATCCCTTGGTGTGCCCCGGCGTGTGGACGGCCCGGAGGCGCAGGTCACCCACCTCGTACACCTCGTCGTCGGGAATGACGAAGTCGTACGACGGGAGCATCTCCGCGTCGGCTGCTGCGATGCCGACCTCGATCCCCGCGTCGCGAACCGCGGTCACCGCCTGGATGTGGTCCCAGTGACCGTGCGTCGTGAGCACGCGACGCACACCCGTCGCGCGGGCCACGTCGAGCAGCAGCTCATGCTCGTTGGCGGCGTCGAGGAGCACCGCGTCGCCGGTCCGCGTGCTCCGCACGATGAAGACGTTGTTCTCGAAAGGACCGACGATCAGCTTGTCGATGCGAACGTCGGTGTCCTCGAAGTGGGCAGGTCGGGCCACGTCTGGAGATTACGCCCGCGACCGCGAGACTGCCGTGGGAAGTGCCGAGGATAGCCTCGGATCATGCAGCGGGACTTGGGGGCGGCGCTCGCTCCTGCCACGTCCCCTGGTGACGCATCGTCATCGCCGGCGGTCACCGACGATCCCGGATCGGCGGCACCGGACCGGTCCGACGCGGATCAGCCGGCCGGAAGCGATCGAGCACCTCGCATCCCGCACCTCCGCGCGCTCGACGGGTTGCGCGGTGTCGCTGTGCTCGCGGTCGTCGTCTACCACTTCGCGCCCGATGTCGCCCCGGGCGGGTTTCTCGGCGTCGACATGTTCTTCGTGCTGAGTGGCTTCCTCATCACGAGCCTGCTCGTAGCCGAGCGGGAGTCGACCGATCACACGGCGCTGCGCGAGTTCTGGGTCCGACGCGCCCGGCGTCTCTTCCCCGCGCTGTTCCTCGTACTGCTCGCGGTGGGTGCCTGGTCGGTGCTCAAGGCAACGCCGCTCGAGCACGATCGACTGCGGGATGACGGTTTCGCCGCGATCGGGTACTTCGCGAACTGGCGCTTCATCTCCTCGGGTCAGTCCTACATCGAGCAGTTCGTGGGCATCGGCCCGAGCCCGTTGCGGCACACCTGGTCGCTCGCGATCGAGGAGCAGTTCTACCTGGTCTGGCCCCTGTTCGTCGCGGGTCTCGGCGTCGTGCTCATCGCACGAGCGCGACGGAGCGGCCGACCGATGGCGCCGTTGCGTCCCGTCCTCGTCGCCCTCTGCCTCGTGCTGGCACTCGTGTCGGTCGTGCTGATGGCCCTGCTCCATCATGCCGGCGACGATCCGAGCCGCGTGTACTACGGCACCGATACGCGCGCGCACCTGCTCCTCATCGGTGCCGCGCTCGGGGCCGCGAGCGCCGGCATGCTCTCGGTCGGTGCGCGCCGTCGCGGCCTGCTCGTCGGGGCGGGGATCGTCGCGTCGGCCCTGTTGATCGCGGCGATGCTGACGACGCACGCCGATCACACATGGCTCTACGAGGCGGGGTACCTGGGCATCTCCGTCGCAGTCGCACTCGTCATCGCCGCCGCCGCCCAACCGGGGTTCAACCCGCTGGCGCGGATCCTCCGGACGAGGCCGCTGGTCGGCCTCGGCCTGATCTCGTATGGCGTGTACCTGTGGCACTGGCCGATCGTCGTCTGGTTCGATCCCGCGCGCACCGGCCTCGATGGCACCGCGCTGTTCGCGTTGCGAGCCGCGCTGACCCTGGGGGTCTCGCTCGCGAGCTACTTCCTGGTCGAGATGCCGATACGCCGCGGCGTGCTGCGTCGGATCAACCCGATGCTTCCCAGGATCCTTGCGCCCGCCGCGGTGATGCTGGCGGTGCTCGTGCTCGTCCTGCCGAGCATCGGAGTCGCGCGGGTCGACGGGACGGTCGATCGCCCCGTCGCCGCGGGCGTCGACCTCGAGCCCGTGACGCGCGCCTACGAGGGGGTGCCGCGGTGTGACGCCGCGCAACCTGACTCCGTACCGGCGGCGACGGAGGGCCTCACCATCGACCTCTACGGGAACTCGTTCGCCCAAGAGGTCTTCCCGTGCCTCGAGCGGATCCTCGACGGGTACGGCGTGACCTTCGGTGGATCGACCCAGCCGGCGGCGGCGCTCTGCGACTTCCTGCCGATTCTGCGCGACCGCGTCGCCACCGATCCGCCCGACGGGGTCATCCTCTACACCCTGCCGGTCGCGTACACCCCGTGCGCGCAGAACCTGAAGGGCGCGGCGCTGAACGAGCTCTGGAAGCGCGACACGGTTCGAGCGGTCACCGTGCTCCGCGACGCCGGCGTCGACGTCTATCTCGTTGCGCCCGTGCCCAAGGTCGGCGAGGCCGGTGAGTCTCCCCTGGCCCCGTACTACCGCCGGCTCGCGTCGCGCGATCCCGAGCACATTCGCGTCCTCGACGCGGGGACGTACCTCCGGGACGATTCCGGCACCTCACAGTGGGTGATGCCGTGCGTGCGAGACGGAGAGGCGGGCTGCCGGGACGACGCGGTCGATGTGCGTCATCCACTCGACGGTACGCACATGTGCGCCGATGCGGCGTGGCGCGCCGGTATCTGCGAAGCGCCGTTCGCGGCGGGGGAGCGCCGTGCTGCCGCGGCGATCGGTGCGCAGCTCCTGCTCGACCTGGTCGACGCCGACCGGCCCTCGACCTGAGCGGGGCCGGCGGAGCACCTGAAGGTGACGGCCACTCGCCGACGGCTTCGGCGAGGGACGCCTTCACGCCGACGCGGCTGGCGTGCCGTCGTCCGTCCGCCGTGGGAGCCGGAGGAGACGTCGGATCCGACGAGCAATCGGTCGCCACGGTGTCCGTCGCAGCTCCTGGTGGGCGGACTCCAGGTCGCGGTGGGCGCCCGAGAGCGCCTGATACCTGATGTCCAGCTCGGCGAGTCGCTCCTCGAGGCGCTCGACGCGCGGCTCGAGCTCGGTGACGTAGGCGCGGAGGAGGTCGCGCTCGCGCGTCACGGAGACGATCGGCGATGCCTCCGCCGGAGGCCCGCCACCGGACGGCGGAGAGGCTGCGGGTGGGTCCTCGAGCCATCGCGCGGCACGGGCGATCGCGGCTTGCACCGCTGACGGGCTCGGCGCCCCGGGGGGCCTCCCGGCAACGAAGGAACCCCATTTCGCCATGAAGCGGACGCGGTTTCGCTGGGAGAGGAACTCGCGGAAGAGCCGGGTGGTGCTGCCGAAGCGCTCGTGAGACACGACCGAGTGCGGATCCAGGAGGACGAGCCACCCGGCGCGCCAGAGGCCCGTGCAGAAGTCGACGTCCACGTAGATGGCGGGGTAGAGATCCTCGTCGAAGCCCCCGACGGCCGACCACGCGGCCCGGCTCACCAGCACCGACGCCGTCCCGACGTAGTCGACGGCGCGGACCTCGGCGAAGGTCGTCGCCGGGGGAGGCTCGCCGGTCCACGGCACGGCGGGCGTCCCGTCTCCTGCCAGGATCGCACCGGCGAGCTGGAGCGTGCCGTCCGGGTACACCACGAGGCTCCCGACGACTCCGGCGCGTGGGGAGTGCGTGGCGGTGCGCAGCAGCGAGGCAAGCCACCCCGGCTGCGGTACCGCGTCGTCCTGGAGGACCGCGACGTGCGAGCAGCGCGTCGCCCGGAACGCGGCGTTCAACCCCGCGGCGAGCCCGCGCCGCTCGGGCCACGAGACGACGGTTGCATCAGGCGCGTGCTCGGCGAGGAAATCCGCGGCGTGCTGGTCCGCGCCGTCGAGCACGACGATGAGCTCGATCTCGATTCCATCATCGGCGGCGACGCGGCGGGCGGCGTCGAGGCAACGGCCGAGGCGCTCGGGGTTCCGGATCGTGGGGACCGCGATCGCGACCCGAGGCCGGTCGGTGAGGGAAGGCGGAGGCGTGCTCACCAGCCGCGGACACCTTCGAAGCGGTCACGCTTGCCGCCGCTTGCCCCGGAGGCCACTCCTGGAAGGGTACCCACACCGTGACACCCGCGCGAAGAAGGCGGGGTCTTGCAGCGGTTCGAACATGGGTATCGGTAGCATCTCCGGAGTCGGGTTCCAGGTCCCCCGGCCGTGAGAGCGGCGGCGAGGAACGGCGCGGCGCGGGGCGGAGGGTCTCAGGGTGTGGGCAATCGAGATCGGCGCATAGCACGTGCGGCGGCGACGCGCGCCCCGCACGAATCCGTTCGGCCTCGACGCGCGCTTCCCCTTCCTGCACGTGATCGAGGCGCCGACGGGCGATGAGCCGTTGAGCGCGCACACGGTCACCGTGCGCGGATGGATTGCGCTCCCACCTGGCGCGGCGAGCACCGGACCATGGATAGAGCACGGTGGCGTCGTGCCGCTCGCGCCCCGGGCGCGGCCGGATGTCGAGGCCGTGTTCGCCGACGTGGAGATCCTCGGGTTCTCCGGGCTCGTGGAGATCGATCCCACGCGGCCCGACGCCGACTGGGCACTCGTCGTCTCGGTCGACGGCATCGACTACCGCACCGAGGTCTCGGCGCCCATCGCCCCCGACGCCCATCGTGCGCTGCTCGCCGCAAAGGCGGCGAAGCTCGCCCGGCTCGAGCCGATGCTCCGGTGCCCCGACCGTCCTGCCGGGGCGGACACCGCGTGTGGGGGCACGCTCGACCGACTCGACGAAGCGACGCTGCGATGCGTCCGATGCCAGCGCCGCTACGGCGCGACCGCGCGCCACTTCGACTTCCTCACGCCCGAGCTGCGCCAGCTCGGCGCGATCGTCTCCACCGACAACGTCTCGAACCACGGGTACGACCCGATCGCGGAGCGACTGCTGGCGGAGTGCGCGGACGGCCTGGTCCTCGACAACGGGAGCGGCATGCGGTCGCACTACCGCGAGCAGGTCGTCAACTTCGAGATCGTCGACTACGCGACGACCGATGTGCTCGGCATCGGCGAGTCGCTGCCGTTCGCCGACGAGTCGTTCGACGGTCTGCTCTCGCTCGCTGTGCTGGAGCACGTGCGCGATCCGTTCCGGTGCGCCGACGAGATCACGCGAGTGCTCAAGCCGGGGGGGCGCATCTATGTCGCGGTGCCGTTCCTCCAGCCCTACCACGGCTACCCGAGCCACTTCTACAACATGAGCTGGCAGGGGCTCGAGAACCTGTTCGTCGACCGCTTCGACGTGGAGGAGTCGGGCACGCCCGAGTACGGGCACCCGATCTGGACGCTCACGTGGTTCCTCGAGAGCTACGTGCAAGGGCTCCCGCCCGACACCGCGCGCCGGTTCCGGGCGCTGCGGGTCGACGAGCTGATGGGCTCGGGCCTCGAGCACCTCGAGCGTGAGTACGCCGTGGGCCTCGACGAGGAGCGGCGCCGCGAGCTCGCGTCGATGAGCTACGTGCTCGCGACCAAGCGCGGGTCGTGACACGAGGCCCCGACCGACGAGCGGAGGGGTAGCGTCGGCGCAAGCGATGGACTTCACCGACACCCCTGAAGAGGCGGCCTTCCGCGACGAGGTCCGCACCTGGCTGGGCGAGCACCTGAAGGGCGATTTCGCCACCCTGGGCGGCAAGGGCGGCCCCGCCGACGAGGAAGGTTGGGACGTCCGCGTCGAGTGGGAGAAGCTCCTCGGCAAGGACCGCTGGCTGGGCCTCTCCTGGCCGGTCGAGCACGGCGGGCGCGGCGCGACCTTCGCCGAGCAGGTGATCTTCAGCGAGGAGTACGCCAAGGCGAACGCTCCCGCGCGCGTGAGCTTCTTCGGCGAAGGTCTGTTCGCTCCCACGCTCCTCGCCTACGGCACGGAGGAGCAGAAGCGGCGCTTCCTCCCGAAGATCCAGTCGGTCGAGGAGCTGTGGTGCCAGGGCTTCTCGGAGCCGAACGCGGGTTCCGACCTCGCCAACGTGCAGACGCGCGGCACCCTCGACGGCGACCAGTGGGTCGTCAACGGCCAGAAGGTGTGGACGACGCTCGCGCATCGCGCGCAGTGGTGCTTCTGTGTGACCCGCACCGATCCGGAGTCGACCGGGCACAAGGGCCTCTCCTACCTGCTCATCCCGATGGACCAGCCGGCGGTCGAGGTGCGCCCGCTGAAGCAGATGACGGGCACCGCGGAGTTCAACGAGGTCTTCTTCGACGACGCACGCACCGACGCCGAGCACGTGCTCGGCCCCGTCGGCGAAGGCTGGAAGGTCGCGATGGCGACGCTCGGCTTCGAGCGGGGCACCGCGTTCTTGTCGCAGCAGCTCGCCTTCCAGCGTGAGCTCGAGGAGATCATCGACCTTGCGAAGACGAACGGCGCGAGTCTGCACCCCCAGATTCGTCAGGAGCTCGCCGACTCCTACGTCGGCGTGCAGATCATGAAGTTCAACGGCATGCG
>JBBDWT010000141.1:0-2967 GCA_040902705.1 Acidimicrobiia bacterium | reverse complement strand
GGGGCGCGTGGTTACCATCCGGGTGGTGGGGGGCGGCTTGGTCACCGGCGCTAACCTCGCGCCGCGCCGGCGCACCGGGCTCGACGGGGCGCTGCCCACCGGGACGCGCGCGATGCGCGTCATCGCGCGCGACACGCTTCGACCACGTGCGGGCGCGGCGGTCGACGTGCTCGCGAGCTTCGAGACGTCGGTGGGCGACGACGGGATCCCCGCCGACGTCGACGCCGGCGCGACCGCGACGGTGATCGCCGCAGGTGTGACGGTGCTGCGCGCGGAGGACGTGCAGACCGCCGAAGGCAACGCGCTGGGCGTGACGCTGCTCGTCTCGCCCCGCCAGGCTCGGGCACTCGCGTTCGCGACCACGCACGGCCAGCTCGCGCTCGCGCTCGTTCCCCCCGAGGAGGCACGCGGCTCCTAACCTTGGCGGGCCGTGTCCACTCTCCATGCCATCGTCCTCGGCATCGTCCAGGGACTCACCGAGTTCCTGCCGATCTCGTCGAGCGGCCACCTGATCCTCGTGCCCGAGCTCTTCGGGTGGCGCGACATCACGAGCGACACCCAGCTCAACAAGACGTTCGACGTCGCGCTCCACATGGGAACACTCCTCGCCGTCGTCTGGTACTTCCGACACGACCTGATCCGGTACATCGGCGCCGGGTGGAGAGCTCTCCGCCGGCGGTCGCTCGCCGAGACCGACGGGCGCATCGCCTGGCTGCTCGCACTGACGGCCATTCCCGGCGCGATCACGGGCGCGCTGTTCTCGAGCGAGATCGAGACCGAGCTCGGCGACCCGATCCTGATCGGCGTGATGCTGATCGTCTTCGGCACCGTCCTCCTCCTCATCGACCGGCTCCCCGGCACGAGGTTCGTCGAGGGCTTCCGCACCCGTGACGCCGTGATCATGGGCGTTGCGCAGGCAGTCGCCCTCCAGCCGGGGGTCTCCCGCTCGGGCGTCACCATGACCGCGGGGCGCTGGCTGGGCTTCGACCGCGCGGCCGCGGCGCGGCTGTCGTTCCTCATGGCGATCCCGATCACCGCCGGCGCGGGTCTCTACAAGGGCGCGCAGGTCGCGTCCGACGGCATCCCGTCCGACATGGTCGGGCCGTTCTTCTGGGGCTTCGCCGCCGCCGCGGTGAGCGGGTTCCTCGCCATCGCCTGGCTGCTCAGGTACCTCCAGACGAACACGTTCTTCCCGTTCGTCGTGTACCGCTGGGTGGTCGGCGCCGCCGTCATCATCGTCTTCGCCACCGGCATCCGATGAAGAGCATGTTTTGGCGTCAGCAACACGCTCCAGGGACGGGTTTGTGACGCCAAAGGCCTTCGAGGCGGCGGACGGGCCGGACGGGCCGGTCGGGTTGGTGATCTTCGACTACGGCGGGGTGATCTCCGAGCGCATGCTCGACGGGCTCGCCGACTTCGAGCAGCGCATGGGCTACCCGTCGGGATCGGTGCACCGGCTGCTCTTCGGGGAGATCCCGCCGGGGAGCGACGGCGACCCGGTCGACGGCGCGTACGACGAGGGGCCGGTCCACGACTTCCACCTGCTCGAGACGGGCGACCTCGGATTCCACGAGTACCTCGAAGGCGTGGAGCGCCGTGCGCCCGCGCACCTCGGTCGACCGCTCGAGCCGCACGCGTTCGCGGAGTTCACGCAGGCGACGAGCCTGCGCGTCCAGTGGCCGATGGTGCACGAGATCCGACGGCTGCGCGCTGAGGGGATCCCGGTCGCGCTGCTGACGAACAACGTCAAGGAGTTCGGAGACGCGTGGCGGTCGTCGTTCCCCGTCGACGAGCTGTTCGAGATCATCGTCGACTCATCGGACGTACGCATGCGCAAGCCCGATCCCCGCATCTACGAGCTCACCTGCGAACGCGGCGGCGTCACGCCGACGGCAGCGGTCTTCCTCGACGACAATCGCGACAACGTCGCCGCCGCGCGGGCGCTCGGGATCGAGACGGTGCACGTCGGGCCGGACTCGCTCGCCGCGATCACCGAGCTGCACAGCATCCTCGAACGCCGCGGCGTCACGACCCGCTGATCGACATCCCGTCCACGAGCAGCGTCATCCCTGCCGCGCCGCCCGGGAGCCACGTGAGGTCCGCGCCCACCTGGACGATGTCGTGGAGGATGCGCGGCAGCGTCGACGCGATGGTTACCTCGCGCACCGGCTCCGCGAACGCACCGTCGCGCACCATCAACCCTTCCGCGCCGACCGAGAAGTCGCCGCTGACCGGGTTCGTCCCGGAGTGCAGCCCGCTCACCGACTGCACGTAGAGCGCGTCGCCGGCGACGGCGAGGATCTCGTCGGGCGAGAGCTCCCCCGGCGCGAGGGTGAGCGCCCGTGCGCCGGTCCCGGGCGTCGACGCGTAGCCGCCGCGCACCGCGGACCCGGTCGTGGCCACCCCGGCGCGGCGCCCCGTGTACACGTTGTGCAGGACACCGACCAGCTCGCCCTCGACGATCAGCTCGACGCGTCGCGTGGGCACGCCCTCGGCGTCGTGGGTCGACGCCCCGAACGACGCCGCGTTCGTCGGGTCGTCGACGAGCGTGACGTGCGGCGCTCCGATCTGCTCGCCGAGCCGGCCGACGAACATCGACCGACCCTTGACCATCGACTCGCCGCCGAGGGAGCCGCCCACGATCGCGAGCAGCGACCGCGTGACCAGTGGGTCGAGGACGACCGGCAGGCGGGCGCTGCGGGTCTGCGTCGCGCCGAGGAGGCGGACCGATCGCTGCGCCGCGTCGCGTGCCGCGACCTCCACGTCGAGGTCGGCGAACGCCCGCCCGGCGGAGAAGCCATACCCCGTGCGGGTCTCCGAGCCCTCGCCGGCGAGGGCGAACGCCGCCACCGAGCAGGTCGTGCGCGAGGCCGCGGCCTGGACCCCGGTCGAGGTCGCGATCGCGGCCTCGGGCGCGGTGTCGCCGTACGACGACGACTCGACCGCGCGCACCAGCGGATCGGACGC
>JBBDWT010000140.1:0-20692 GCA_040902705.1 Acidimicrobiia bacterium | reverse complement strand
GAACTTCTGGACGATGCTCATCGGGTTCAACCTCACCTTCTTCCCGATGCACCTCCTCGGTCTCTACGGGATGCCGCGCCGCACGTACCGCTACGACTCGGGCCTCGGCTGGGAAGGCATGAACCAGCTCGTGAGCGTGGGCGGGTTCGTCGTCGCGCTCTCCACGTTGCTCTTCGTCGTCAACGTCATCGTGTCGATCTCGCTCAAGCGCGGCGCCGTCGCGGGTGACGACCCCTGGGACGCGCGCACGCTCGAGTGGTCGATCTCGTCGCCGCCTCCCGAGTACAACTTCGCCGAGATCCCGGAGGTCGAGAGCCGCGACGACTTCTGGCACCGCAAGTACACCGAGGACGACCAGGGTCACCTCGTACGGCTGCCGAAGGGCGGTGCGTACGGCGAGTCGGCGGCGTCACACGACGGCCACGGCATCCACATGCCCTCGCCCTCGATCTACCCGTTGATCGTCGCCGCCGGCCTGCTCCCGCTGGGGTACGGCGCGGTGTTCCACAGCTGGATCTCGCTCGGCATCGGCGCGGTCGTCCTGCTCTTCGGTGTCTACGCCTGGGGCATCGAGCCCGCGACGGAAGAATCGTGAGGTAGGGCCGATGGCGACGGTTGAGCAGACGACAGACATCGGAGGGGCGGCGCGGTCGACCCCGAGCGACGAGCACGGGTCTCACGGTCACGACCCGCACGCGACGTCCACGGGCGTGCCCAACACCAAGCTGGCGATGTGGCTGTTCTTGTCGTCGGACTGCCTGTTCTTCGGTGCCTTCATCTCGGCGTACCTCTTGTACCGCGGTCGCGCCGATCAGGCCGGCCCGGGTCCGAAGGACCTCTTCGACATCCCGTTCACGTCGGCGACGTCGTTCATCCTGCTGATGAGCTCGCTCACCATGGTGCTCGCGCTGGCGGCGATCCAGCGCGGTGACCACCGCCGGGTGAAGATCTGGTTGCTCTCGACCGCGCTCCTGGGCGCGACGTTCATCGCCGGTCAGGTCTTCGAGTTCACCGAGTTCACCCGGGAAGGGCTCCACGTCGACACGAGCCTCTTCGGCTCGACCTTCTTCATCCTCACCGGCTTCCACGGTGCGCACGTGACCGTGGGCATCATCTGGCTGCTGTCGCTGTGGGGCCTGTCGATGCAGGGCCGCCTCAAGCAGGAGCATGCCGAGCGGGTCGAGGTGGCAGGCTTGTACTGGCACTTCGTCGACGTCGTGTGGATCGTCATCTTCACCGTGATCTACCTGGTCCCACAGCCGGGTACCTGAGCGCCGGGGTTCCTGATGGCACAAGGCTCCATCGAGCGGGTCGAAGAGAAGATCGAGGACGTCGCGCACGGAGAGCTGGTGCACGCGCTCGAGCCGGCCCCGGGTCTGCTCCCCGGCGAGGTCACCAAGCACCCGTCGCCGTTCAAGTACGTCGTCATCGCGGTCATCCTCGTCATCGTCACCGCGCTTGAGGTCGCGACCTCATACCTCGAGGGCGACATCCCCGACGGGCTGATCGTCGGACTCCTCCTCGGCATGGCGGTCATCAAGTTCTGGACCGTCGCAGCCTGGTACATGCACCTCCAGACCGACCGGCCCATCTTCCGGCGCTTCTTCGTGCTCGGCGTGGTCGCGGCCTGCATCCTCTACGCGGTCGTGCTCGCGTCCCTCGGCGTCTTCTGAGAGGCGGTGACCGTGGCGATCGGCGCGGCGCGCGTCCCAGGGTGGGAGGCACAGCCCGATGTCTGGCTCCTGATCGCGGGGCTCGCCGTCGGATACTGGATCGCCGTGATTCGTGTCGGGCCCCGGTTCGTGACGCCGGGCCGGCCGATCGTCACCCGCTTCCAGGTGACGTGCTTCGTGCTCGGACTGCTCACCACGTGGCTCGCGTCCGACTGGCCGATCCACGTGGTCGCCGAGCGCATGAACTACAGCGTGCACATGGTGCAGCATCTGCTCTTCGCGATGGTCGCGGCACCGCTGCTCCTGCTCGGCACACCGGGGTGGCTCGCGCGCTGGCTGCTCCGGCCGCCGAGCGTGCTGTTCCGGAGCGTGCGGTGGCTCGCACGGTTCCTCCCGGCGCTCATCGTCTTCAACGTGGTCCTCGTGGTCACCCACTGGCCGTGGATGGTCGACCGGAGCCTCCACTCGGGCGCGGTGCACTTCTCGCTCCACGCAGTGCTGTTCGTGTCGTCGCTCATCGTGTGGATGCCGGTGCTGTCGCCGCTCCCCGAGATCCCGCGCCTCGCGACTCCTGTGCGCGCGGTGTACCTCTTCGCGCAGTCGGTGGTCCCGACCGTGCCCGCGTCGTTCCTGACGTTCGGCGACAAGCCGCTGTACCGGTTCTACGAGGGGCTCCCGCACATCTGGGGGCTGTCCACGCTCGAGGACCAGCAGATGGCGGGCCTCATGATGAAGATCGGCGCCGGGATGCTGCTGTGGGCACTCATCGCCGTATTGTTCTTCCGGTGGGCTGCCGACGAAGAGCGCCGGCAACGCCCGCGGATGCGGCGGGAGCTCGATCGGGAGCTCACGCGGATGGGTCTGTCGGGATGAGATCAACGAGATCGACGACGGAGTTCGCACACCGATGACGACGACCGAGACCGAAGCCCCCGGCGGCGAGACGCCCTCGCCCGAGCCCGACGACGCCGCTGCGCCGCTCGAGCTCGAGGCCGGTGACGACCCGCGCAAGGAAGCGCTCTGGACGCGCCTGCTCCTGCCGCTGCTCCTGCCGATCGTCTCGGCGTTCGCGGTGCTCCTGTGGGCACTGAACCTGTCGCGTGCCTTCATCGCCGGTGGCAAGACCGGCGCGCTCGTGATCGTGATCATCGTCACCATCTCGATCATGGCGGGCGCGGCGGCGATGTCGGCCATGCCGAGGATGCGCACGAGCTCGAAGCTCCTGCTCGTCGCGTTCACCGTCGCGCTGATCGTGTCCGCGGGCATCGTGACGCTCGGCGCGAGCGAGGAGAAGGGCGAGGCCGGCGGGGGCGGCTACGTGCCACCGACGGGACCCGTCGTCGCGACTCTCGAGGTCGATGCGCTCCCGACGCTGAAGTTCCAGGCCACCGAGTTCACCACCAAGCCCGGGATCAACGAGATCAAGTACGTCGACAAGGGCGGTACGCACACGCTGGTCTTCGAGGAGCCCGAGTTCGCGGGCTTCGAGCTCCAGGTCCCGCCCGACGACGCCGGCAAGGTCGACCTGCCGAAGGGCGAGTACACGATCTTCTGCACCATCCCCGGCCACCGCGCCGCCGGCATGGAAGCGTCGCTCACGGTCGAGTGATCATCACCTCGTCGTGACCGGGGCTCCCGGCGGTACGAGCACGCGGAGCGCGCCGGGGACGACGTCGACGGTGCCCGGCAGCGCGCCCACCCGCTCGCCGCTCGCCCAGAGCTCGAGCGGCACGTCTCCGCCATCGGACGCGAGCTCCACGCGACGCCCCCGCAGGGTGACGACGTCGTCGATGCCGACATGGGTGCCGCGGAACACCGACGGGAAGTGGCCGACGAACCGGCTGACCGACGTCGCGCCGACGATGCAGACGTCGACGAGACCGTCGTTGATCTCCGCGGCAGGCGTGATCATCATCCCGCCCGCGTAGTAGCGCGTGTTGCCGACTGCGACGAGCCACGCGCGACCGCGCCACGTCTCGTCGTCGACGCGTACGACGACGGGTTGGGGGCGGTAGAGGGCGACCGTCCGGACCATCGCGGCGACGTAGAGGGGCGTACCGGTGAGCACGCGAACGCCGTTCGCCCAGCGGTTGGCGTCGGCGTCGAAGCCGGTGTTCGCGACGGTCGTGCACCACATACTGGTGCCGTCGGCGACGGACGCGCGTGCGAGGTCGACGGAAACGATCTTGCCGGTGCTCACCAGGCCGGGCGCCGCGAGCGGGTGTCGGCGGTCGATGCCGAGATGCCGCGCGAAGTCGTTGCCCGCACCGGTCGGGACGATACCGATCGCGCCGCCGGTGTCCGCGGCGACGCCGGCGATGGCGGCGACGGTGCCGTCACCACCGCAGGCGAGCACGCCTTCACCCTGCTCGAAGGCCACACGAGCCAGGCGCGTGCCGTCGTCGACGTCGGACGAGACGTGGACGTCGATGCCGCGGGTCGCGAGGGCGCGCCGCAGCGCCGGGAGGAGTCGCCGGGTACGCCCATGTCCCGCCGACGCGTTGACGATCGCGATCCAACGGCTCGGGTCGGGGGTCGAGGGCACGGCGGATCGTACCCAAGCCGCGGGAGATCACCTCGGTCCGTGCGTCTCACGGTCCGTGGGGCGCGGTCGGTAGCCTCCGGTCCGTGGTCCAGGGCATCGATCCGACGCGCGTCCCTCGGCACGTCGCGATCGTCATGGACGGCAACGGGCGATGGGCGCGACGGCGGGGTCTGAAGCGCACCGATGGGCACGCGGCAGGGGAGGAAGCGCTCTTCGACACGGTCGAGGGTGCGCTCGACATCGGGCTGAAGTGGATGACCGTCTACGCGTTCTCCACCGAGAACTGGCGCCGGCCCCTCGACGAGGTGCGGTTCCTCATGCGCTTCAACGAGTCGTTGCTGTTGCGACGGCGCGACGATCTCGACGAGCGGGGTGTGCGGGTCCGCTTCATCGGTCGGCGCGGCGGTCGGGTGCCTCGCCGAGTGCTCCGCCACATCGAGGACACCGAGGCGCTCACGGCTCGGAACCGGCGCATGACGCTCACGTTCGCGTTCAACTACGGAGGGCGCGCCGAGATCGTCGACGCGGTCCGCGCCATCGCCGCCGAAGCGCGAGGCCGAAAGCTCGACCCGGCGAAGATCGACGAGCGGACCATCCGCAAGCACCTCTACTCGCCCGACATGCCCGACCCCGACGTGCTCATACGCACCTCGGGCGAGCACCGGACGTCCAACTTCCTCCTCTGGGAGGCGGCGTACAGCGAGCTCGTCTTCACCGACGTGCTGTGGCCCGACTTCCGCCGCACCGATCTCTTCGACGCGGTGCGGGAGTTCCAGAGTCGCGAGCGTCGCTTCGGCGCCATCGAGAGCGACGACGACTGACGACGACTGACGCCGCGGCTGTCGCACCAACGCGATGCCGGCGGGGAAACGGAGCGGTGTGACACGGGTGTAGTTACACTCGTGTCGTGAGCCGCACCCAGAGCCGGGGCCTCTACCGCGACCAGGGTGTGGTGCTTCGCACGATCAAGCTCGGTGAGACCGACCGCATCGTCACGCTCCTCACCCGCGGGCACGGCCGCATCCGCGCCGTCGCCAAGGGCGTCCGCAAGCCCGGGAGCCGCTTCGGGGCGCGGCTCGAGCCGACGAGCCACGTGGCGCTCCAGTGCTACCGAGGCCGTGAGCTCGACGTCATCACCCAGGTCGAGACCATCGACTCCAACCGCGCGCTGCGGGAGCACTACGGGTGCCTGACCCATGCGGTCTCGATGCTCGAGGCCGTCGACCAGGTCGCCCAGGAGCGCGAGCCGAGCCCGGCGCTGTACCGGATGCTGAGCAACGCGCTCAGCACCCTCGCCCGGGAGCCGTCGCCGCTCGTCAGCGCCGCCTTCTTCTGGAAGCTGCTGTCGCTCGAAGGCTTCCACCCGATGCTCGACGTGTGCGTGCGCTGTGGCGAAGGCCCGGCCGACACCGCGTTCACGGCGTTCGACCTCGGCGACGGTGGCGTGCTCTGCGCCTCGTGTGCCGGGCTCGGAGGGCGGCGGATCCATCCCGATGCGGTCGCGGTGGTGGACCGGATCGTGAACGGTCAGCTCCGCAGCGTGCTCGACGCGCCACCCGGGGACGACGTCCTGCGCGAGGTCGAGCGGTTGGGGATCGCCGCACTGGAGTACCACTCCGAGCGGCGACTCAAGAGCGCCGCGTTGCTGTAGCCGGCCGGCCCAGAGGCTGCTGGCACAAGGATTCGGCGACTCCCGAGTACGATCACACGTTCCTATGGCAAAGCACGACCTCATGGACCGCGTCGTCAACCTGTGCAAGCGGCGCGGCTTCGTGTTCCCGTCGAGCGACATCTACGGCGGGTTCCGCTCGACCTGGGACTACGGACCGCTCGGCGTCGAGATGAAGCGCAACGTGAAGGATGCGTGGTGGCGCTCGATGGTCCAGATGCGCGATGACATCGTCGGGCTCGACGCCGCCATCCTCATGGCGCCGAGGGTCTGGGAGGCGAGCGGCCACCTCGCGACCTTCACCGACCCGCTCGTCGACTGCCGCAGCTGCAAGGAGCGGTTCCGAGCCGACCATCTGCCGGCTTCGGGGGCGTGCCCGCACTGTGGTGCGAAGGACTCGTTCACCGAGGCCCGGCACTTCAACCTGATGTTCAAGACGTTCGTCGGCCCCGTGGAGGACGACGCGTCGGTCGCGTACCTGCGACCCGAGACCGCCCAGGGCATCTTCGTCAACTTCGCCAACGTCCAGACGACGACGCGCAAGAAGCCGCCGTTCGGGATCGCCCAGATCGGCAAGTCGTTCCGAAACGAGATCACGCCCGGCAACTTCATCTTCCGCACCCGCGAGTTCGAGCAGATGGAGATGGAGTTCTTCGTCCCTCCCGAGGACGGGGAGCGCTGGTACGAGTACTGGTGTCAGGAGCGACTTCGATGGTTCACCGACCTCGGCATCCCCGAGGCCCGGCTGCGACTGCGCCCCCACGAGACCGACGAGCTGTCTCACTACTCCGTCGGCACCTCCGACGTGGAGTTCGAGTACCCGTGGGGATGGGGCGAGCTCGAGGGCATCGCGAACCGCACCGACTTCGACCTCAAGCAGCACAGCGAGTTCTCGGGTGTCGACCTGTCGTACTTCGACCAGGAGCAGGACCGGCGGTACTTCCCGCACGTGATCGAGCCGGCACTCGGCGCCGATCGGGCGATGCTCGCGTTCCTGCTCGCCGCGTACGACGAAGAAGAGGTCCCCAACGAGAAGGGCGGCACCGAGAAGCGCACGGTGCTGCGCCTCGATCCGCGCCTCGCGCCGGTGAAGGTTGCGGTGCTCCCGCTCTCGCGCAACGAGAAGCTCGTCCCCCTCGCCGACGAGGTCGCCGGCTTGCTGCGCCCGCACCTGACCATCGACGTCGATACCGCCGGCTCGATCGGGCGCCGCTACCGTCGTCAGGACGAGGTGGGCACACCGTGCTGTGTGACGGTCGACTTCGACACCCTCGACGACCGAGCGGTTACCGTTCGTGATCGCGATTCGATGCAGCAGGAGCGGGTCGCGATCGGTGACCTCGTGGCCTGCCTCCGGGAGCGTGTTCCATCGTGAGTGAGGACGAGAGCCACTACGAGGTGCTGGGCGTCGAGCCCGGCGCGACGAAGGACGAGATCCGCGACGCGTACCGCGAGCAGCTCGCGGACGCGCAGGGCGCGGTCACTGACGCGGAGACGGCCAAGCGTCCCGAAGGCTCGAAGATTGCCTCGGCGCGCGCCGAGGAGGCGCGGGTGCGCTCGGCGTGGCAGGTGCTGTCCGATCCGGTGCAGCGCGCCCGTCATGACGAGTCGCTCGGTGTCGAGCACGACCCCACCGTTGCGGTCGACGAGCCGGACGATGGCGATGACGACGAGTCCGCGGCGCTGACGCCGCGCCAGCAGCGTGCTGCGGCGCGTGCGGGCGCGACGACGCGCGACGGCCGGCCGCGGCCGCCCGGCATGTTCTCGGCAGAGCACCCCGATCCGCCGGCGAGCTGGCCGCCGGGGCTCCGCCCGCCGCCGCCGCGTGCGCGCATCCTGGCGCTGTTGGTCGATGTCCTCGTCCTGGCGCTGCTCATCGTCCTCCAGCAGACCGTCGGCGGCCTGCTCATCGACAAGGCGTACCCGGCCGAGACGAAGCGGCTCGACCGGATCGAGACGTGTCTCGACCGGCTGTCCACGGCCAACGACGACCTCGACGCGCCGGCCAAGAAGAGCGCGAGCATCGACCGCGCCAACACCGCGTGCGCCAAGCTGCCGGCGGTCTACGGCGAGCCGCTCGGCTCGGACGAGTCGAAGAAGCAGCTCGAGAAGCGGATCGACAACCGCACCGGGGACATGGAGGACGCGCAGGCCGACGCGCGCAGCGACCTGCTGCCCGGTCAGCTGATCCTGTCGCTGGTGACGATCCTGGTCGCGCTGCTGTACCTCGTGCCCTCGACGCTCAAGAGTGGGCGAACGCTCGGGAAGTCGCTGTTCCGCCTGCGGCTGGTGAACGCCGACGGGTCGGCGATCCGGTTCCGCGGGGCGACGCTCCACTACGGCGTCCCGGTGATGGTCGCTTTGCTGTTCGCCCCCATCCTCGGCCCGGTCGGCTACGTCGCCGTGCTGTTCGGTGTGCTCACCTGGCCCCGGAACGCGAACTACCAGGGCCTCCACGACCGCCTCGCGGGCACGATCGTCGTCGACGGCTGAGCGGCCCAACCCTTTTCGGCCTGCCGGGTGCATCTCGGTAGGCTCGAAGGCTGCGACCGCATTCGTCACCGCATCTCGGGAGATCTTCGTGAAGTACGTCCACGCCTTCGAAGAGGGCTCCAAGGAGCAGAAGTACCTGCTCGGGGGCAAGGGGGCGAACCTCGCCGAGATGACCAAGATCGATCTCCCGGTCCCGCCGGGGTTCACGATCACCACCGAGGCGTGCAACGCGTACATGGCGAGTGGCGACACGCTCCCCGACGGGCTCCTCGACGAGGTGGCGGCTGCGCTCAGCGCGCTCGAGGAGAAGATGGGCAAGCGGCTCGGCGACGACGTCGATCCGCTGCTCGTGTCGGTGCGCTCGGGGGCGCCGTTCTCGATGCCCGGGATGATGGACACGGTCCTGAACCTCGGGCTCAACGACGCGTCGGTCGCCGGGCTGGCGAAGCAGACGGACAACGAGCGCTTCGCGTTCGACTCGTACCGGCGCTTCGTGCAGATGTTCGGAAAGATCGTGCTCGACATCGACGGCGAGCTCTTCGAGCACGCGCTCACGGCGCTCCGCACGGAGCACGGGGTCGAGACCGACCCCGACCTCGACGCAGCCGCACTTCGAGGGCTCGTCGACACGTTCAAGGGCATCGTGCGCACCTCGGTGGGCCACGACTTCCCACAGGACCCCGAGGAGCAGCTCCGGTTCGCGATCGAGGCCGTGTTCCGCTCGTGGGACGGTGAGCGCGCCCGGCTCTACCGCAAGATGGAGAAGATCCCCGACGACCTCGGCACCGCGGTCAACGTCCAGACGATGGTGTTCGGCAACAAGGGCGACGACTCCGGCACCGGCGTCGCGTTCACTCGCGATCCGGCGACTGGTGAGAACCGCCCCTACGGCGACTTCCTGCGCAACGCGCAGGGCGAGGACGTCGTCGCCGGCATCCGCGAGACCGAGCACCTCGACGCGATGGCCGCGGTCTTCCCCGAGTGCCATGCGCAGCTGTTGCAGGTGATGGACACGCTGCAGAAGCACTACCGCGACATGTGCGACATCGAGTTCACGATCGAGCAGGGTCGGCTCTTCATCCTTCAGACGCGCGTCGGCAAGCGCACCGCCGCTGCCGCGTTGCGGATGGCGGTCGAGATGCAGGGCGAGGGGATGATCGACACGCGCGAGGCCGTGCTGCGCGTCCAGCCCGAGCAGCTCGACCAGCTGCTGCACCCGCAGTTCGACCCGTCGGCGACGTACACCGTGCTCGCCAAGGGCCTCAATGCCTCTCCCGGCGCGGCCGTCGGCCAGGTGATGTTCACGGCCGACGCCGCCGAAGCGAGTGCCGCCGAGGGCAACAAGGTCATCCTCGTGCGCCCGGAGACCTCGCCCGACGACCTGCACGGCATGATCGCCGCCGAGGGAATCCTCACCTCGCGTGGCGGGCTCGTGAGCCACGCGGCGGTCGTGGCGCGCGGCATGGGCACGCCGGCAGTGTGCGGTGCGTCCGCGCTGCACATTGATGTCGCCGGACAGCAGTTCACCGTCGGGGACACCGTCGTGCATGCCGGCGACGTGATCTCGATCAACGGCACCTCGGGCGAGATCGTGCTCGGCGCGGTGCCCGTGGTCACGCCCGAGCCGTCGGGACCGTTCGACGTCATCCTCGCATGGGCCGACGAGTTCCGCCGCCTGCGCGTGCGCACGAACGCGGACCTCCCGCACGACGCGGAGGTCGCGCGGAAGTTCGGCGCAGAGGGGATCGGGCTCTGCCGCACGGAGCACATGTTCCTCGGAGACCGCCTGCCGATCGTCCAGCGTTTCATCCTGGCCCAGGACGACGCGGAGGAAGCCGCGGCGCTCAAGGAGCTCGAGCAGCTCCAGCGATCCGACTACCTCGCGATCCTCGAGGCCATGGATGGCCTCCCCGTCACCGTGCGGCTGCTCGACCCGCCGCTGCACGAGTTCCTCCCCGACGTCGAAGAGCTGCTCGTGCGCGATGCGCTGGGCGAGCTCGACGACGAGGGCAAGCTGCTGCTGCACGCGGCGCAGCAGCAGCGCGAGTCCAACCCGATGCTCGGGACCCGCGGGGTGCGTCTCGGCATCCTCAAGCCCGAGCTGTACCGCAGCCAGGTGCGCGCGCTGCTGGAGGCCGCCATCGAGCGCAAGATCGCGGGCGGCGACCCATTGGTCGAGATCATGATCCCGCTCGCGGTCTCGGAGCCCGAGCTGCGCCTCGCGATCGATTGGGTCCGCGAAGTCGCCGAGGAGGTCGCGAGCGAGACCCGCGGCATCGGCGGTGTGGAGTACCTCGTCGGCACGATGGTGGAGACGCCCCGCGCCGCGCTCGTCGCCGGCCAGATCGCGGACGTCGCCGAGTTCTTCTCCTTCGGCACGAACGACCTGACGCAGATGGTGTTCGGGTTCTCTCGTGACGACGTCGAGGGCCGGTTCATGCCGCGCTACCTCGAGCTCAAGCTGCTCGACGCGAACCCGTTCGAGACCCTCGACGTCGAGGGCGTGGGGCAGCTCGTGCGCACGGCAGTCGAGCAGGGTCGCGCGGCGCGACCGGGTCTGAAGCTCGGCATCTGCGGCGAGCACGGTGGAGACCCGGCATCAGTGGCGTTCTTTCACGAGGTCGGGCTCGACTACGTGTCGTGCTCGCCGTACCGCGTCCCGCTCGCGCGTCTCGCGGCCGCACACGCGGCACTCGGCGAGGACGGGCCCGGCTCCACGGCCTGACCCACCTGACCTGGTTGCGTCTTTCACCGTCGTAGGGCGGGTCTGGGGACGCATCTCGGCGGGGCAACGGTCTCCGGGACGGGGGTGAGTGTCACACCCGGTCGGTACCCTCGTTCCATGGTCATCGATCTCGCCCCGCTGGACCCACTCGACCCACCGGACGGGTCGCCCGCGCCGGGTGGACGAGTGCAACGGGCGCACGTCGGCTCCGCCGCCTACGTCGGCGGGCGGCTGCGGCACCGGGAGGAGCGCGAGGCCGAGCTCGACGCCACGCTGTCGCCGGGCGCGACGCGGCCCGTCGGTGCCGGCATGCGTGCCCGGCACGAGGACCCCGACCCGTTCCGGCTGTGCTTCGAGCGCGACCTCGATCGGGTGAAGCACTCTCGCCCGTGGCGGCGTCTCGCGGGGAAGTGCCAGGTCTTCGTCGCCCCCGAGGACGACCACCTGCGCACCCGCCTCACGCACGCGGTCGAGGTCGCTCAGGTCGCGGTCGGCATCGCCCGACCGGCTGGCCTGTGCGTGCCGCTGACGGAGGCGATCGCCCTCGCGCACGATTGCGGCCACGGCCCGGGCGGGCACGCGTCCGAGGAGGCGTTCTCGCCCTACCTCCCGGGCACGGGCTACGACCACGCGGTCTACGGCGCCGACGTGACGCTCGCGGAGCTCAACCTGTGCGCCGAGACGCTCGACGGCATCCGCAACCACTCGTGGCGCCGGCCGCCCCCGGCGACGCCCGAAGGCGAGGTCGTCGCGTGGGCCGACCGCATCGCCTACGTCTGTCACGACTTCGAGGACGCGCTGCGCGCCGGGATCCTCGAGCCGGGCGACCTTCCCGAGACCGTGGCATCGACGGTCGGGACGCGCCGGTCGCAGCAGATCGGGGGCTTCGCGGTCGCGGTCCTCGACGCGATCGATCGCACCGGGCATGTCGGCATGACCGAGCCCGCGGCGTCCGCACTGCAGGCGTTCCGCGACTTCAACTTCGAGCGGATCTACCTCCGACCGGCCTCACGCCGGCAGGCCGAGCGCGTCATCCGACTGCTGCGGGGGCTCGTCGACCACTTCGCCGACGCCCCCCGCCGCCTGCCCGGTCCTCCTGCTGCGCACGTCGGTGCGGGGTCACCGGAGGCCGCGGCGCTCGCGGTCCACTACGTGAGTGGCATGACCGACCGGTTCGCGCTGGGCCTCGGAGTCGAGCTCCTCGGATGGCGGCCCGACGACCTGCCCCGCGGGGTCTGACCCACCCTGCGGCAGGTCGTAACCTCGGCCGAGATGGGAATCCTCGACGAGGACGTTGCTCGAGTCCGGGACACGACCGACCTTGCAGCCCTCGTCGGCGAGTACACCGCGGTGCGGCGCGTCGGTCGCCGCTTCATGGCGGTCTGCCCGTTCCACCAGGAGAAGACGCCGTCGTTCTCGATCAACCCCGAGCTGGGGCTCTACATGTGCTTCGGTTGCCAGAAGAGCGGCGACGCGATCACGTTCCTGCGCGAGATCGAGCACATCGACTTCGTCGACGCGGTCGAACGCCTCGCGCAGCGCGCCAACATCCAGCTCCGCTACGACGACCGCTCGCAGAACCGTGACCGCTCGCGCCGGGCGCGCCTGATCGAAGCGGTCGGCGCTGCGGTCGACTTCTACCACCGAACGCTCCTCGAGGCGCCCGAAGGCGGTGGCGCGCGCAAGTACCTGCGCGGGCGCGGCTTCGACGGCGACGCGGCGCGCCAGTTCGTGCTCGGGTACTCGCCCGACGACTGGGACGCGCTGAGCCGGCACCTCCAACGCGCGAAGTTCTCCCGCGACGACCTCACCGAGTCGGGGCTCGCGTTCGTCAACCGGGTCAACAAGCTCCAGGACCAGTTCCGGGGACGGCTGATGTTCCCGATCTACGACGCGCGGGGTGAACCGGTCGGCTTCGGGGGCCGGGCGCTGGGCGACGACGGCCCGAAGTACAAGAACTCGCCCGAGACGCCGATGTACCAGAAGAGCCGCCTGCTCTACGGGCTCAACTGGGCGAAAGCGGAGATCGTGGCGAAGGACCAGGCCATCGTCTGCGAGGGCTACACCGACGTCATGGCGTACGTTCTGGCCGGGTGCCCCAACGCCGTGGCCACGTGCGGCACCGCGCTGGCCGACGACCACGCCAAGGCGCTGAAGAACCTCGCTCGCCGCATCGTCTTGGCCTACGACTCCGACAGCGCGGGCCAGGGCGCGGCCGAGCGTTGGTACCGATGGGAGCAGGAGCTCGAGCTCGAGGTGCGGGTTGCCGACCTCCCGGCCGGGAAGGACCCGGGCGACCTGTGGCAGGAGGACCGCGAGCGCCTCCCTGTGTCGATCGAGCGCGCCGAGCCATTCCTCCAGTTCCGAGTCGATCGCGAGCTCGCGGCAGCCGACCTCTCGACCATCGAAGGACGGGCCCGCGCGGCGCAAGCAGCCGGCGCGATGGTCGCCGAGCACCCGAACGAGCTCGTGCGTGACGAGTACGCGATGCAGCTGGCCGAGCGCCTCGATCTCGCGGCGACCGGCATCCGCGCGCAGATCGCTCGTGCCAACGAAGAGGGCCCCCGCCCCGCCGGCGGGCGTTCGGCGCGCAACGCGCCGCCGGCACCCGAAGCCGACGACGAACCTCGCCGAGCTCCGCCGAGTGGTGCCGAGCGGAGGGAGCTCGACGTGCTGCTCTGGGCGATCCACAGCCCGGAGCTCGTCAAGGAGTGGCTCGACATCTCGCTGTTCCTCGACCCGACGACGCGCGCCGCGTACCAGCTGCTGCTCGATCACGCCGACCTCCACGACGCGATCGAAGCGGCCGAAGGCGCGCCGCGCTACGTGTTGGAACGACTCGCGGTGGAAGAGCCGGACCCAGGCGACGAGCCGGAGACGCTCGGCGCGCGCCTCGTCTCCTACACCGTCGAACCGGTCGCGAAGCGCATGCTGGTCCGGCTGTTGCGCGACGACGACGACCGCGCGATCGCGGTCACGACACAGCTCGACGTGCTCGCGCACGCTCGCGAGGTCGGGGAGTGGGAGCGCGCGCAGGCAGCGGCCAAGCAGTTGGTAGGGTGGATCGTCCACGAAGCCCAGCCGGCACCGGAGCATTCGGGCTCCGAATGGGCGGAGAAGCGAGTGGAGCAAGAAGCGTGACGGAGCCGAGCCTCGCGAGCGACGATCTGGTCGCGGGCGCTCAGCTCGACGCGTTGGTCGCGCGAGCGCAGGACGGTGTGGTGACGTCCGCCGAGGTGTTCGCCGCGTTCCCGACCCTGGAACCCGAGACGGCGCAGCTCGCCGCGATCCAGGAACAGCTATTGGCGCGCGGCGTCGAGTGGGTCGACGAGGTCGTCGAGGAGCTACGACGCGAGGAGTCGCTGCGCCCCGCGCCGCCGCGTCCGCGCGCGCGTCGCTCCGCGGCCGAGCGGCTCGACGACGCACTCGAGGCCGGACGCGACCGCGGCGAGGGCGGCAGCTTCGATCCGGTCCGCATGTATCTCAAGGAGATCGGGAAGGTCCGCCTCCTCACCGCCGACGAGGAGAAGCAGCTCGCCCGGCGGATCGAGGCCGGCGCGCACGCGTTCGCGGCTACCACCCCACCCGAGGAAGGTGAGCTGGCGGCCGAGCCGGTCGAGGAGCCCCCCGGCGACTTCGCCAAGCGCCAGTCGACCCGCAGCGCGCTCCAGCGCGCCCTCGAGCTGGAGCACGAGCTGGGTGCTTCGGGCGTCGCCGACGTCGCCGGCGCGCAGCAGCTCGAGCAGATCGGCGTGCTCCTCGAGTCCGAGCTGATGAAGCTGCTGCCGATGCCGGTGGAGACCGTGCCCGGAACCCTGGCGCGCAACGCGACCACGACGGACGAGAACTACCACCAGATCATCGTGCTGGCCGATGATCTGGCATCGCGGCTCGACTCGTCGTCCAACGAGTACACGCGCGTGGTCGACGTGCGATCGCTCGTCGACGGTGAGCTCGCCAAGCAGCAGCTCACCAACGCGAACCTTCGCCTCGTCGTCTCGATCGCGAAGCGGTATGTCGGTCGCGGAATGGCTCTGCTCGACCTCGTGCAGGAGGGCAACCTCGGCCTGATCCGCGCGGTCGAGAAGTTCGACCACACCAAGGGCTTCAAGTTCTCGACCTACGCGACCTGGTGGATCCGCCAGGCCATCACGCGTGCCATCGCCGATCAGGCCCGCACCATCCGCATCCCGGTGCACATGGTCGAGACGATGAACAAGGTGATCCGCGTCCAGCGCTCGATGCTCCAGGAGCTGGGGCGCGAGCCGACCGTCGAGGAGATCGCGCGCAAGGTCGACATGACGCCCGACAAGGTGCGCGAGATCCAGCGCATCTCGCTGGAGCCGCTCTCGCTCGAGACGCCGGTGGGGGAGGAGGACGACAGCTCCCTCGGCGACTTCGTCCCCGACGAGAGCGCGGTGTCACCCGACTTCGCCGCGGAGCGCGAGCGGCTGAAGGACGAGATCGAGCGGGCGCTCCTCGAGCTCACCCCCCGCGAGCAGCAGGTCATGCGCCTGCGCTTCGGCCTCGACGACGGTCAGGTGCGCACGCTCGAAGAGGTCGGCCGCGAGTTCGGCGTCACCCGCGAGCGAATCCGCCAGATCGAGTCGAAGACGCTCGCGAAGCTGCGGCACCCGACCCGGTCACAACGCCTGCGCGACTACCTCGAAGAGGCGTGATCCGCGCCCTCGTCGGGCGCAACGGCTCAGGTGATCGGGTTGCCGTCGGCGTCGACGACGTGCCACACGCCGCCGATCCCCTGACCGTTGGTGTCGCCCGCGGCCGTGTCGCTGGCGAACTGGTACAGGAAGTGGTCGTTGTAGACGACCTGACCGCCGCCGCCGATGCCGATGAGCGACTGGTCGAGGCCCTTGCCCGCTTTGACCTTCTTCGGGGCGACGTAGGCCGGCCACGCGGCGGCGCACGCGTCGATGCACTTCGGCGAGACGGTCTCGGTCCCGTCCGGGTCGAACGCGTACAGGGTGCGGCCCTTCGTGGTGACGAGGATGTCACCGAGTGGCGTGGTGGCGACCTTGACCGTCGGCTTCTTCGGCTTCTTGGCCGGTGCCGCCGCGGCGTCCTTGTCGGACACCGTGGCGACGGCAGCCGTCTCGAGTGCGAGGCCTCCACTCATCGCCACGAGTGCGGCGAGTGCGATGCCGGCGATCGGCGGGCGGATCATGGAGGCCTCCGTGGTCGACGGGGGTGTCGTGGGTACTACGGCTGACCCCCCGCTTCGGATTGCACCGCTTCGCTCGACGGCGTCTGATCGCCGCATGCCTACCATGCGCCCGGGGCCGTAGCTCAGTGGTCAGAGCAGGGGACTCATAATCCCTAGGTCGAAGGTTCGATCCCTTCCGGCCCCACGACAAAGCTCCAGGTCAGTGCCCTCTCGGCGGCGACCGCGCGCTCGATCCGGACCCGCGGATCGCGTTTCTCACCGGTTTGGCACCGGGTTGTCGGTGCCAACGTGATCCGGCGCAATGGCAACCGCTGGCAAGTGACGGTGTACGTGGGCATCGATCCGGTGACGGCCGCGAGCGCCGGGTCCGTGGCCCTAACGTTGCCCCGACGCGTTCCGGGCCCTCGACTTTGCTGCTCCCGTCTGACAGGTTGAGGCCGACATCTTGGGGGTGGGCCGTGGGTTGGAAGGGCAACGTCCGCAGCATCAATTCGGCGCTCAACGAACTGGAGCGTTCCGCCGCACGGCGACAGCGAGAACTGGCGCGCCAGCAGGTGCAAGCCTCGAAGATGGCAGAAGTTGAGCGGGCTGCCTATGAGGTTGCCGTCTTCGAGAACACGATCGATGTACTCACCTCGCTTCACCGCGAAACTCCCGGTCTGACCGACTGGAGTGCCGTCGCCGCGGCACCTGAGGCACAGATGCCTGCGGACGAATGGCCAACGCTGGCATCGGCGCAGTCCGCGCTCGATGCTTACGTGCCTAAAGGCTTGGCCAAGATCGGCAGTTTGGGGGAGCGAAAGCGAGCATCGCTCGCCGAGGCAGTCGACGCCGCGCGCGCTCACGACGAAGCTGCGAACAGGCAACGCATGGAGGCGTACGAGGCGGACCATGCTCGATGGCGCAGCGGTCGCGACATCGCCGAGCGGGTTCTCGCCGGCGAGGTGAGTGGTTACAACGATGCTTTCAGCGAGATGACGTCGTTCTCGGACATGGGCGCCCTCGGTACACAAGTCGGCTTTACGTTCTATGCACCGAGCCTTGTCGGGGCGACGATCGACGTTCACGGCACTGATGTCGTTCCGCATGAAGTCAAGTCTCAGCTGAAGAGTGGGAAGCTCTCGACCAAGCAGATGCCGAAGGGTCGCTTCTACGAGACGTATCAGGACTACGTGTGTGGAGCTGTGCTCCGGGTGGCGAACGACCTCGCCGCGCTGCTTCCGGTCAACGCCGTCGTGGTTACCGCGGTCGACGAAGTCCTTGATTCGAGTACTGGTCGCATGGCGGAGCAGGCTCTAGTCAGCGCGGTCGTCCCTCGCGAGACGCTCGAGAAGCTTGATCTCGAACGTGTGGATCCGTCCGATGCCTTCACGAACTTCGTGCACCGGATGAACTTCAAGAAGACCACCGGATTCGTTCCGGTCGAACCGCTTACGGCCGACGACGTCCCTGCGGATCTGCGCTGATCGTGGCGGTCAACGAAGCGTCAGTCCGTGAAGAATGGACTTCGGAGGGTCGGCCTCCGCTTCTCCCCGAGATCCATCATCAGGTCTGGTCGACGGGATGGTTCTCTACGACGAATCAGACGTCGACGACTATGAGGCGATGATGGAGTCCGCCGACATGATGTGCCAAGGGCTGCGACACCACGTCACCGGACGCGATCTTCTTGACGAAGGCGAGCCCATCTTCAATGGCACAGACAACACCTCCGAGACAGTCCATTGCATCTTCATTGCTGCGACCGCGCGGCCGCCAGACGGACGAACCTTGTCGGATCTGGCCCAGCGGTCGCTTCGACTGGCACTTGTCATTGCCAAGGCGAACACATGGCAATCGGAACAGCTGGGAGGAAACGGGCGACTCAGCGAGACCTTCAATGATCGGGCTCTCGTGGCGCACGGCGAAGCGGCCTGCAGAAAAGACCTCCGTGTCTTCTTCGCATCCGGGGGGGGGTGACTGATCTGAAGACGAGCGGCCAGAGATCGGCGTCGAGACTGCCTCGCAGAACTCAACGCTCCGACCTCTGCTCTGCAAAGGCAGACCCTCGTCACGCTCACCTGGACAGAATTCACACCGGGCGGCGAGTTGTCACACGGGTGTGGATTGGCGAGGCGGCAGCTCGACGAATGCCGAAAGTTGAATGTGCAGACCCAACGCCCTGTTGCGTTGAAGAGCGCGCACTTCGGTGCTGTACTTCCGGTTATGGCTGAAACACCGGAGGACGTAGCAAAGCGCGAACGAGCCGCGATGGAACAGCGAAGGACGATTGAGATCAGCCTTTTCGGTGCGCTGACGTCCTTTCAGATCGCGCTCGCGGCCTTGGCTCTCGGCCGGTCCGACACGAAGTCCGCGGAACCGACCTATTGGTTCGTGGCCGTCACCTCTGTGGTCCTCCTCGTTCTGTACGTCCTCGTTGTCGTGAAGATCGAGATACTGAACGCGGACAGCCGCAAGCATTGGCTGGAGATTGAGCGACCCGGGATAAGGCCGCGAACTGGCATGGCGCAAGTTCGGACCATGTGGGCAGCGTGGCCTGTCGGGCCCGCGATCTTCATTGGTGTAGCGCTCTTGGTGCTGCTCGGAGCGCTGCCAAATCGGTGAGCGAGTGATCACCGCTAACTTCGAGGCTGTCACGGGGGTCGTTGGAACGTGGCCTCGCACCTTCTTGGTGGCGGTCTTGAGCGACGGGAAGAAGCTTGAATTCTCGAGGGAGATCGTACCGGCCTGACTTGCCCGTCAGCGAGTCGTGTCGCGACTCAACG
Organism: Acidimicrobiia bacterium; assembly: GCA_040902705.1. Classification (GTDB taxonomy): domain Bacteria; phylum Actinomycetota; class Acidimicrobiia; order IMCC26256; family PALSA-555; genus DATBSK01. Next base: position 1,640 of record JBBDWT010000140.1, on the reverse strand, counting down.
CGATGAAGGGTGAGTGAGCCTGACGCGTTGCGTCCTCGACGACGGCACATCGCAAGCCGCTGGAGAGTTGTGGGTGCCAAGCAATGAGTGAAGGTGGCTGGGTGCCATGGTGGTGGGGGCTCTGATGCCCGGGCGCTCCGGATCGGACCAAGAGTTCGTCGTTCACTCCGACCCGGTGTGGCGTGAGCGTTCGAACTTCATCATCAACGCTGAGCTCGGGGAAGAAGACCTCCCTCGACAGTTCGAGCAGCTGTGGGCGAGGCAGGTCGGCGACGATCGGTTCGAGATCTGCTGTCTCCCGTTCTTCCTGTTCGATGTGGCGCTTGGTGACGTGGTCGAGACCGCGCCGAAGGGGGACCACACGTACATGGTCGATCGAGTCGTGGAGCGATCGGGTCGTTTCGTGTTTCGCGTCTGGTTCGGTGAGTCGTTCCATCCACGGGATGAGATCGCCGAGGAGCTCACACGGCTCGATGCACTGCTCAAGTGGTCATCGGTGAACCTGCTCGCCGTCGATGCCGTCGATGAGGCGCACGCGCAGCGAGTCGCGGACTTCCTTGAGGAGCGACAACGGCTCGGTCAGCTTCTCTACGAAACAGGCAAGAGCGCTTGATCTTCGCTCGGGTCTGCCCGGTGTTGTCGGGTCGGAAGGATGTCACCCTGCCGTACGGTTGAGGCATGGGTCATCCCAAGGTGGTCAGGACTGACGAGAACGCGGTGAACATCTTCACCGACGGTTCGTCGTTCCCGAATCCGCGACGTGGCGGAATGGGCATAGTGCTGGTCGCGATCGGTGCCGACGGCTACGAGACGCCCATTGAGCATTTGGTTCCCGGCCATCGTCAGGCCACGAACCAGCAGATGGAGCTCAGGGCGTGTCACGAAGCCTTGAAGTGGGTCACCACGTCCTACTTTCCGATCGATATCGCCCCGCTGACGAAGATCGTCTTGCACACGGACTCGCAGTATGTGGAGCAGTGCTACACGAGTGCGAAGTTCACCTGGCGTGTTAACGGTTGGCTCGATCGCCACGGAAACCCAGTCGATAACGCGGAACTCTGGAAGCAGTTCGTCAAGTTTGCCCTCAAGATGCCAAAACACGTCTTCATTGAGTGGCATCCAGCCCACAAGAGCTGGAATCCCTACAACGCAATCGCCGACAAGCTCGCCAGGCAGTCGGCCAATGGCCCGTTACTGGAGCCGCTCACAGTCTCAGAGGTGCGGCGCAAGATCACAGACGCCGACACTGTGCCGGGGAGCATCGGGCTCGAGGGACAGATCCTTACGCTTCGAATCGTGGGTCGTACCTCGCTACGACTCCACAAGGCGTGGAAGTACAGGTGCGAAGTGACGTCTCTGGACAGCCCCTACTTCGGCAACATGGCCGACTTGTACGCCGAGTACACGCTGAGGCCTGACCACCAATACGAGGTCCAACTGAGTGGCGATCCGACTCGGTCGTGGATCGAACGAGTCATCGCGGAAGTCGAACGCACCGACCTGTAGGGCATTGCTGTCGAACTCCACGTTCGCTGCCGGCGTCGTGAGCGGCGCGATCGGACCGCTGCTCTGCAAAGGCAGTGCATCGAGTCACGTGGTGCGGTCCAGCATCCGGTCACGCCACTGCGACGCGGATGTTG
>JBBDWT010000139.1:0-2989 GCA_040902705.1 Acidimicrobiia bacterium | reverse complement strand
TGCACATCACGAGCGAGTGCGTGCGGGCGCTGTCGGCCAGGAAGCGGACGCCGCGCAGCAGGTCGCCGTTCGAGACGCCCGTCGCAACGACGATCACCTCGCCCGAGGCGAGATCGTCGGAGGAGAAGACTCGGTTGACGTCGGTGACGCCCGCCTCGGCGGCGGCGTCGATCTCGCTGCGCGTGGTTGGCCAGAGCTGCGCCTGCAGCTCGCCGCCGAGGCAGCGCAGCGCCGCTGCGGAGAGCACCGCCTGGCGCGTGCCGCCGATCCCGATCGCGAGGTGGTCGTTCGTGCCACGAATCGCGGCGGAGATCGACGCGGTCACGTCACCGTCCTGGATCAGCTTGATGCGGGCGCCGGCGGCGCGGATCTCCTCGATCAGGTCGTGATGACGCGGGCGGTCCAGAACGATCGTGGTGATATCGTTGACGTTGCGGCCGAACGCCTCGGCGATCGCGGCGATGTTGTCCGCGACCGGCCGCGTCAGGTCGATCTTGCCGCGGGCTCGCGGCCCGACCGCCATCCGGCGCATGTACATGTCCGGCAGGCGGAGGAGCGAGCCGGGCGGGCCGACCGCGATCATCGACATCGCCCCGTTACCGCCGCGTGCGACGACGCCCCGGCCCTCGAGCGGGTCGATCGCCAGGTCGAACGCCTCGCCGCCGGCGCCGACCGTCGAGCCGGGCTCGAGCTCTTGGCCGTCCTGGGAGCCGATCACGATCGTGCCCTGGATCGGCAGCTGGGCGAGCCCGGCCAGCATCCCGCCGCTGGCGGCGTCCTCCGCGGCGTCCTGGTCGGCTCGTCCGAGCCAGCGGGCGCCCGCGAGGGCGCTCCACTCGGTCGCACGCGCGAAGAGCGCGCACGGGCAGGTGCCGTTGTGGACTTCGCTCCCGCTCACCGCGCCGCCGCCGCGGCGCGCTCGGCCTGCTCGAGCACGAGCTCGAGCACGGCCCCGACCGCATCGTGCTGCGACTCGTTCTCGATCACCGGAACGTCGCACTTCGCCGCGCGGTCGAGCAAGTACTCCTGGATCATCCTGATCTCGGGCAGGCCCGCAATGTAACGGTCGACCGGACGCACGCCATCGGAGGTCGCATCGCGGATCCAGAAGTGCGTCCGGTGGATCTCCTCGTCGTGGATCGCAAGCACGCACTGGACGACGAGAGCTCCCTCGAGCTCGGTCGTCAGCATCCCCGGCACGAGGTGGACGCCCTCGAGCACCATCGACCACCCCTCGTCGAGCGCGCGCTGCAGCGCCGCCTCGACGCCGGTGAGCACGTTGCGCGTCTGGTCGAGGAACCCGAGCAGCGCGGCGTCGCCCGACTCCTCCTCCTCCGCCCGCGTCAGCCCGAGACCCGCCTCGAAGCTGGAGAAGTGGATCGAGGGCATGAATTCCTTGGCGAAGAAGGCGCGCATCGTCTGCCGGACGAAGTCGGTCGACGTCACCCTCGTGATCCCGAGCCGGTACGCGACCTCGGTCGCCACCGTCGACTTGCCGGTGCCGGTACCGCCCCCGACGAGCAGGATCACCGGGAGGTCGAGGTCCTGGAGGTCGCGGAAGCGCCGCAGCTGGCGGATTGCGCGCGTCCCTTGCCCCTCGCCGAGCACCTCGACGGCCAGCTCGCGCAGGCGGTCGAGATCGACGGCGGTTTCGCCCCGCTCCGCCAGGTCGAGCTCGGTCTTGCGGGCAAGCTCGTAGGCGGGATCGTCGGCGACGCCGACCGCCGTCAGCGCCCGCGCCATCAACCCTTTCGAATACGGCCGGTCGAGCCCGCCGAGGAAGTCCCGCTCGCCCTTGCGCCGTTCGCTCATGCCGCAGCTTCCTCGGCGAGCCGAAGCAGCTCGGCGTCGAGATCCTCGCCGTCCGCCGCGATCACGTCGCTGCCCGCGAGCACGACGTCGACGCCGCGCTCCCGCGCCGCCTCGGCGACGACGTCGATCGCTGCAGCCTTGAGCTCGACGAGGAAGACCTCGGCCTCGACCTGCTCGAGCTCGGCGCGCAGCTTCCCCCGGTCGGCGAGATTGCCGGAGACGTGCACGACCTCGGCGCCGTACGCGTCGCTCAGGTGAGCGGCGAACAGCTTGTGGGCCGACTCGGGCGCGGTCGAGAAGAACGCCACCGTCCGTCCGGCGATCTCCTCGACCGGCTTCGGACGCAGCGTCGTCGCGATCACCTTCGGCGCGAGCGCGAGCGCGCGGCCGTGCAGCTCTTCCCAGCCCGAGCCTCGCTCGGCCATCGTCAGCACGACGAGGTCGGAGACGAGATGCCGGTACTCGTTCAGGTAGCCCGTGACGACGTCCGGATCCTGTTGCGCGTTGACGACGAGGATGCGCCTACTCGTCTCGATGGGCGGGAACGCCGCGCCGCTGCCGTCGAAGACGACGAGATCCGGGCCCAGCTCGACCGCGAGCTTCGCCCCCTCGGGCACGTTCGAGACCGAGACGGTTCCCGCGAGGCCGCCACCGCAGCGCCGGCAGCCGACCGTCTCCACGCCGGCGAGCGCCGCCGTCTCCAGGTAGTCGGACGCAGCGTGGCGTCCGCTGCGCGACAGCTCGAGCAGGGCGGCGATGTCCGTCGCGACGCTCGCGACCTCGGGCTCCGGCGGCCCGCCACGCCCCATCGCAACGACGACGACCTTGCGGTCGCGGGCATAGAGGCGCGCCGCGTGCGCGGTGATCGCGGTCTTGCCGACGCGCTTGCCCGTGCCGACGATCCCGATCGACGGAAGTGGAAATGGCTCCAGCACGGGCGGGTCGAAGCGGAAGTCGCCGCCGACGTAGGGCAGCCCCGCGGCAAGCACGCGGCTCGCCATCCGGAAGCGCTCCACCGGCCCGAGCACGGGCTCGTCCGAGAGGTCGACCACGACGTCCGGACGATGCTCGGCGAGGGCGGCCTCGAGATTTTCCGCGACCGCGACGCCGTAGTCCGCATCGTCGCGCAGCTTCTCGCTGCCGCCGACCACGTGCGCGGCGACGAAGTCGTACGGGA
>JBBDWT010000138.1:0-3067 GCA_040902705.1 Acidimicrobiia bacterium | reverse complement strand
TGGTACGTCGGTGGTTCGCCGGTACGCCCGGACTTCACGAATTCTTAGACTCGGGATGCACGCTTTCGCCTCTGCTGACCGTGTGCGACCCCCGCGGGTTGCGCCGTCGGCAATGATCCTGCGGTGAGCACGAACGCCGCCCCCGCCGAGCAGCCGTTGCCCGGCAGCGGGCGGTTCTGGCGCTGGCGCCACCTCACCTTCGGCCCGGCATCGGAGCAGCCGTACCGGCGACGCACCCGCGACTGGGTCCGCCTGATCCTCGCGGGCGCGCTGCTCGCGTTCGCGATCGAGCACGAGAGCAACCCGGGCGAGTTCGAGTCGAACCTGTACGCGCTGCTCAACGGTCTCCCCGACGACATGCGCTCGTTCTTCGACGCGCTGTGGGCGATGGGTGCGCTGTGGGCGGTCGGCCTCGTCGTCGTCGCGGCGCTCGTCGCGCGCCGCTGGCGGCTCGCGCGCGACATGGCCATCGCCGGTGCCCTCGCGTGGTTCATCGGTCGCCTGGTCGGCGCGCTCGTCGTGGTCGACACCAACCTCGAGAAGAGCCTCGAGATCGTCACGCGGTTCGGCGACGCGAGCCCGGCCTTCCCTGCGGTGCGCCTCGCCGTCGTCGTGGCGGTCGTCGTGACCGCGGGCCCGTACCTGACCCGGCCGACGCGGCGGTTCGGCCAGCTCGTGGTGCTCCTGCTCGCGCTGTCGTCGATGTACCTCGGCACGAACGATCCGAACGCGCTGCTGGCCGCGGTCGCGCTCGGCTGGGGACTCGGCGCGGGCGTGCACCTCGCGTTCGGCTCGCCGGGTGGCCGACCGACGCGGACTCAGGTCGCAGCGGCACTGCTGGAGCTCGACGTCGACGCGTCCGACGTCGAGCTCGCCCCCGTGCAGCCTTCCGGCGGCACGCTCATGCTGGCGCACGACCGCCACGGGCCGTTGCGAATACAGGTGCTCGGGCGGGACGAGGCCGACGCGCAGTTCTACGCGAAGGCGTGGCGCGCGCTCGTCTACAAGGACTCCGGCCCCACCCTCCACCTCACCCGGCTCCAGGACGTCGAGCACCAGGCGTACACGTTGCTGCTCGCCGAGCGCGCTGGGACGCGCGTGCCCGAGACCGTCGTTGCCGGCACCGCGGGTCCCGGGACGGCGCTGCTCGTCGTGCGTCCGGTCGTCGGGCAGCTGCTCTGCGACGCGGATCCGAAGGCCGTGACCTCGCGAGTGCTCACCGACATCTGGAAGCAGGCGCAGCGCATGCACGGGGCGCGCGTCGCCCACGGCGCGCTCAACGCGCGGCACATCGTGCTCAGCGGCCAGGGTGTGGCGATCACCGACTTCGAGCGCGCCACCGGCGCCTCGTCGGCCGTGCGGTGCGCCGAGGACGACGCCGAGCTCCTCGCGAGCACCGCGGAGATCGTCGGCATCGACAAGGCCGTGTCCGCGGCGCGCCGCAACCTCGGCGCCGAGCAGCTGGCCGCGGCCCTGCCCTATCTCCAGACGGCCGCCCTCAGCCGCGAGATGCACCCGAAGCGGCGGCACGAGCGCAAGGAAGAGAAGGACCGGCTCGGCGCGCTGCGCGATGCCGCGGCCGCCGCCGCGGGGACCGAAGCGCCGCCGCTCCAGCAGCTCTACCGCGTCAACACGACGAGCCTGCTCATGGCGGTCGGCACGCTCATCGCGGTGTTCGCCCTGCTGAGCCAGGTCGGTGATCCGGAGGAGTTCTACAACACGATCAAGGACGCCGACTGGGCCTGGCTCCTCGCCGCGCTGGTCGTGTCGTTCCTCACCAACTTCGCGACCGCCGTCTCGCTCAGCGGGACGGTGCCGATCTCACTCCCCCTCGTCCGCACCGCCGAGCTCCAGCTGTCGATGTCGTTCTCGAACCTCGCCGTCCCCGCGGTCGGCGGGATGGCAGCCCAGATCCGGTACCTGCAGAAGCAGGGCGTCGACCTCGCGTCGGCGGTCGCCTCGGGTGGCCTGCTCGCGAACGTCGGCAACATCGCCGCGTGCACGGGCCTGTTCTTCGTTGCCTTCGCACTGTCACCGACGAAGGTCGACACCGGGAAGATCCCCGTCGACGAGGTGGTGCAGATCGCGGTCGTCGCGGTCGTGCTGCTCGTGATCGCGACGGTGCTGATCCTGAAGATCCGGAAGCTGCGCCACCTCGTGCTGCCCCCGGTGAAGGCCGCGATGACCACCATGGGCCACGCATTGCGTTCCCCCCGGCGGGTGGTCCAGCTGTTCGGCGGCAACATCATCAACGCCCTGATGTACGCCGGCGTGATGATGTTCTGCCTCTACGCGTTCGGCGGTGAGATCAACTTCTGGACGTTGCTCGCCATCAACATCTTCGTCGGGACGATCGCGTCGCTCGTGCCGATCCCGGGTGGCGGCACGGCCGTGTCGTCCGTCGGCATGTCGGGTGCGCTCACCGCCGTCGGAGTCCCGACCGAGATCGCGGTGGCGGCGGTGCTGGCCAACCAGCTCGTCGCGAACTTCATCCCCGCCGTGCCCGGCTGGTTCGCGACGAACAACCTGCTGCACGACGACTACCTCTAGCTACTCGGCTCTTTGGCGTCGAAAGCACGTGCTGAGAGCGTGATACTGACGCCAAAACCCCAGGATCAGACCGTGACAGAGAAGAGGTCGCGCGCGAGGACGATCTCGCCGTCGAAGTGCGCGGCAGCCAGCGCCACCCACTCGGCATCACTCCCGGGTGCGGGCGGCGGCACGGGGTGCGTGAGCACCAGCGTCGCGACCCCCGCGTTCGCCGCCGTGCGGCCGGCGTCCTCGCACGACGAGTGGTAGTCGAGGATGTCCTGGAAGCGAGGGTTCGGCACGCCCTGCACGAGATCGGGGCGCACGACCGTCTGCACGTAGACGTCGGCACCGGCGCACAGCCGGTCGAGGCCCTCGCACGGGACCGTGTCGCCGGCGAGCACAGCCGCCCTCGTCGACGCTTCGGTTCCTGATCCGGGGGAGGCCGCCTCGACGCGGTAGCCGACGGTCGGCGTCACGGGTCGGTGGTCCGTCGGTGCCGCGAGCACGCGCACGCCGTCGGCCTCCCACGCCACAC
>JBBDWT010000137.1:0-3103 GCA_040902705.1 Acidimicrobiia bacterium | reverse complement strand
TCTGGAAGCCGAACTGGGTGCTCACGTACCACTACTGGCCGACGTCGTACAACACGCACATCTTCGAAGGCACCTGCTACTTCGTGCCGCCGAAGAACGCGCGCGAGCGCCTCGCCCAGGAGCTCGCGGTCGTCACGTTCAAGGAGTACGCCCTCCAGGACGGCAACACCCTCGAGGCGACGCAGACGATGCTCGAGTCGTCCTCGCCGGTGAACACCTTCCCGCTGGGCGACCAGGAGGTCCTGCTGCGCCACCTCCACCGCACCGCGCGGGGCTACGTGAACGAGTACCAGCAGCAGACGGCCACAACGCCGTCTCCGGTCTGATCGAGGAGCAACGAGCCATGTCCGACGCACTGCCGACCGAGTTCGCCGACCTCGAACCTTTCTCCGACTGGGCACTCCCCGGCGAGGGCCCGCGCTACCACAAGCGCCTGGCCAGCACCATGGACGAGCTCCAGGCCTTCTACGACGCGGCGTTCCCGCGGATGGACGACGCCATGGACTACCTCGACCAGCTCCCGATCGACGCGCTCCCCGACGACGCCAAGCACCTGCTCTGGCTGTACTGCGCGCTCGTCACCGTGTCGTTCCCCGTCGAGGTCTGGCGCCAGCCGCGCGTGCCCGACAGCGGAGCATCGAGCTTCGACGCGGTGCTCGAACCCGCGGTCTGAGACGCGCCGAGCACGAGCAGAGAGACGGAGGGCCGATGAGTCGCGTCGCAGTGGTCACGGGTGCCGCATCCGGAATGGGGCTGGCCATCAGCCGGCACCTCGCGGATCGAGGGAGCCGCGTCGCGCTGCTCGACCTCGACGGTGACGCCGCGGAGCGAGCCGCCACCGACCTGCGCGCCGCGGGTGCCGTGGCGCTCGCCGCGCAGATCGACGTCTCCGATCGCGAGGCGATCGACGGCGCGCTCGCGACGGTCCGCAGCGAGCTCGGACCCGTGGAGATCATGGTGACGAGCGCCGGACTCGACGAGTTCGCGCCCTTCACCGACATCACTGCCGCGATGTGGGACCGGATGATCGCGGTGAACCTCACGGGGACGTTCCACTGCCTCCAGGCAGCCGTTCCCGACATGCTGAAGGGCGGATGGGGCCGGATCGTGACGATCTCGTCGTCGAGCGCGCAGTCCGGTGCTGCGCGCCTGGCGCACTACGTCGCGTCGAAGGGAGGCGTGATCGGTCTCACCAAGGCGTTGGCGGTCGAGCTCGCACCGCACGGCATCACGGTCAACACGATCCCGCCCGGGTTCATCGACACGCCGATGACCCGCCGAGCCGCGGCCACGGGCGGGATCCCGGACGTGGACGTCGTGGCGCGCGTCACTCCCGTGGGGCGGGCCGGGACTGCCGACGACATCGCCGCCGCGTGCGCGTTCCTCTGCTCGGACGAGGCGGGCTACATCACGGGCCAGCAGATCAACGTGAACGGTGGCTGGTACCTGTGACCTCTGCTGCACCTCGGCTGCCACCGCTGTCGAAGGACCGGTGGGGCGACGACGCGGTCGCCGCGCTGCGGGCCGGCTTCGGGGACGACGCCGCGTCCCGCCTCCTCGCCGAGGGACCCGACGCTCCGCGCATCCCGAACGTGCTCACCACATTGATGCACCACCCGGGCCTCGCCGGCCCGTTCCTCGTCTACAACGCGGTGCTGCTGAACGCTCCGACGCTGGACCCTCGATGGCGCGAGCTCATGATCCTGCGCGTCGCGTGGCGTACGCGCTCACGCTACGAGTGGGTGCAGCACGTGCGCGTGGCGTTGTCGTGCGGGATCACTCCCGAGGAGATCGAGGCCGTCGGTGAGGGCTCGGCCGCCGAGCGCTGGGCGCCGCTCGAGGCCGACCTCCTCGCGGCGACCGACCAGCTCGTCGACCGCTACCGGATCGACGACGAGACCTGGGCTCGCCTCGCCGCGCACCTCGACGAGCGCCAGCTCGTGGAGGTCGCGTTCGTCGTCGGCACGTACACCTGCTTGGCGATGGCGTTCAACAGCTTCGGGATCGAGCTCGATCCCGAGCTCCACGAGATCCCGGCACCGTCACTGCCCGACGTCGGCGAGTGACAGACCGTTCCTCCGACGCGCGCGCGACGTGACGGTTGCGGCCGTCGCACACTGCTGACCGCGTCGCGACAAAGCCGCTCGGCGCGGGAGGCCCCTGGTACCGTGGATCGCGTGAACGCGGCTCCCGACAACGCCGAAGCACGGGTCGCGGGAGACGCGAACGAACCTGCGTGGCGCCAGCGCGCCGTCTCGCGGAGCCTGCACGCGGCGCGCTCGCGCGCCGAGCAGCGCGTGCAGCGATTCCTCGACGCGGCGTTCGAGCTGATCGACGAGAAGGGCACGACCGACTTCACGATCCAAGAGGTCATCGACCGCTCGCAGCAGTCGCTCCGCGGCTTCTACCAGTACTTCGACGGCAAGGACGAGCTGCTCCTGGCCCTGCTCGAGGACTCCGTCCTCGAGTCCTCGGTCGACCTGCGCGAGGCGGTCGACGCCGAGTCCGAGCCCCTCGCGCGCCTGCGCGCGTTCACGATCCGGCTCCACGAGTGGTGCGAGCCGGCCGGGACCCCACGCCGTCGAGGTGAGCACAACCGGCGTCCGATCTCGGAGTTCTCGGTGCAGCTCGCGGTCGCCCACCCCGAGAGGGTGAAGGCGGCGATGGAGCCCGTGTCGCGCATGGTGTTCGAGCTCGTCGAGGCCGCCGCGGCAGCCGGTGTGATCAGGGTCGCCGACACGCGACGCTCGGCCACGCTCGTCCAGCAGACCGTGATGTACAGCTGGTTCGGGAACCGCCTCGTCCAGGACCAGCGCATGCGGCTCACCGCCGAGGAGACCTGGCAGTTCTGCCTCCACGGGCTCGACGGCTGACGCAGCCGGCGACGGCGACCGGCGTGTAGCACGACGTTCTCGCGAAGCGAGATCGCTCGTCTCCGTTGTAGTGAGTAGTGTTTGCACATGGCGACGGAAGCCGACGGCGCGGGCGTCCCGCCGGACTCGTCCACGCTCACGTGGCGCGAGCTCGCAGTGGCGCGGTCGCTGGACCCCGCCCGGGCCCGGGCCGAGAGCCGCGTCCAGCGCTACCTCGATGCCGCGCTCGA
>JBBDWT010000136.1:0-3105 GCA_040902705.1 Acidimicrobiia bacterium | reverse complement strand
AGCGCGAAGAGGGCTACTGGGCAGGCGCGCTCGCGATCAACATCGCGATCGCGGGCGCGGTCTTCGTGCTCGTCTTCATCCCGTGGGTCGCGCTCACGGTGCCGAACGTGCCCGTCGGGCCCATCCTCGCCGTCCTCGTCCCCCTGATGATCGTGATCCCGATCCTCGCCTACCCGTGGTCGAAGACGATATGGATGGCGATCGACCGCGCGTTCATGCACCCCCTCTGACCTGCACGGTGCGCGCGACGAGCTGCGAGCGCTACTCCTGCAGCGCGACGCGGAGGGTCAGTACGCCGTCGGCGAACTCCCACGTGGCGTCACCCACGATGGCGAAGTCCTGGAAGTCGAGCTGCATCTGCTCGAGGAAGCGCTGACGATCGGGACCGGCAACCGGCGGGATCGGACGGGTGCGCACGGCTTCGGCACGGTCGCGGAACCGCTGGAGCATCGCGTCGACATCGAGCTGGTCGGCCATGCGCGTCACGCTACCGGCGGGCGACGAGCACCCGGTCCCGCCCGGTGAGGTCGCGATCGATCCGCACGTCGCTGAAGCCGGCCTCGACGGCGAGCGCGCGAGCGGCGTCGGCCCGATTCGCGTCGACCTCGACGACGAGCACGCCGTCGGGCTCGAGCCACTCGGGGGCTTCGGCGACGATCCGCTCGATCGCCTCGAGCCCGGTCGGCCCGCTCACCAGCGCGTCACGCGGCTCGTGCCGGACGACCTCGGGTGGGAGGTCGTCGACCTCGTGCTCGGCGATGTAGGGCGGATTGGTGACCACGATCCGGAGCGCGCCCCGCAACTCGTCGGGCAGCGCGTCGAACCAGTCACCTTCGACCAGTCGGACACGGGTGGCCGCCGTCCCCGCACCCGCGAGGTTGGCACGCGCGACGACGAGCGCATCGGGGCTCCGGTCGGTCGCCCACACCGCCGCGTCGGGCAGCTCGGCCGCGAGCGCGAGTGCGAGCGCGGCGCTGCCGGTCCCGAGATCGGCGACGATGTAGCTCGTCGTGGTCCCCGACCACGCCGAGCGCCTCCCGCGACGCTCGCCGAGGCGCTCGGCCTCGGAGATCGCGACCTCGGCGGTCACCTCCGTCTCCGGTCGGGGCACGAGCACACGGGAATCGACGAAGAGGTCGATGCCGCGGAACGACCAGGCACCCAGCACGTGCTGCAACGGCTCTCCGGCGACCCGGCGCGCCAGCATCTCGTCGATCCGCACGCCGGCGACGCGCGGCGCCTCGACGTGCTCCTCGGCGATCAGGTCCGCGCCGCGCAGACCCGCGACCTCTTCGACCATCCAGCGCGCTTCTTGCGCCGGGTCGGCGAGCACGGCGGCTGCGAGTCGTCGGGTTGCCTCGGCACGCAGCCGCCCCCATGTCCGAGCCGCGGGTGTCGACGCCCCGGGTGTCGACGCTCCGGGAGTCGGTCCCGGAGTCGCGGGTTCGGATGTCATGCTTCGCCGAGCTGCTCGGCCCGCTCTGCTGCGGCCAGCGCATCGATGACCTCGTCGAGCTGCTCGGCGCCGGCGAGCACCTGCTCGAGCGCGTGCAACGTGAGCCCGACCCGATGGTCGGTCACGCGGTTCTCCTTGTAATTGTAGGTGCGGATCTTCTCGGAGCGACCGCCGCCCTTGACCTGGTCGCGCCGCGCCGACGAGAGCTCCGACTCCTGGCGCTCGCGCTCGACCTGGAGCAGACGCGACCGAAGGATGCGCAGCGCCTTCTCCTTGTTCTGGAGCTGGCTCTTCTCGTCCTGGCACGTGACGACCAGTCCCGTCGGGACGTGGGTCATGCGCACGGCGGAGTCCGTCGTGTTGACCGACTGCCCGCCGGGGCCGCTCGACCGGTAGACGTCGATCTCGAGGTCGTTGGGGTCGACCTCGACGTCGACCGCCTCGGCCTCGGGAAGCACCGCGACGGTTGCAGCGCTGGTGTGGACGCGGCCCTGGCTCTCGGTCACGGGGACGCGCTGCACCCGGTGCGGGCCGGCTTCGTGCTTCAGCCGGGACCACGCGTCGTCACCCTTGATGACGAGCGTGACCTCGCGGAACCCGCCCATGTCGGAGAGCTGGCTGGTGAGGACCTCGGTCTTCCAACCGTGACGCTTGGCGAGCCCCTCGTACATCTGCATCAGGTCGCGGGCCCAGAGGTTGGCCTCCTCGCCGCCCTCCGCGCCGCGGATCTCGACGATGACGTTCTTGCCGTCGTTCGGGTCGCGGGGCACCAGCAGGTCACGAAGGCGCGCCTCGACATCGGCCAGCCGGGCCTCCTGCTCGTCGGCTTCCACGCGGAGGTACTCGCGCATGTCCGTGTCCTGCTCGGCGGCGAGCATGCCCTTCGCCTCGGCGAGACCCGACTCGGCGGCCCGGTACTCGCGGTACGCGTCGACGATCGGCTTCAGCTCCGCGTGACGTCGACCGGCGTCGCGCGCGGCAGCCTGATCGCCGCCCGCATAGATCTCGGACAGGCGCGCCTCGAGCTTCTCGAGCTCGGTCTCCAGGTCGCCAAGTTGCTCGAACATCGCCGAACCAGGGTACCGGCCGGCTCTCCGGCGCTCGCCGGAAGATTCGGGCCGGCGCTCTCGTCGTTCGCGCGATGCGCCTCCGGTGGAAAGCCGGAGCTACAGCGCGCCGCGGAACGCGGGGGTGAGATCGACGGGCGCGACTGCCGTGCGCGTCTCGACCTCGGAGAGCTGCTCGGCGGTCATCGCGGCGCGGAGGCTCACGATCGCGACCTCGAGCTGGTCGAGCGTGGGCTCACGCGTCGTGAGCTTCTGGAGCGCGAGGCCCGGCCGCATGATCACGCGCACCCATCGCTTGTCCATGTGGCGCGCCGAGAATCGGATGACCTCGTACGCGAGCCCGGCGATGAGTGGGATGAGGAGGACGCGCGACGCCAGCAGGATGGGCAGGGCGGGCCGGCCGACGAACGCGTACACGAAGATCGTCGTGACCATCACCGTGAGCAGGAAGTTCGTGCCGCAGCGGACGTGCTGGGTCGTGAACTGCTGCGCGACCTCGGGCGTGAGCTCGACGTCGTTCTCGTACGCGGCGATCGCCTTGTGCTCGGCGCCGTGGTACTGGAAGACGCGCTTGATGTCGGG
>JBBDWT010000135.1:14811-21678 GCA_040902705.1 Acidimicrobiia bacterium | reverse complement strand
CGACGATCGCGGTCTTGCCGACGCCGGGCTCGCCGATCAGCACCGGGTTGTTCTTGGTGCGGCGCGACAGCACCTGCATGACCCGCTCGATCTCCTTCTCGCGACCGATCACCGGGTCGAGCTTCTTGTCGCGGGCGAGCTGGGTGAGGTTGCGCCCGAACTGGTCGAGGACGAGCGAGCCCGAGGGCTGACCACCCTCGCTCGGTCCGCTCCCCTGCGCGGCACCTTCCTTGGCGCCGGCGTATCCGGAGAGGAGCTGGATGACCTGCTGGCGGACGCGCGAGAGGTCGGCGCCGAGTTTGACGAGCACCTGCGCGGCGACGCCTTCTCCCTCGCGGATCAAGCCCAAGAGGATGTGCTCGGTGCCGATGTAGTTGTGACCGAGCTGGAGCGCCTCGCGCAGCGACAGCTCGAGGACCTTCTTCGCGCGCGGCGTGAACGGGATGTGGCCCGACGGTGCCTGGCCACCGTGACCGATGATCTCCTCGACCTGCGCGCGCACAGCCTCGAGCGAGATGCCGAGGGACTCGAGCGCCTTCGCCGCGACGCCTTCACCCTCGTGGATCAGCCCGAGCAGGATGTGCTCGGTGCCGATGTAGTTGTGGTTGAGCAGGCGCGCCTCTTCCTGCGCCAGCACGACCACTCGCCGGGCCCGGTCGGTGAAGCGTTCGAACACTCAGGCTCCTCTACCTGCCGCGGGCTCTCGCCGTTGGCTCTGTCGTCCCTTCGGACACGGTTCGCACCCGCCGAGAGGGGTGGATCGACATCTCCAGTCTAGAAGGTGCGATCCGGTGACCTTCTGCGCTCGCCGCTCGTGGTCGGGCAGCTCGCCCGCACGTCCCTCCGGCGCGATCGGCCCTCCGGCGCGATCGACGTGCGGGATGGGAACGTCTCCCGGCGCACCTTTCTTCCCGTCTCTCCCGTCCCCGGCCCGGCGCTGCCCCGACGCCACCAACCCCACGCCGGACAAGTTGGAGAAGGAGGTGGGCGGGCCGTAGCGTTGGCGCCATGCAGCCGGTGGAGACGCTCGCGCTCCCGCCGCTCCCGGGAGACCTCGAACGGGTCGAGGTGTCGTTGCGGGCGTCCGTCCGCCACGACGACCGATTCCTCGCCGAGGTGGGAGCGCATCTCATCGCCGCGGGCGGGAAGCGCATCCGCCCGACGCTCACGCTCTGCTCCGCGTACGCCGCCGCGGGCGGTGACCGGCCCGTCTCCGATGCGGTCGTCACCGGCGGCGTCGCCTGCGAGCTCGTGCACCTCGGCTCGCTCCACCACGACGACGTGATCGACGAGGCCGAGACCCGCCGGGGCGTCCCGAGCGTGAACGCGCGCTGGAGCAACATCGTCGCGATCCTCTCGGGCGACTTCCTCCTGGCTCGGGCATCCGCGCTCGCCGCGTCGCTCGGCGCCGACGTCGCCGGGCTCCTCGCCGACACGATCGGTGAGCTGTGCCGCGGCCAGGTGCTCGAGCTCCAGCACCTCTTCGACGTGACCCGCTCCGAGGAGGACTACGAGTCGGCGATCGAGGGCAAGACGGCGTCGCTGTTCGCGACCTCGTGCCGGATCGGCGGGATGGTGAGCGGCGTCGACGAGCCCACGCTCGACGCGCTCACCCGCTACGGGCAGCACCTGGGCCTGTGCTTCCAGATCGTCGACGACTGCCTCGACCTCACCGCGAGCGACGAGGACCTCGGCAAGCCGGCCGGGCAGGATCTCGTCGAGGGCATCTACACGCTGCCCGTCATCTACGCGCTCGGCGACGAGAGCGAGCTCGCCGACCTGCTCGGCGGACCGCTCGACGGCGCGCGGCGCGACCGGGCCCGCGAGCTCGCGGCGAGCAACGGAGCCGTCGACGCCGCGCTCGCCGTCGCGCGCGACCACGCGAAGAAGGCGGGTGAGGCGCTCGCCGGCGCCGACGCGCTCGACGCCGACGTCACCGGCGGCCTGCGCCGCCTCGTCGACGAGCTCATCACCCGAGAGAGCTGACCGCCGGCGCCTGCCACTCCCCGGGGCGCGGCCGCGGCGGTCACGGGGTTGCCGCTCCTTCCGACGCCGCTTCGGCCGCAGTGGCGATCCTCTCCGCGAGCCACTCGCGGCCGTCACCTTCGTAGTGCAGGTGGTCAGAGCCGAGGACGTCGGGCGTCCCCGCGATCTGCGGCGCGAGGTCGAGCACGGTGACGTTCGGGTGCGTCGCCGGCAGGGCGCGGATCGCGTCGTTGACCTGCTGCTCGTACTCGATCGGGTGCACCACCCCGTTCTCCGAGTGCGTCACCCACACCACGGGCAGGGGGCCGAGCGCGGCCAGGAGCTCGTCGGCCCGTCCCGCGAACGTCGTCGCGTCGATCGCGTTGATCTCGTCGTTGGTGCCCAGCGCGATCACCACGACCGCGGGCTGCGCGGCCTTGACGACCGCCGCGGCCGGCAACCAGTCGGTCGCGTTGTCCTTGAGCCCGGAACCCGAGATCCCCCGGACGTCCGGCGTGAAGCCGGCCTGGCTCAGCGCGTCGTTGAGCTCGGGGGCAGAGGCGAAGATGTTCGAGTCACCGAGGACGACCGCGACCGGAGGCGCACCGAGATCGGTCGTCACCGGCGCATCGGCACGCGGTCGAGTCGACGTCGGCGCGCTCAGGTCGACCTCGGCGGACGACGACGAGCACCCCGCGACGATCAGGGCGACCGCGAGCGCGGCGCTCGCGAGCAGGCGGCGGGGGGTCACGTCGTGAAAGCGTTGCGGACTTCGACGGAGGAGGTGTCGCCGATCACCGGGGGACCACGGGAGGTCCGGCATCTGTGGCCGCCCTCGTGACCTCGGCGAGGAACTCGAGCACGGCGCGGTTGTACGCGCTCGGTGCTTCCGCCATGAGGCTGTGCCCGGCGCCGCGGAGCTCGACCAGCCGCGAGGTCGGGATCAGCTCGTGCAGCTCCTCGGCGTCACCCAGCGGCGTCAGCAGATCCTGCGTCCCCGTGATGACGAGTGCCGGCGCCCGGATGCCGGCGAGCTCGAAGCGATGGTCGTCGTCCGCATCGAGGATCGCCCGCACCTGCGCCACGAAGTTCTCCGGGGAGGCCTGGAGGACGATGCGGGCCATCAGGTTGAGCCACGCGCCGAACCGTCGGTGCAGGCGAGGACCGACCAGCCACCGCAGCCCTTCCGTGCCGAGTGCTCCCATCCCGTCACGTGCGACCGCCTCGGCCCACTCGCCGAGCAGCTCCCGCCGCCACTCGTGGTTCCGACATGCCGTGCACGCGAGCACGAGCGAGCGCACGCGCTCGCCGTGGCGCACCGCGACGAACTGGGAGATGACTCCACCCATCGATGCGCCCATCACGTGCGCGCGGTCGATCCCTTCGGCGTCGAGCACGCTCATGGCGTCGCCGGCCATCTGCTCGAGCGACAGGGGATGCGGTGCGCCGGCACTGCCGCCGACCCCGCGGTTGTCGACCACGATGCACCGGAAGCGCCGTCCGAACGAGATGCGCTGGAGCGCCCAGCCGCGCGAGTCGGCGCCCAGACCCTGGATCATGAGGAGCGGCTCGCCGTCGCGCTTGCCGTAGACGTCGTACGCGACCGAGAAGCCGTCGTCGGCACGGGCGAGCTTCACGCGGCCTCCCGCAGGAGCTCGGCCACGGCGTTTCGCACCTGCTCGGAGAGCTCCGCGGCCGCGAGCTGGTCGTCGGCAGTGGTCCCCGCGGGCGCCACCAGCGGCTCACCGACGACGACCTTCCAGGGGCGCGTCGGCCAGATCCCGATCGGGATGCCGAACGGGCCACCGGCGCTGATCGCGACCGGCACGACGGGGAAGCCGAGCGTCGCGGCGACCAGCGCGCGGGGGGGCTCGCCCGCGCCCGACCGCAGCCACGTCATGCCGAGGGGCGCGCCGGCGTGGTGCCCGGCGCGCAGCACCGCCGCGACGTCGTCGGGCCGGTAGCCGACCCCGCCGAGCTTGCGGGTGAACGGCCCGACGATCGGGACCTCGGGTGCGCCCACCACGCGCAGGCGACGGCCCGCGGCCCGGCGCACGGCGAGGCCGAGGACCAACGGCTCGGCTACACCGAAGCCGCGGTTCGACACGAGGAGTGCGCTCCCGCTCCGCGGCAAGCGGTCGGGGTGCTCCACGTCCACCCGGATCGCGGCCGCCGGGATCGGGGCGAGCAGGTCCATGAGGTGCGGATCGCCGCCGAACTCGTCGATCGCGAAGCGTCCCTCGAAGCGGCGTCGGACCCATGCGGCCGGACCGTCGACGGCGAGCACGCGGTCGGCGTCGATGCCGTAGTTCGGCGCGATCGCCGTCGACGCGCTCATGCGACGCGCCTCGTCGTGCTCGACAGCGCGGTGACGGTCGCCCACTCGTAGAGGTCGGCCAGGACCTCCTGGGTCGGGCGCATGAACCCGAGCTCGAGCTCGTCGAGCGCGCGGCCGCCGTCGCCGGTGCGCCCACTGCGCAGCACCTCGCACACGTGCGGCGGCATCGGCGCGCCGAGGAACTCGGCGCCCCTGCGGGCGAGGCGCCAGCCGGGCCCGGCGAACGGCACCGGGACGCGCCGGCCGAACGCCACCGCCTGCCACGGGCTCGTCGCACCCGGGCCGACGATGTTGAGCGGCCCGTCGTGCCCGCGGAGCAACGCCTGCACCATCGCGCGTGCGGCATCGTCGCGGTCGAGGAGCGAGAAGGGAGGGTCGGCGGTCGCGGGCACCGGCACCGCGGGGAGGCGCAGCACTCGGCCGAGCGGGCTCGGGACGTGCGAGCCGGCGATGACCGCGTAGCGGAGTGCCGAGACGCTCACGGAGTGCCGGCGTCCGATGCCCGCCGCGACCGACTCGACGTCGAGGAGGGTGCGGCCCCACGGGGTCGTCGGCCCGAGCGGCGCGGACTCGTCGGGCATCAGTGGGTGCCCCCGACCCCGCCCGTAGACGGAGAGGCCGCTGCGGACCGCGATCCGCTCCAGCCGACCCGCGCGCGCGGCCGCGCCGAGCGCGTGCACGGTGCACGCCTCGCTGGCCCGGGCGGCGTCGCGCGGCGACATCCTCGAGTCGGGCTCGTAGATGCCGACGTGCGCGACCGCGTGCGGCTCGAAGTCGGTGACGAACGAGACGAGGCGATCACGGTCGCGGGGATCGATGCGCGTGAACGTGCTGCGACGCAGCCGGCGTCGCGGGGGCACGAAGTCGAAGCCGGCGATGGCTGAGACCCGGTCCTGTTCCTCGAGGAGCTGGGCGACCCGCGTCCCGACCTCGCCACCCATCCCCGTGACCAGCACGCGCATCGGTGGGCTAACCCCCCTCCGGCCTGGGATCACGTTCCGAATCCTTGCTACCACTCTCGTCGCTCTCGGGGCGCAGGTGGGGGAACAAGATCACCTCCCGGATCGACGAGACCCCGGCAGCCAGCATCACCAGGCGATCGACGCCGATCCCGAGGCCCCCGCACGGCGGCAGGCCGTACTCGAGGGCCCGGACGTAGTCCTCGTCGACGCCGTGGGCCTCGGCGTCACCGGCGTCGGCCAGCGCCGCCTGGGCCTCGAACCGCGCCCGCTGGTCGACCGGGTCGTTGAGCTCGCTGAACGCGTTCGCCAGCTCACGCCCGAGGACCACCGTCTCGAACCGCTCGGTGAGGTCGGGATCGTCACGGTGGATCCGGGCGAGCGGCGACACGCTGCGCGGGTAGTCGCACACGAAGACCGGGCCCACGAGCTGCGGCTCCACGAGCTTCTCGTAGAGCTCGAGCACGAGCTTCCCGGAGTCCCAGCCCTTCTCGTACGGGACGTCGCGCTGCGCGCACAGCTGCTGCAGGTCGTCGAGCGGCATCGAGGGATGCACCTCGATGCCGGTCGCATCGCGCACGAGCTCGAGCATCGTGCGGCGGGGCCACGGCGCGGCGAGCTCGATCGTGGTGCCGTCGACGTTCACCTGCGTCGAGCCCGTCGCCTCGAGCACGCTCCCCGACACGAGCTCTTCGGTCAGGCTCATCATGTCGGTGTAGTCGGCGAACGCCTCGTAGCACTCGAGCATCGTGAACTCGGGGTTGTGCCGCGTCGACAGGCCCTCGTTGCGGAACACGCGCCCGATCTCGAACACCCGCTCGAGCCCGCCGACGAGCAGCCGCTTGAGGTGGAGCTCGAGCGCGATGCGCAGGACGAGCGGCATCTCGAGCGCGTGGTGGTACGTGTCGAACGGGCGCGCCGTCGCACCACCTGCTTGCACGTGCAGCACGGGCGTCTCGACCTCGACGAACCGGCGCTCCGTGAGGATGCGGCGGAGCGCCGCGAGCACCGCGAACCGGATCTCGAACACCCGTCGGGCGTCGTCGTTCGCGATCAGGTCGACGTAGCGCTGGCGGAAGCGGGTGTCGACGTCGGAGAGGCCGTGCCACTTCTCGGGCAGGGGTCGCAGCGCCTTGGCGAGCAGCTCGAACTCGCCGACCTTCACCGAGAGCTCGCCCTTGCGCGTCTTCATGACGGTGCCGCGGGCACCGATCCAGTCACCGAGGTCGAGCTCGTCGAACGCGCCGTGACGGTCCTCGCCGAGCTCGGCCCGCGACACGAAGAGCTGCACGGACCCGCTCCCGTCGCGCAGCGTCGCGAACGTCAGCTTGCCCTGACGCCGGAGCAGGAGGATCCGCCCGGCGACGCGCACCTCGTCGTCGGTCTCCGCGCCGGCGTCGAGGTGGTCCCAGTGCTCGCGGATCTCCGCCGCGGTGTGCGTGCGGTCGAAGCGCACCGGGTAGGGGTCGCCCCCCTCCCGACGGATGCCCTCGACCTTGGCGAGCCGTCGGGCCCGCTCGTCGCCGCCGCGTCCCTCCAGGGGCTCCTCGCTCATCGCTTCCGCTCCTGGCGCCTCACGGCGCCGGGCCGCCGGCTCCCCTGGTC
>JBBDWT010000135.1:8601-14801 GCA_040902705.1 Acidimicrobiia bacterium | reverse complement strand
GACGGTCGGCGAAGCCGCCGACGCCGCGGGCCCCTCCCTCTCGCCGGGATACCCGGCTCGCGGCCGGTCGCTCATCGGTTGCGCTCGAAGACGATCCGCAGGCCCTGGAGCGTGAGCCACGGCTCGTAGTGCTGGATGGTGCGGGAGTGCTTGATGATCGGCTCGGCGAGGCCACCCGTCGACAGCACGGTGCAGTGACCGAGCTCGGCCTGGAACCGGTCGACCAGCGCATCGACCTGGCCGCTGTACCCGTACACGGTCCCCGACTGGATCGACTCGACGGTCGACTTCCCGATGACGTTGCGCGGCGCGAGGAGCTCGACGCGGCGCAACGCTGCCGCGCGTCCGAAGAGCGCGTCCATCGAGATCTCGATGCCGGGGAAGATCGCACCGCCGAGGTACTCGCCCTGCTCGCTGATCGCCTCGATCGTGTTCGCCGTCCCGAAGTCGACGACGATCGACGGGCCGCCGTAGAGGTCGTACGCCGCGACCGCGTTCGCGATCCGGTCGGCGCCGACCTCCTTCGGGTTGTCGTAGAGGATCGGCATCCCCGTGCGGACCCCGGGCTCGAGCACGAGCGCGGGGAACCCGAAGTAGCGCTCGGTCATCGCCCGGAGCTCGACGGTCACCCGAGGCACGCCCGACGAGATCGCGACGCCGTCGATGTGCTCGTCGAAGACCGGAGTCGGCGCGGCTGATCCGTCGTCGGCGGAGACGCCGCCCGGCGCGCCGACCAGGAAGGGTGAGAAGCCGTGGAACCCGAGGAACTGCTGGATCATGAGCGCGAGCTCGTCGGCAGTCCGTTCGGCGACGGTGGCGATGCGCCAGTGGTCGACGAGCTCGGCGTCGTCGAACAGCCCGATGACGGTCTGGGTGTTCCCGGCGTCGATGCAGAGGAGCATGGAGTCGCTATGGAAGTCGGAGGTCGAGGGCGATGTCCAACGCAGGCGCCGATTGGGTGATGGCGCTCGTCGACACGACGTCGACGCCGGCGTCTGCATACGCGTGGATGTTCTCGAGGGTGACCCCGCCCGACAGCTCCACCAGCACATCGGGGTGTGCGCTCCCGCGGACGACGGCGACGCACCCCGCGGCATCCACGGGGGTCATGTTGTCGAGCATCACGACGTCGGCACCGGCCTCGAGCGCTTCGACCACCTGCTCGACCCGCTCGCACTCGACCTCGACGCCGCGGCCGGGCCAGAGCGACCGCGCCCGCTCGACGGCCTCGGCGATCCCGAGACGCCCGAGATGGTTGTCCTTGACCAGCACCATGTCGGACAGCGACCCGCGATGGTTCACACCTCCGCCCGCGCGGACTGCGGCCTTCTCGAGCGCGCGCAGCCCGGGCAGGGTCTTGCGGGTGTCGGCCACGTGCGCGCCACCGTGCAGCGCGTCGACGAACCGGCGGGTCGCGCTCGCGACGCCCGAGAGGTGGCACAGGAAGTTCAACGCCGTGCGCTCGGCCGTCAGGATCGAACGCAGGCTCCCCCCGACGGTGGCGACGATCTCCTTCTCGGAGACCGCGGAGCCGTCGCCCATGCGCCATTCCACGTCGACCTGGGGATCGATCTGCGCGAACGCCTCCGTCGCACACGCCGAGCCCGCCAGCACGCCGTGGGCCCGCACCACGACGTCGGCGGTCGCGTGCGCGTCGGCGGGGAGGAGCGCCGCGGTGATGTCCCCCAATGGCCCGAGGTCCTCGGCGATGGCGCGTGTCACCGCCTCCCGCACGAGGTGGCGCGGTGGGTCGACGGGCGCGACGCCCGCCGGGTCGGGGCGGCTCACGGGACCGGCACCTCGGCCGGGAGCGGCACGAAGTCGGGTGTCGGTGCACCGGCGAACACGAAGCGCCCGAGGTAGGCGTCGTCGCGCTCGGGGAAGTCGAGCCTCGTGTGCGTCCCCCGTGATTCCTCGCGCACCAGCGCCGCGACGACGAGCGCCCGACTCACCGACCACAGGTTGCGGACGACGGGCGTTCGGGGGGCCATCGCATCGAGAGACTCGAGCGCGCGCCGCAGCGAGGCGGCGTCGCGGAGCACCCCGGCCTCACGGGTCATCACCTGCTGGAGCTCCTCGCGCGAGGTCGCTCGCGCTCCCCGCTCGGGCGCACGCGCCACCGACTCGGCACCGCGCCACACCGCGATCCCGCGCATGAGTCCGGTGGGGTCGGGCGCGTGCTTCCCCGACGCGATCGCGTCGACGCAGCGGGCGCCGAACACCAATCCGTCGAGGAGCGAGTTGGACGCCAGCCGGTTCGCACCGTGGACGCCCGAGTCGGCGGCTTCGCCACATGCCCACAGCCCGGGGAGCGTCGTCGCGCCGTCGAGGTCGGTGCACACGCCGCCGGAGAGGTAGTGCGCTGCGGGTGCGACCGGGAGGAGATCGTGACACGGGTCGAGACCGGCCGCGCGGCATGCGCCCCAGACCGTCGGGAACCGCGTCTCGAACGACGCGATCGGCCGGGCGTCGAGCCACACGTGCGACAGGCCGCGATCGATGATCCGACGCGCGATCGCGCGGGCGACCACGTCCCGGGGTGCGAGATCGGCGAGCGGGTGCTCCTCGGCCATGAAGGCGACGCCGTTCTCGTCCCGCAGGATGGCGCCTTCACCGCGCAGGGCCTCCGACAGCAGCGGGCGCGGCATCGACGCGCTGTGGAGCGCGGTCGGGTGGAACTGCATGAACTCGACGTCTCCGACCGCGACGCCCGCGCGCAGGGCCATCGCGATGCCGTCCCCGGTCGAGAGCGATGGGTTCGTCGTGACCGAGTAGCACTGCCCCGCACCGCCGGTGGCGATGACGGTGTGGCGGGCGCGGATCTCGTGCGCCGCGGCGTCGTGATCGAGGGCGCGCACGCCGACCGCCCGTCCGTCCTCCAGCAGCAGATCGAGCGCGAACCACCGCTCCCGGATCTCGGCCGCGGTCGCCTGGACCGCCTCGACCAGGGCGCGCTCGATCTCGGCGCCGGTGGCGTCGCCGCCCGCGTGGAGGATGCGCGGCACGGTGTGGCCGCCCTCTCGCGTGAAGGCGAACCCCTGGTCCGACTCGTCGAAGTGGGCGCCCATCGCGATCAGCTCGTGGACGCGGGTCGGGCCCTCTTCGACCATCACGCGCACCGCGTCGATGTCGCACAGCCCGGCGCCGGCGACGAGCGTGTCGGCCAGATGGAGCTCCGGGGAGTCGACCTCCTCCTGGCCTTCCCAGCTCTCGTTTGGCAGGACCGCCGCCACGCCGCCTTGCGCGTACTGCGTCGCGGAGGTACCGAGCGCGGCCTTCGTGACGACGGCGACCCGCGCGCCGTCGCGCGCGGCGCGGATCGCGGCGGAGAGGCCGGCGACGCCCCCGCCGAGGACCAGCACGTCGAGTGTGTCCCCGCTCAGCTCGTCACGCGGCATGACGTCCCAGCCTACGAGCAGCCGAGCGGCCCAAAGGGCAGCGGCACGTACCGTGCCGCTGAGCGAGCGCGACCAGAGTCACGGAGCAGCCGAGCGACCCGGAGGGCGGACGCACGTACCGTGCCACCGAGTGATCACGACTGGGGCTCGGCGATCACGCCGAGATCCACGGTGACATCGTCCCCGTCGACGACGATCGTGCAGTTGTCGATGAGCCGCGCCCGACCGACGTTCGCAGCCACGGCGATCAGGACTTCCCCCGCGAGTCGATCCCGCGGCTCGAGGGACGCGGCGTCGACGATCTCCGCGTAGTCGAGCTCGACGAGCGGCTCCGTCGCGATGACGCCGACGATCGCGTCGCGAACCACGACGGCGGTCCGCTCCCCCTGCACCACCAGGTCGGCACCGGCGCGCAACGACCGCGACAGCACACGCGCGGCGGTGCGCTGCCCCTCGGTGAGGTACGCGTTGCGGCTCGACATCGCGACCCCGTCCGGCTCGCGCACCAACGGGCAACCCACGAGCTCGACCGGGAGGTCCAGGTCACGCGTCATCCGACGCACGACGGCGAGCTGCTGCGCATCCTTGCGCCCGAAGAACGCGGTGCAGGGGCCGACGATCGAGAAGAGCTTCGACACGACCGTCGTGACGCCGTCGAAGTGCCCGGGGCGGCGTGCCCCGCACAACCGGTCGGTGAGGCCGTCGACGTGGACCGTCGTGCGGCCCGGCTCGGGGTACATCTCCTCGACTGACGGGCAGAACAGCAGGTCGACGCCCTCCGCGGCCGCCGCGGCCGCGTCGCGATCGACATCGCGTGGATAGGCCGCGAGGTCCTCGTTCGGACCGAACTGGGTCGGGTTGACGAACAGCGAGACGACCACGAAGCCGCACTCGCGCCGAGCGGTGCTCATCAACGAGCGGTGGCCGGCGTGGAACGCCCCCATCGTCGGCACGAAGCCGACGATGGTGTCGGCGCGACGCACCTCGTCGCACGCGGCGCGCACCTCGCTGATCGTCGTCACCGTGCGCATCGTCACGAGAGTGCGCTCCGCAGCGTCGCGTCGTCTCGACCGGCGAGTCGCGCGGCCGCGTCGGCAAGCGCTCGGTAGGCGCGTTGCTCGTCGGCCGCGACGACCTCGAGGTGCCGCAACACGGTCGCGAGATCGCCACGAGCAACAGGGCCGGTGAGCGCCCGCGCCGGCCCGAGCGCGAACACGTTGTCGATCGTCGCGCGCACGAGCGGCTCGAACGCCTCCAGCGGGACACCGGCATCCGCAGCGACGCGCTCGACCTGACCCACCAATGCGACGAGATGGTTCGACGCGATCGAGGCGGCCGCGTGATACGTCGCCCGCCGGTCGTCCTCCACGGCGAACGGGCGCAGCCCGAGCTCCTCTGCCACTGCGGTGACGGCGGGTGGACCGGCGACCGCGCACCACGACCCGGTGAGCCGGGCGGCGCCCGCGTCGCCGGACGTGAGGGTCTGGAGCGGATGGAGCGCGCCGAGGTCGACGTCGTCGCGCGCAGCCGCGATCGGTGCGAGCGCGTCGAGGCCGAGCGAGCCGGAGAGATGGACGACGAGTGCCTGCGGGTCGAGCCCGGCCGCGACCTCCGACGCCGTGTCGCTCACGACCCCATCGGGCGTGGCGATGACGACGAGTCGGGCGCCACGGCCCACGTCCGCCACGGCGACCGGCTCCGCACCGAACCGCTGGGCCGTCTGGCTGACGCTCGCCCCGTCGGGTGCACGACCGGCGACACGGGTGATCGTCCACCCGATGGCGACGAGGGAGGCTGCGATGGCCGTCCCGGCGCGCCCCGGCCCGACGAGGGCACAGGTGCGCGCGACCGGTCGCGACGTGGGAGCTGTCGGCGGGGTCATGGGCCTCTCGAATCCGGCCCGCAACGCGGTGCCGGTTGCTCGGGTCGGTTCAGCCGTCCGTGACCCTCAAGGCTAGGTCGGTCATCCGGACGCCTTCGGCGTCGGCGTCGGAGTCGAGCGGCGGCATCGACGCTTCGACGTCCGGAGCGACGTCGGCGAGCGGCACCCGCACGAACTTGCGCTCGTGCAGGCGGGGGTGCGGCACCTCGAGGTCGGGCTCGTCGACCTGCTCGTCACCGACCAGCAGGATGTCGACGTCGAGCGTCCGGGGGCCCCAGCGCTCCCGTCGCACCCGATGAGCTTCCTCTTCGAGCCGCTGCCCGATCGCGAGCAGCTCCCGCGGCTCGAGCGCAGTGTCGATCGCGGCCACCGCGTTCAGGTACTCCGGTTGCTCCGGACCGATCGGATCGGTCTCGTAGACGCGTGACACCGCCACGACGGTGATGCCCGCCGTCGCCGCGAGCCCGTCGATCGCCGCCTGGAGGTGCTCGAGGCGGCCACCGATGTTCGAGCCGAGCCCCAGATACGCGCGTCGCGTCGAGCTCACCGTTCGATGCGGACGCCGACGTGATCGACCATCGCGCGCACGGGTGGGTGCAGCTTCCGGACCGTGACGGTCACGGACTCGACCCGGTCGTCGACGCAGCACACCTCGGCGATGCGCGTCGCCAGGCGCTCGAGCAGCTGGTAGCGCTCGGAGCGGACGACGCGGCTCGCCGCCTCGCACACTGCGGCGTAGTCGACGGTGTCGTCGAGCGCGTCGCTCTCGCCGGCCTTCGCGAGGTCGACCGAGAGCTCGATGTCGACCTCGAACGGCTGGGGGCGCGTCTGCTCCTCGGGGAGGACGCCGTGCACCCCGAGCTCCCGGATCCCTGCGACCACGATGCGGTCCATCTCTATTGGTCCCTCGCTACGGGTCC
>JBBDWT010000135.1:0-8501 GCA_040902705.1 Acidimicrobiia bacterium | reverse complement strand
TCGACGCTCGGTCCATCTCTCATCCCTATCCTGCTCGGACGATGTGCTCGTCGACCACGGTGGCCACGATCTCGCGCCCGACGGCCCCGAGCTCGCGCCCGGTCATCTTCTCCATCGCCACGATCGCGTGCGGCCCCTCGATGAGCACGCCGGCGTAGATCAGGTAGCCCGCCAGCACGCCGACGAGCCGCTCACCGAACTCCTCGTGATGGATCAGCACGCGCTGGGTGGGATCGTCCAACCAGGCCGCGATCGTCGCGTAGATCGCGCGGAGGCTGCGCGCCCACTCGTCGTGGCGGCCGAGCGGGATGTGCTCGTACGCGATGCCCGCCTCTTCGTAGGCGTGCAGGTTGTGCGACGACTCGAGCAACGACAGGATCCGCGTGAAGCCGTGGCCCGCCAGCCAGATCAGCTCCTCCTGGCGACGCACCTTGCGGTGGTTGCGCGCGAAGCCGCCGGGTCGCTCCGACGCCGCGAGGCGATCGGTGACGATCCAGCAGTAGCCCCGGGGCTCGAGCCCCTGGGCCCAGCGACCGCGCAGCGGCGCGGTCATGCGGCGTCCGCGTGGCGCATCGCGTCGAGGAGCGCGACCGCGCGCACTGCCGGACGGGCGTCGTGCACCCGTACCATCCGCGCGCCGCGGTCGAGCGCCCACACCGACGTGGCGAGCGTGGCGTCGTCGCGCTGGTCGGGAGGCGGCTCACCGACGTCGCCGGCGACGTCGCGCAGGATCGTGCCGAGGAAGCGCTTCCGCGACGTGCCGACGAGCACGGGTGCGTCGAGTCGCTCCACGATCTCATCGAGTCGCGCGAGCAGCGCCAGGTTGTGGTCGACGGTCTTGCCGAACCCGACGCCCGGGTCGACGCAGCATGCGCCGGGGTCGACGCCCGCCGTCACGGCCGCGTCGAGTCGCGCCGCGAGGAAGGACGCGACCTCGGCGACGATGTCGTCGTAGTCGGGTGCGTCCTGCATCGTGCGCGGCTCGCCCTGCATGTGCATCAGCACGACCCCGACACCCCGCTCGGCGACGACGGCGAGGATCTCGGGTTCGAAGCGGCCCGCCGAGACGTCGTTGACCACCGACGCACCCGCATCGATCGCCGCCGCGGCGACCGCGGCCTTCGTCGTGTCGATGCTCACGCTGACACCCGCCTCGGTCAGGCCGGTGACGACCGGGACGACGCGGCGCAGCTCCTCGGCCTCGCCCACCGGCTCGGCGCCGGGACGGGTGGACTCACCGCCGACGTCGACCAGCGCGGCCCCGGCGGCGGCGAGCGCGACACCACGAGCGACCGCCGCGTCGGCGTCGAGAAAGCGGCCTCCGTCGGAGAACGAGTCGGGCGTGACGTTCACGATCCCCGTCACGCCCGGACGCGCACCACAGACTTCGGTCCACCTGAACACGGTGGCGGAGCGTATCGGCATCCGCCCGAAGCCGTTCCTCCGACTCGTTCGGCACGGCCACGTGCCGAGCGGTGCCTACAGGCGGTTGCCCGGGTGGGTGATGAGGGCCAGGGCCTCGGAACGAGTGGCAGCGTTCGTCTTGAAGAGGCCGCGAACGGCCGACGTGATCGTCAGCGCGCCCGGCTTCTTGACGCCCCGCATCGACATGCAGAGATGCTCGGCCTCGATCATCACCAGCGCCCCGCTCGGGTTGAGCACGTCGACGATCGCGTCGGCCACCTGGGTCGTCAGCCGCTCCTGCACCTGCGGCCGACGAGCGAACCCGTCGATGAGGCGCGCGATCTTCGACAGGCCCGTGATCCGGCCGTCGATCCCGGGGATGTAGGCGACGTGCGCCCGTCCGGCGAACGGGATGAGGTGGTGCTCGCACAGACTGAACAAGGGGATGTCGCGGACCATCACCATCTCGTCGTGCTCGGCCTCGAACGTGACCGTGAGATGCCGGGAGGGGTCGTCGTGCAAGCCGCTGAAGATCTCGTCGTACATCGCGGCGACGCGCGCCGGTGTCCGCTCGAGACCGTCGCGATCCGGATCCTCCCCGATCGCGGCGAGGATCTCGAGCACCGCGCGCTCGATGCGCTCCTTGTCGACACTCACCGTGTGCCTCCGGTCATGCGGTCGGGCGTGCGGGGCGTCACGCGGGCTCGGGTCCCTGGTACTCGTACACCGCGTCAAGGTTGCGGTATCGCTCCGACACGTCGAGCCCGTAGCCGATCACGAACGCCGGCGGGATGTTGAAGCCCACGTACTTCAGGTCGAGATCGACCTTCTGCAGACCGTCCTTGACCAGCAGGGCGCACACCTCGAGCGACCGAGGACCGCGTGCCGCGAGGTTCTTGCGCAGGTACGCAAGGGTCAGCCCCGAGTCGACGATGTCCTCGACGACGATGACGTCACGATCCGAGAGGTCGAGATCGAGGTCCTTGAGGATGCGCACGACGCCGCTGGTGCGCGTCGCCGATCCGTACGACGACACGGCCATGAAGTCGAACTCGACGGGAAGCGCGATCGCCCGCGACAGGTCGCTCATGAACATCGCCGCGCCCTTCAGCACACCGACGAGCAGCGGAGGTCGCTCGGCGTAGTCGGTGGTGATCTCGGCGCCGAGCTCGTTGACGCGTCGCTCGAGATCGTCCGCGGCCACCACGACTGGCCCGAGGTACGGGTCGTCGCGCACGTCGGGCACGCTACCCGTCCGCGCCGTCGCGCCCGAGGCGCACGGGTCCCTCGAGCATCAGGATCCCGCGCGATCGACGCACCCGGCGGGCGCCGGCCAGCTCGGTCCCGCGCGCCTCACCTCGAGCGACGGCGAGCACGCGCTCGACCTCGTCGAACGACGGCGGCGGTGATCCCAGCCAGCACCGCACCGCGCGACGTGCGAGCGCCCGCGGGAGGCGGCTGAGCACCTCGGCCTCGGGAGCGTCGGGGTTCGGCGGCCACGCCGCCCGGGCCAGCGCGTCGAGGTAGTCGGACTCGTCGCGCAGCACGTCCGCCTGGCGCGCGAGGACCGGCACGAGATCGCGCGCTCCACCCGCAGCGAGCAGCGGCAGCACCTCGTGACGAATCCATGCCCGGCGGTACGCGCGATCGTCGTTCGTGGGATCGCGCACCGGCTCGAGGCCCAGTGCCGCGCAGCAACGCTCGGTGTCGGCGCGACGGATCCGCAGCAGCGGGCGGACGACGCGGTCACGCCGCACCGCCATCCCGGCGAGGCCGGCCGACCCGCTCCCGCGGAGCAGCGCGAGCAGCACGGTCTCGGCCTGATCGTCCGCGGTGTGGCCGACGAGCACCGCGGCTGCGCCGTGCGCATCGGCAGCGGTGAGCAGCGCGCCGTACCGCCGGTCGCGGGCTCGGGCCTCGAGGTTCGGGCCCGCGCCGACGTCGACCACGCGCCGAGCGACGCGCGCGCCGAGCCGCGCGGCCGCGTCGGCGACGACGTCGGCCTCGTCGCCGCTGCCGTCGCGCAGCCCGTGGTCGACGTGCACCGCGATCGGGTCGAGGCCGCGGTCGCACGCGACCGCGAGCAGCGTCAGCGAGTCGGCACCACCCGAGCATCCGATGACCACCGGCGCCACGAGGTCATCGAGACCGACGAGGCGCTCGCGGAGCACGTCGACCGCGGCAATCGGGGTGGCGGCCGGCGGTGCGGGTGCGGCGGGTACGGCGCCGCGTGCCGTCTCCGGTCGGAACGTCATGGGTCAGGCCGACATCGCTGGAGCCGGCTCAGGCCGCGGGAGCGGCATCGCCGCGCTCCACACGCGCGAGCCATGCGGTCGGCGCGTCGAGCTCGGCGAGGGTGGGCAGGTTCTCGGATCGCTGCCACACGGGATCGAGGCCGCGCGGGCCGGCTTCGCGCTCGACCGCCTCGACGAACGCCTCCCCGACCTCGTACTGGCGCATCTTCGAGTCGATGCCGAGCAGCCTCGAGAGGAGCCCGGTGACACCCTGGCTGCGGCGGCGGGTCTGGAGCACGCGGGCCATGCGGTCCTGCCCGGAGACGTGCGCGCGGCCGAGCTCGTTCATCACGCGGTTGCCGTGCCCCTCGAGCACGGACATGAGCGCCTGCACCTTCGCGAGCGCACCTCGATGCTCCGGCGTCGCGATCAACGCGACGATCCCACCGTCGTCGAGCGGGTTCCGCCCGTTGCGCAGCTCTTCGGCCGCGCGCAGGAGTGCGGCAACGATCTTGCGCGGGTCGGCGTCGACGCTGCCGAGGACACCGTGCACCAGCCCGAGGAAGTACTCGCGCATCCACGGGACCCCGAGGAACTGCGCCCGGTGCGTGACCTCGTGGATCGCGATCCACAGGCGGAAGTCGCGCGGGCGGAACGCGAACCGCTTCTCGAGGGCGAGGACGTTCGGCCCGACGTAGTACACGGCGTCGCCGTCGGCCGTGGTCTCGCCGTCGGGGACCAGGACGTCGTACTGACCGAGCACCCGCTGTGCGAACCAGCCGAGCAGCAACCCGAGCTCCGTCGCGCTCACCGCCCGGCCGACGGGCGCGAGCGGGCTGCTCGCCATCCGCGCGCCCACCCGGTTCGTGATCGGTCCGAGGAGGTTGCGCATCGAGCGGACGTTGGCCTCGACCCAGTCCTGGCGGCTGAGGACCGCGCCGCGCGCGTCGCCGACGACGCGCAGACGGGTGTGCTCGGTGACGAGCGCCGCGGCTTGCGCAGTGACGGCTTCGAAGTCGTCGATCAGCGACGCTCCGAGATACGAGCGGGAGAGTCGGTCGTGGCCGGCGACCCGTGTCGCGACCCGTATCGCGAGCGCCCAGTCGACCGGCTCGGGGGTCGCGCCGCTCGTGTCGGAAAGCGCCGCGGCAGCCGTCACTCGACTCGCTTGCCGCGGTACCTCGGGATCAGCACCTTGCGGACGTATCCCATCGAGAGCATCACGACGATCCCGAGGAAGCTGAGCGCCAGGATCGGCGCGATCCAGTAGAACCACTGGTACTGGCTGTCGGCGAGGACGATCACGGCCTCATCATAGGAGTCGCCCCGGCTTCGTTCTGATCTCGGCACCCGGAGGCCGAAGCGGGCGAGGAGGCGGGCGAGAGCGATCGGGGGCGGGCGGGGCCGCCCGGCCGACTCAGGCGGGGGGCTGCTCGGCCCGTTGCGGTGCCGGCGCCTCGGCGCTCTCGATCGCCTCGGCGATCCGGCGCTTGAGCTCGGGCGGGACGGTGTCGCGGCAGCGGGTCGCGATCACCTCGCGGAGCTCGACCTCGAAGTCGTACCCGTGCGCGCACGGCGGGCACTTGTCGAGGTGGCGAGTGATGCGCCACCTCCGGACGACGGTGATCTCGCCGTCGAGGTAGCGGTACATGCGACGGTACGCCTTGTCGCAGTCCATGCTCCGGTCCTCGCGTCCCTTCGGCTCAGCCTGCGGCGCCCGCGGGCGCGGGCTCCTCGGGCAGAAGGCCTCGCTCGCTTGCGTACTCCCACAACCGCTTCTGGAGCTGCCTTCTTCCCCGATGGAGGCGGCTCATGACGGTCCCGACGGGAACATCGGTGATCTCGGCGATCTCCTTGTAGGAGAACCCTTCCACGTCGGCCAGGAGCACGGCGATGCGGAACTGCTCGGGCAGCGCCTCGAGCGCCTCCTTCACCGCGGCGTCGGGCATCGCGTCGAGCACCTCGGACTCGGGGGTCCGTTCGGCCGCAGCCGCCTCGAGCCCACCGATCCGCCGGTAGAGCACGAACTCCTCTTGATCGTTGAGCTCGGTCTCGTCGGGGCGGCGCTTCTTGGCGCGGTAGATGTTGATGAAGGTGTTGGTCAGGATCTTGTAGAGCCACGCCTTGAGGTTCGTGCCGTCCTTGAACCCACCGAAGCCGCGATACGCGCGCAGGTAGGTCTCCTGGACGAGATCCTCCGCGTCGGCGGGGTTCCGGGTCATCCGGAGCGCGGCGGAGTAGAGCGCGTCCATGTAGGGCATCGCGAGCTCCGCGAAGCGCTCCTGATCCGCCATGGGAGCGAGCGTACCCCTCTTGATCCTGATCGAGACCTTCGGGTCGCTCCGCTCCAGACTCAGCTCGGCGTGACCTGCCAGATCGCGCCCGCGCCCTCGTCGGTCGCGACGTAGAGCTTCCCGTCGGGTCCCTCGACGGGCACCCGCAGCCGCGTGTTCTGGTCGGACCCCATCACCGGGAACACCTGCGTGCTCGAGGTCCCCGCGCCGTTGAGGAACAGCGCGCGCAGGTGCTTGAAGTTGAGCAGCGCCACGATGACGGCGCCGTCCCACGACTTCCACTCCGGGCCGTCGAGGAACGTCATCCCGGAGGGCGCGACCGTGAACTGGTCGCCCGAGCGCCACACCGGGAGCAGGGCGTCGGGGAACTTCGCGAGGTCGGTCATCGGGTGCCCCTGGTCGTAGGTGCCGTTCGTGTTCGGGTCCCATCCGCCGTTGCCGCCGTTGGCGAGGAGGTTGACCTCGTCGTTGATGCTGGGCCCGTGCTCCGCGGTGTAGGGCGCGTTCGTCGAGGGCCTAAAGCCGATCCCCTGGGGGTTGCGGTGGCCCCTCGAGTACCAGCGCTGTCCCGAGACGTTGCCCGGGTAGGCCGTCCCGTCCGTCTGCACGCGGAGGATCTTCCCGCCGAGCGAGCTCGGGTTCTGCGGGTTCGGCCCACCGGCCGCGTCGCCCATCGTCACCCAGAGCGCGGGCGGGCTCGTGTTGGGCTGGAACCGCACGCGACAGCCGTTGTGCACGTTGGCGTGCGGCATCCCGACGATGATGTCCTGGAGCAGGGTCGCCGAGGTCGGCGGGGTGCCGTTCAGCGTGAACTTACCGACCCGGTTGTCGGTCGGGGTCGAGTAGCAGACGTAGACGTAGGGCTGCGCCGGGTAGGCGGGATCGACCGCGAGCCCCATGGCTCCGCCCTCGCCGGTCATGTCGAAGCCGGCGATCGTCGCGAGTTGGTGGTGGGGGTCGCCGGCGCTGTTGTAGATGCTGATGGTGCCAGCGTTGTTCTCCGTGTACAGCATGGCGCCGTCGGGGCCAGTGGCCCCGGGGAGGAACGCGATGTCCCACGGATTCACGAGGCCGCTCACGAACGTGTAGTCGTAGGTCAGCGTGGGTGAGTTCGCGGGTGGGGCGACCTGCGTCGGCACGGGCGACAGGGCGAGCGGCGGGAGCGTGGTGGTGGGCGGCGGCGGGGGCGGGGGCGGTGGAGGCGGCGGGGTCACCGGCACGCAGGCGGCGGCGATCGCGCCGAGGCACAGGATCGCCGCGACCGTCAGGGCTCGCTTGGGTCGCTGCATCTGATCGGGCCTCCTGGGCGGCGGGGGCTGTCGAACCATCGGCACAACTGGTCTACGAGTGGATACGAGTGGAGGGGGCTCCGCGGATTGGTTCGATCGCCGTCTGGGGAGTGTCCCCCGCAGACGTAGCTGTCACACCCCCCTGTCATCGTGGGCGTCATGAGGAGAGAGCTCCGATCGCAGCGCCAGGCCCTGGAGGGGCTGTTGGCCGACTTCGAGCCCGGCGTGCTCGACGGCCTCGACGCGGTTGCGGTCGTCAAGGAGCTCGCCAAGATCAAGAGCGTGTGCGCTGCCGCGGAGGCCCGGGTGGTACGCCGGATCGAGCAGTCGAACGTCTGGCGCGCGAAGGGCCACAAGAGCGCAGCACACCTCGTCGCCTCGGTCACCGGCACCAGCGTCGGATCCGCGACGACCGTGATGCAGACGGCGGAACAGCTCGCCGACCTTCCGGCAACGACCAAGGAGCTCGCGTCGGGTCGGCTTTCCGAGGCGAAGGCCCGCGAGATCGCCGCCGCTGCCATCGAGGTGCCCGAGATGGAGCGCACCCTCCTCCTCGGCGCGCCGGACGAGTCGTTCGCAGCCACGCGGGACCGGGCCCGCCGCGCGAAGGCCGCGGGCACCGACCAGCTCGAGCGCCACCGCCGCGCCCACGCGGCCCGGTCGCTGCGGTCCTGGACCGACGCCGAAGGCATCTGGCAGCTCCACGCGAGCGGCACCCCCACCGACGGTGCGCGGATCATGTCCCGACTGAACGCGGAGACCGAGACCGTCTTCAAGGAAGCCCGCACGGCCGGTGCCCGCGAGTCGACCGACGCCTACCGCTTCGATGCCCTCGTCCGCCTCGCCGAGACGGCCGGCGACGGACGCGAGCGGGTCCGGGCGCACGTGTTCGTGAACGTCGACGCCGCCGCGCTGACCCGCGGGCACACCGAGCCCGGCGAGCGGTGCGAGATCAAGGGCGTCGGCCCGGTCCCGGTCGCCACCGCGCGTGCCCTCATGGGCGACGCGCTGCTCACCATCCTCGTGAAGCGGGGCGTCGACGTCACGACCGTCGCCCACGACGGCACCAAGACCATGCCCGCTTCGGTCCGCCGAGCCGTGCTCGCCCGCGATCCCGACTGCGTCGTCGACACGTGCGCCGCACCCACCACCGAGATCCACCACGTCGAGTGGCGATCAGACGGCGGCGAGCACTCCGTGCACAACTGTCGCGGCGTGTGCGACTGGTGCCACGACCTCGTCCACTACCACGGCTACACCCTCGAACCCAACGGCGACGG
>JBBDWT010000134.1:17487-21738 GCA_040902705.1 Acidimicrobiia bacterium | reverse complement strand
GCGGTGAGCTGGATCTCCTGGAGGATGCGGAGCACGGCGAGCAGCGTGCGGAGGTCGCCAGCCATGGGCTGTTGGGTCGCGAACATCTCGTACACCCGGAACTCCAGCGACTCCTTGAGACCGTCGATGGTCGCGTCCTGGGCGATGATCCGCTCGACCGCCATGAGGTCGGCGTCGAGCAGCGTCTGGGTGCAGGCCCCGATCGCCTCGCTGGTGAGCCCCGCGATCTTGATGAGGTCGGCGCGGATCTCGTCGAGGTGCTCGGCGAACGTGCGCCGGGTCTCGGCCGGCGGCTCGGGGGTGGGGGGCTCGAGATCGTCGTTGTCGGGCATCGTCGCTCCAGGTCTGCGCAGCGTGCAGGGCTACCGCATTGTGACCGCGGCGCGGGACCGACGCATCTGCTGCCGGATGCGGACACGAGTGTTCACCGCGCGTTCACCCGAGCGCCACCACCTGCTCATGGCCCGGTTTCGGTGGCTTCGTAGCCTGAGACAACGCCGGTCGGCCCCTCGGGTCACGGTCGTCGTCGGTCCGTGCTGCAAGGCAGGGTCGACCGTGCGAGGATTTGGAAGATGGCGGTGAGCGAACCCCAGAGCGAGCCGGACACCGATGGTGAACCGGACACCGAGAGTGAGATGCCGATGAGCCAGACCGTGATGCATGCGCCCGTGGTCTCGCCGCACGACGCCGACAACCCGACGCCGGATTCCGCGGCCGAAGTCGTCTTCAGCATGCACGACGTCGCGGTCAGCTACGGCGGCAACACCGCGATCGAAGGCGTGACGTTCGACATCGCGGCGCGGCAGATCACCGCGCTCATCGGGCCGTCGGGGTGTGGCAAGAGCACGTTGATCCGCTGCTTCAACCGCATGAACGACCTCGTCGTCGGCGCCCGGGTCAGCGGCTCGCTCACCTATCACGGCGTCGATCTCTACGGTGGCAAGGTCGACCCGGTCGAGGTGCGGCGCCGCATCGGCATGGTGTTCCAGAAGCCGAACCCGTTCCCGAAGTCGATCTACGACAACATCGCGTTCGGCCCGAGGCTGCTCGGCCAGCGCCGCGGCCTCGAGGAGACGGTCGAGCGCGCGCTCACCCGGGCCGCGCTCTGGGACGAGGTCAAGGACAAGCTCAAGGAGAGCGCGTTCGCATTGTCCGGCGGGCAGCAGCAGCGGTTGTGCATCGCGCGCTGCATCGCGGTCGAGCCCGACGTCATCCTCATGGACGAGCCCTGCTCCGCGCTCGACCCGATTGCGACGGCGAAGATCGAAGACCTCATGGAGGAGATCAAGAGCCAGTACACGATCGTGATCGTCACGCACAACATGCAGCAAGCAGCGCGTGCTTCCGACATGACGGCGTTCATCACCACCGACGTCGGGGAAGACAGCACGCGGGTGGGTCGCCTGGTGGAGTTCGACGAGACAAGTCGAATCTTCACGCAGCCGGCCGATCCTCGAACGGAGGGCTACATCACTGGCCGCTTCGGCTGATCCGCGCGCGCTGCGGCGCGTCGCGGGACACTGATCTCATGCAGACGATCGTTCTCGTCGTCGGCGTCTTGGCCGCGTGCATCGCCGCGGTCATCGCGGTCGTCGCGGTCCGCCGAGTGCGTGATGCGGAGGAGCGCGCGGCGCACGCAGAGACGCGTGCGTCCGACGAGCTCGAGGCCGCCTATTCGGGGCGGGAGCGTCTGACCGCCGCGCTCCATGCTCTCGACGACGGCGTGATCATCTTCGGGAGCGACGGCACCGAGCTCGTGCGCAACACGGCCGCCGTCCGCTTCCAGGACGCCCGGCACTCGGATGCCGCAGCCGCCGAGCTCATCGGGCGCCTGGCGGCACTCGCACTCGAGGGCGAGGTGTGCGAACGCGAGCTCCCGCTGTTCGGACCGCCCCGTGAGGTGCTGGTGGTCCACGCGCTCCCGCTCGAGCTCGACGGCGAGCCGGCGGGTGCGGCGATCATCGTGCGCGACGTCACGGAGCAACGGCGGACGGAGAGCGTGCGTCGCGACTTCGTCGCGAACGTGAGCCACGAGCTCAAGACGCCCATCGGTGCGCTCGCGCTCCTCTCCGAGACGCTCGCCGCGACGGACGATCCCGAGACGACCCGGGTCCTGTCCGACCAGATGCTGCGCGAGTCGGACCGCCTCGTCCGCATCGTCGACGACCTGCTCGACCTCAGCCTCATCGAGGCGCAGGAGGTCCCGATCCGCGATCGGATCCCGGTGCACGTGCTGCTCGAAGAGGCGGTCGAACGGGTCCGCGCGCTGGCGCTCGCGAAGGGCATGCCGCTGCGCTACACCCCACCTCCTGAGGACGTCGCGATCGAGTGCGATCCGACGAAGCTGCTCGGCGCGCTGACCAACCTGCTCGACAACGCGATCAAGTACTCGGAGGACGGCGGCTCGGTGGAGATCACCGCCGAGCGCGTCGCCGACCGGGTCGTGATCAGCGTGCGCGACCACGGCATCGGGATCCCGAGCCGTGATCTCGAGCGGATCTTCGAGCGCTTCTACCGGGTCGACAAGGCACGCAGCCGTGCGACCGGCGGGACCGGGCTCGGGCTCTCCATCGTCCGGCACGTCGCCCAGGTGCACGGTGGCGACATCGCGGTCGAGTCGACCGAGGGCGAGGGGTCGACCTTCAAGCTCGCGCTCCCGGTCGCAGGCGGAGTCGAGTCGGCCGTGCCGCCGTTCCACGCGGAGGCCTCGTGATGGCAGATGCGCCGATGATCCTCGTCGTCGACGACGAGCAGTCGTACCGCGACGCGCTGTCCGTGGCGCTCCAACGCGAGGGCTTCCTCGTGGAGACCGCGGCAGACGGCGCCGAGGCGATCGCGCGCTTCGACGCATCCCGGCCCGCGCTCGTGCTCCTCGATGTGATGCTGCCGCAGATGTCCGGGGTCGACGTGTGCCGTGAGCTGCGCTCGCGCTCGCAGGTCCCGATCATCATGGTCACGGCGCGCAACGCCGAGATCGACGCGGTGGTCGGGCTCGAGGTCGGGGCCGACGACTACGTCACGAAGCCGTTTCGTCTCCGCGAGCTGGTCGCTCGGGTGCGCGCGGCCCTG
Organism: Acidimicrobiia bacterium; assembly: GCA_040902705.1. Classification (GTDB taxonomy): domain Bacteria; phylum Actinomycetota; class Acidimicrobiia; order IMCC26256; family PALSA-555; genus DATBSK01. Next base: position 18,669 of record JBBDWT010000134.1, on the reverse strand, counting down.
AGACGAGCACCGACGAACGGGCATGACACGCCGGCTGTCGAGATGCTCGAGATCGGCGACGTGCGGCTCGACGCAGCCCGACACGAGGTCTTCGTGCGCGGGACACTCGTGCCGCTCCCCCTCAAGGAGTTCGAGCTGCTCGAGCTCCTCTTGTTGAACGCAGGCCGCGTGCTCACGCGCGACGTGCTGATCGATCGGGTCTGGGGCCCGAACTACTACGGCGACACCAAGACGCTCGATGTCCACGTCAAGCGTCTGCGGGCGAAGATCGAGCCCGACTCCGCACACCCGAACCATCTCGTCACGGTGCGGGGCGTCGGATACCGGTACGAGAAGGCCTGACGGCGGGTCTGACGCGAGCTCTGGCGGCTACGCGACACCGCGGCGGGCGATGCGAGCGTCGAGCGCTCGGGTGAGCGCCTGCGCAGCCGGGCTGCCCGCATGGAGCGCGGTCGCGGCGACTCCCTGAAGCAGCGTGACCGCGGCGTACCCCGACTTCACCACGGCGAAGTCGGCATCGGCCTCGAGCTCGCCGGCGTGGCCGTCGTACTCGAGCAGCAGCTCGCCCGGGGACGTGCTCGCCCTCCAACGCTCGTTGAACGGGTTGAGGGGTGCGCCGCGAACACCCGGCAGCTGCTCCAGCGCGACGTTCGGAACGTTGAGGTTGACGACCACCGGCGCGCCGGACCTCGAGCCGAGCCAGTCGAGGGCGTCGGCGGCGAGGGTCGCGGCCGTGGCCCAGTGCTGCTCCTCACCCCACGCGAGGCTCACCGCGACCGCGGAGCACCCGAGCGTCCTCGCCGTCAGCGCCGCGCCCACGGTGCCCGAGTGGAGGACGAGGTGTCCGTAGTTGAGCCCGGGGTTCACCCCCGACGCGACGACATCCGGCCGGGGCCCGAACGCGCCTGCCCAGCCCGCATAGACGGTCGCGGCCGGAGGCGCATCGATCGAGTGGACGGGGACACCGGGGAGGTCCGGCCACTCCACGGCGGTCCAGGCGATGGGACCACTGCGGTGCAGGCGCCCGATCGCCGCGCCGCTCCCGCTGCGCTCGCCACTGGGAGCGACCACCACGACGTCGTGCCCGGCGGTGACGATCGCTGACGCGAGGGCGTGGAGACCCGGCGCTTCGACACCGTCGTCGTTCGTGACGAGCACGCGCATGTCTCGTCAACGGTAGCC
>JBBDWT010000134.1:0-17477 GCA_040902705.1 Acidimicrobiia bacterium | reverse complement strand
ACGGGTGAGTAGCGCGTCGGTGAACTCGAGGCGAAGGATCCACGCAATGGCATCGAAGACGCTGCTCCCACCGGCACACTCGACGCGTGGACATCACACCCAACATCAAGCTCGTGGTCCTGGACACGGGAGGCACGACGGTGCGCGACGACGACGTCTCGCTCACCGCGTTCGTCGAGGCGCTCGCGGCCTACGGCGCGGGTCCCGACGTCCCCGGCTTCGAGGATCGCCTCACCTTCGTGCGCCGCACCATGGGTCGCGCGCGGATCGATGTCTTCCGCGTGCTGCTCGGCCACGAGTCGCGAGCGCAGGCGGCGCACCAGGTGTTCGAGGCGGCGATCGAGTCCGCGGTCGCCCAGGGTGGCGTGGAGCCGATCCCCGGTGCCCGCGGAGCGATCGAGCAGCTCCGTGAGGCCGGGATCGCGGTGTGCCTCGCGACCGGCTACTCGCAGCGGACGCTCGATCGGATCGTCGACGGGATCGGATGGCGAGATCTGGTCGACGGCGCGCTCGCACCCGGGCAGGGTCGTCGCGGCCGTCCGCACCCCGACCTGATCCTGAGCGCGGTGATGGAGTTCGGGATCGACTCGGTCGCCGCGGTCGCCGTGGCGGGCGACAGCGTGAGCGACCTGCTCGCGGGTCAGCGCGCCGGCGCGTCCATCGTCGCGGGAGTGCTCACCGGCATCCACGACCGTGAGGATCTCGCTCGCGCGCCCCACACCCACCTGGTCAAGGGTGTCTGGGACCTGCCGGGGCTCGTGCTGCGCGACGCGGCGCCGCTCACCGCGGCCTGACGGCGCCCGCGCACGTCTCGACCAACCCGCGCCAGGCCGGCAACGGAGCGACGTCGAGCCCCGGAACCTTGGCCGCGTCGTCGGCGCGTCGCAGCGTGACGTACGAGGTGAAGTCGGGCCGGGCCTCGAACTGCGCGCGCTGGCGATCGTCGAGCCCCCCGCCCTGGACCGCGAGCGTCGCGACGCTCTGCGGGCTGAGGCACTCGCGGTACGACGGTTCCGCGCTCACGAGGTAGCGCTTCGCCTGGTCGTGCTGCGTCACGAGGTCGGCGACCCGCGCGCCGAGGAGCTCGCGCACGGCGTCGCCACCGGTGCGCGCGTGCGCGTCGGGTCGTCCGGGCTCGAGCATCGTCCCGAGATCGTGCACGAGGCCCGCGACCTGGAGCTCGAGATCGTCGGGCGCGGCATCGGCGAGGTTGGCTGCACATTGCAGCGAGTGCGCGAGGAGATCGAGCCCTTCCTCGTCGTCCGCCCGAGCGCCGGTCGCGAGGACGTCGAAGAGGGTGGCGACGTCGGGGATGCTGCTCACGCGGGTGGGGGCACGTACCGGGCGTCGACGATCGTCCCGGCCTCGGTCTCGAGCACCCAGGTCGAGCCCTTCTGGAGCAGGTCGGTCTCCACCCGCACGCCCTGGCGCACGCAGTGCGAGAGCAGCTCGCCCATCACGTCGCCGTGCGTGCAGAGCACGGCAATGTCGTCGCCGATCTTGTCGATCAGCGCGAGGGTCTCGGCGAGTGGCGCGCCCTCCTCCAACGCATCGGACAGGTCGACGGGGAGCCGCAGGCGCTCGGCGAGGGGCTCGACCGTCTGTCGGCATCGCACGTACGGGCTCGAGAGGATCTGCCGCACCGGCGTCGTGGCCAGCGCGTCGCCGATCACGGCCGCCTGTCGTCGCCCGGCCTTGATCAACGGGCGGAGGTCGTCGGGCTCGGTCCACGCCGAGCGACTGCCGGCTTTCCCGTGGCGAACGACGTAGAGCGTCATCGGCTACTTCCCGAGCTTCTGGAGCAGTGCGCGGTCGTGATCGTAGGTGAGCAGCCTGCCCGCGTCGGCGGGCGTACACCATCGGAGCTCGTCGACCTCCCGGTTCGGCGTGAACTCGTCGCCGGTCTCACCGTCGGCCAGGGTCATGAGCCAGTAGTGGACCACCTTCTCGCGGCCGCGCGCATCCCGGTACTGCGTGGTGCCGATGTGGGCGCCCAGGTCGCAGCGGTACCCGGTCTCCTCCTCGACCTCCCGGAGGGCCGTGGCGGCATCGTCGGCGTCGCCGTCGTCACGCTTGCCCTTCGGGAAGCTCCAGTCGTCGTACTTCGGGCGGTGCACGATCGCGAGCTGGCGCCGGAGCCAGCGGCCGGCACGGGCGCGCCGGTACAGGAGGCCTCCCGCGGCACGCACCACGGGTTCGGCGGGGGGAGCGCCCGACTCCTCGGGGATCGACGGTGGCGTGTGCTTGCTCACAGCCACTCGCGCAGGCGCTTGCGCGTCGCGCGACGCCATGCCGCCGGCCACTCCGCCCTCGCCGCCTCGGCGGCGTCGTGCTCGATCGCGGCGAGCTCCCCGGCTGCGAACGCCTCGTCACCATGCTCCGCGCGGCGCGCGGCGCGTCGCAGCCACTCGCCCGCCACGACCGCGTCCTGGTGCTCGCCGAGCACGTCCTGCACGCCGACCAGAGCGCGCGCGAAGGCTCGCGCGGCCTTGCCGAAGGCGGGCTGGACCGCTTCGGCGGCGTAGCGCGCGCGCTTCGTGCGGATCCGGATGGCGTGCAGCGCGGAGTCGGGTGGGTCCTTCGCCAGCGCGTCGACCGCGTCGCGAAGCTGCTGCCACGGCTTCCGGACGAGCGCGCGCATGACCTGGGCGTCGTCGTCGTCGTTGATGCGGAGGAGGAGTCGCGGCCGCTGCGCGGCGCCGACGAGACGATCGAGCAGCGTGTCGTACCGTTCGCTGCGGAACGCGCGCAGGAGCTGCTCGCGTGAGCGTTCGCGGTCGTCGCGGAGCCGTTCGAGGATCTGTTCCGCGGAGGCGCGATCGACCTCCGGCAGGAGGGTGATCGCGTGCTCGAGCCGCTCGATGAGGACCTCGGTGTCGCGCACCGCACCGAGCACGTCGCCGATCCAGCGCAGCTCGTCGCGCAGCGAGTCGGCCCACGGCTCGTCGACGAGCGATCGGAACGTGCGGAGATCGGACCGGAGCCGCCGGGTCGCGACGCGGGCCTGATGGATCGCCTCCGGGTCGTCGCCGATCCGCACCCCCGGGTCGTGCGCGACGAGACGCGCGACCGCCAGGGCGATCGCGTGCCCGACCACGTCGGCGAGCGGTGGGTGGTGCTCGCTGAGCTGGGGGACGACGACGTCGGAGGGCGCCGTCGCCGTCGGCCCCAGTGCCCTCACGATCTTGGGTGTCGGGTCGGCACTGCCCGCGCCGGCGTCGCGGAGCCGTTCGAGGATGGCGATCCGGTGCACGTCGGTCGCGTGCTCCTCGAGCTCCACCTCGAGCTCCCTGAACCGGCCGACGACCTCGCCGGTGTCCGGTGCGCGCACCTCGACGCGGTCGTCGACGACCTCACCCACTGCTCGACCGCCGAGCGAGCCGTCGTCCGCACGCAGCGTGACCCGACGACGGGTCGTCTGGAGCGTCGCGACGGCGGCGACGGGTGCGTTGCGGGTGAGCGCGCGCACGAGGTCGAGCGCCTCGTCGGGCGGGACCGCGCCGTCGAGAGCCGTCGAGGCGACGAGGTGCTCGGCGCGTACGAGCATCGAGTCGTCGCTCGACTTCGCCAGCTTCACCATCCAGCCCTCGTCACTCCGGTTGCGCAGCGAGGCGCCGGCTCGGGAGAGGCGGAGGTCGGCCGTGTCGAAATAGGTCGCGATGAGCTCGATCGTGTCCTCCGGCGAGGCGAGCAGGCCGCCGTCGGGGTGATCGAGCGACGGCAGCTCGAACTCGTCGGGCGCTCCGAGCTTGATCTCGCGTTCGAGGCTGCTCACGTCAGAACGCGCGCTCGTTCCTCGGCGAGCTCGCGCAGACGAAGGTGCGTGTCGATCCCGGCGACGGTCTCGACCCTGTGCCACGAGCCGTCGGCGAGGAGCTCCCACGCGAGCACGTCGTCGGCGAGGGACATGTCGATGATCGTCGCGAGTCGCAAGCGCAGTGGGGGATCGGTGACCGTGCAGAGTGCCTCGACTCGCCGATCGAGGTTGCGCGGCATCCAGTCGGCCGAGCCGATGAGGTATTCGGCCTCGAGCGGATCGGCACCGAAGCGGAAGATGCGTGAGTGCTCGAGGTAGAAGCCGATGATCGAGCGCACGCGGATGTTCTCGGACAGCCCGGGGACCTGCGGTCGGAGGCAGCAGATCCCTCGCACGACGAGGTCGATCCGGGTGCCGGCCGCGGACGCCGCGTACAGCTCGTCGATGAGCTCGGCGTCGACGAGGCTGTTCATCTTCAGCAGGATGCGCCCCTCGGCTCCCCTCGCGGCCTCGGCTCGGATGCGGTCGCGCAGCCCGGTGCGCATCGCTTCGGGAGCGACGAGCAGTCGCCGGTAGCGCGTGGGTCGGCTGTACCCCGTGAGGTGGTTGAACAGCTCCGTGAGGTCGGCCCCGACCGCAGGGTCGGCGGTGAGCAGACCGAGGTCCTCGTAGAGCGTCGCGGTGCCAGGGTTGTAGTTCCCCGTCCCGACGTGGCAGTAGCGACGGATCGTCCCGTCCTCGTCCTGGCGGACGACGAGCAGCACCTTCGTGTGCGTCTTGAGCCCGACCAGCCCGTACACGACGTGCACACCCGACTCTTCGAGCACGCGCGCCCGCTCGATGTTCGCCTGCTCGTCGAACCGCGCCTTGAGCTCGATGAGCGCGACCACCTGCTTGCCGTCGCGCGCCGCGTCGGCGAGCGATCCGACGATCGCGCTCTCCGCACCAGCAGTGCGGTAGATCGTCTGCTTGATCGCGAGGACGCGAGGGTCGCGCGCTGCTTGGCGGATGAACGCCTCGACCGAGGTCGTGAACGAGTCGTACGGGTGGTGCACGAGCACGTCGCCCTCGCGCAGCGTCTGGAAGATGTCGGGCTTGGTGTCGCCGACGCTCGCGAGCACCGCGGGTGTCTGCGGCACCCAGGGCTCGTCCTTGAGGTCCGGGTGGTCGAGCTTGTACACGTCCCACAGGCCCGTGAGATCGATCGGCCCGTCGACGACGACCGTCGCGCCCGGCGGCACCGCGAGCTCACGGGACAGCATGTCGAGCACGTCGTCGGGCATCGACGTGTCGATCTCGAGCCGCACCGCCTCCCCGAACTTCGTCCGGCGGTGCAGCACCGTCTCGATGGCCTCGAGGAGGTCTTCGGCCTCGTCGTCGAGCTCGAAGTCGGCATCGCGCGTCACTCGGAAGGGGAAGTGCGCGAGCACCTCCATGCCGGGGAAGAGCCGGTCGAGGTGCGCGGCGATGACCTGCTCGAGGGCGAGGAACCGCTCGCCGTCCTCGAGCGGGACGAAGCGGGGGAGCGTCGGGGGCACCTTCACCCGAGCGAAGCGCTCGAGGCCGCTCGCCGAGTCGCGCACGACAGCCGCGAGGTTCAGGGAGAGGTTGGAGATGTAGGGGAAAGGGTGTGCCGGGTCGACGGCGAGCGGTGTGAGCACGGGGTAGACCCGTTCGTCGAACACGGCGCGCAGTGCGGCGCGGTCGGCGTCGTCGAGCTCGCTCCAGACCGGGAAGCGGATGCCCTCCTCCTCGAGCGCGGGCGCGACGTCCTTGGTGAAGATCGTCGTCTGGCGGGCGACCAGGTCGCGCACCTGCTCGCGGATGGCGCGCAGCGCCTCGGCGGGGTCGAGGCCGTCGGGGCCGCGGGTGCGGATGCCGGCCTCGATCTGCTCGTGCAGCCCCGAGACCCGCACCTGGAAGAACTCGTCCAGGTTCGACGAGAAGATCGCCAGGAACTTCGCCCGCTCGAGCAGCGGACGCGCCAGATCCTCGGCGAGCGCGAGGACGCGGGCGTTGAACTCGAGCCACGACAGCTCGCGGTTGAGATAACGGTCGGGCCGCGTCCGGATGTCGTCGGGCTGCCCGGTCATGGGTAAATCGTACGTGGTCGTGCGACTACCGTCGCCCGAGCGATGCCCGACGGACGCGATGGAACCGCACCCCGCGAGCCGGACCCCCGGTTCCTCCCACCGTCGCCATTCTCCCGGCTCGTCGCCACCCACGCCGCAAGCGTGTGCGCCGACGCGTGCGTCGCAGCGTCGCTCGCGGGCTCCTTGTTCTTCGCGCAGCCCACCAACGCGGCGCGCGGCGACATCCTCTTGTTCCTGCTCCTGACGATGGCACCGTTCGCGGTCGTTGCGCCCGTCATGGGCCCCGCGCTCGACCGCATCAAGGGCGGCCGGAGGCTGATGGTGGTCGCGTCCTGCCTCGGGCGAGGCGTCCTCTGCCTCGCGATGGCGCAGTTCATCATCAAGCCGTCGCCCGAGGGCCTGATCATCTATCCGCTCGCGTTCGGCGTGCTCGTGCTGCAGAAGACCTACGCCGTGGCGCGCGCCGCGCTCGTGCCGGCGCTCGTCGACGACGCCGAGGGCTTGGTCAAGGCCAACTCACGCCTCGCGCTGATCAGCCTGATCGCGAGCATGGTTGGCGGCGGGCCGGCCTTCCTCCTCCAGGCGGTCTTCGACGCCCGCTGGTCGCTCGTCCTGGCGATGATCGTGTTCACCGTCGCGACCGTGCTTGCCGTCAAGATCCCGCGCACGCAGGTCGTGCAGGACGAGGCCGAGAAGGAGCTCGAGACCGAGGAGCTGCACCAGCCGAGCATCCTGCTGGCCGGGAGCGCGATGGCGGTGATCCGGATCGCGGTCGGGGTGACCGTGTTCCTGGCTGCGTTCTCGTTCAAGGACGACAAGATCGCACTGGCGGTCGTGCTCGGCGCCTACGGCGCCGGCGGGTTCATCGGGAACCTGATCGCGCCCGTCGCGCGCCGTCGAGTGCGGGAAGAGGTGATGCTCGTCACGTGCCTGCTCGTGTCGGCGACGTTCGTGCTGCTGGGTGCCCTCACCGGTGGCGGTGTCGGGGGCGCAGCGCTCGCGGCGATCGCGGTGGCGACCGCGTCCGCGGCTGGGCGAGTCGGGTTCGACAGCCTGCTCCAGCGTGATGGTCCCGATGCCGCGCGCGGGCGCGCGTTCGCGCGGTTCGAGACGCGGTTCCAGGTGGCGTGGGTGTTCGGCGCGCTCTTCGGCCTCATCCCGTTCGGGGAGGGTGTCGGACTCCTGGCACTCGGGGTCCTCCTGCTCCTCGCGGGCCTCTCGTACCTCGCTGCATTGCGTTCTGCGCGGACGCGACCCCAACGCACGACGTTGCGCCCCGAAGCCGTCGATCGCGCGATGGGCAAGGCGCGCGACGAGCTCCGCACGCGGTACCGACGCAACAAAGCGGAGCGCCAACGCAGCACGAGCGAACGCCGCGAGCGCGGTGATCGCGACAAACCACCGCCGAGGTCGGGCACGAGCCCGTACGACGCCGCCACGGAGCCCTCGATCCCGGCCGAGCCCACGAAGCGGGCGAAGCGTCCGGCCCCACCGCCCCGGCGCGGTCGTCGTCGGTCGTCGGCGTCGGCTCCCACCGAGCCGCCCGACGCGTTCCCCGGCGGGAGCTGACGCGGCACGACCGGGAATCCGGGTGCGGTGCACTCCCGTGGCGTGGAAGCCTGGCGGCATGGGAATCGACGTGCGCGCGATCACCGACGAAGAGGTCCCTGCGTTCGCGCGCACTTGCGCGGCCGGGTTCGGCGAGAACGCGGACGAGGCCACCGGGATGCATCCGCGCTGGATCGCCCTGGAGCTCGACCGCACGCGCGCCGCGTTCGACGGCGACGAGCTCGTCGCGACCAGTCGCAACTACAGCTTCGAGCTGACGGTGCCGGGCGGCGCGCTCGTGACCGCCGCGGGCGTGAGCGCGGTCGCGGTGCTCCCGACGCACCGTCGACGCGGGATCCTGACGGCGATGATGAACGCGCTGCTCGACGACGCGATCGAGCGGGGCGAACCTGTCGCGATGCTCACTGCCAGCGAGGGTGAGATCTACGGTCGTTTCGGGTTCGGGGTGACGACGCGGGCCGCGGCGCTCGAGATCGACCCCCGCGCGGCCGAGTTCGTGCGCCCGCGACCGGGCGGACGGCTGCGCTTCGTGACGCCCGAGGAGGCGCAGAAGCACGCACCGGCCGTCTTCGATCGCGTGCGCCGGGCGTCTCCCGGCGCCATCTCCCGTTCGGAGGTCTGGTTCGCCGAGAACCAGTTCCATCCCGAAGCGGGAAACCGGGGAGACGTCCTCTACGAGTCCGAGGACGGCATCGTCCAGGGGTTCGTCAACTACGGCATCAAGGACAGGTGGGACTTCGATCCCGCGAGCACGCTCAACGTGCGCGACCTCGTCGCCGCGACACCCGACGCGCTGCATGCGCTCTGGCGGTTTGTGTGCGAGATCGACCTCGTGCGCACCGTCCGTTCGGATCGACTCCCGGTCGACTCGCCGCTCGGCTGGATGCTCACGTCGGCGCGCGCCCTGCGCGTCCGCAACGTCGCCGACTACGTGTGGACGCGGGTGCTCGACGTGCCTGTCGCGCTCGGCGCGCGCACGTACGCGTCGCGGGGTCGCATCGTGCTCGAGGTGCGTGACCCGTTCCGGCCCGGTGGTGCTGCGGCGGGCACGTTCACGGTCGAGGGTGCGCCCGACGGGGCGAGCGTGACCGCAGGGGGAACCTCCGATCTCGTGGTCGACGTCAGCACCCTGTCGGCGGCGTGGCTCGGGGGCGTGCGGTGGTCGACGCTGGCCGAGGCCGGGTTGGTCGAGGAGCAGACCTCGGGGTCGCTGGCGCGGGCCGACGCGATGTTCGCGTCGACCCCGCTCCCGTACCCCTACACCTGGTTCTGACCCGACCGCGCCGCGTTGGTGCGTTCAGGCGCCTGAGAGGCGCTTCGGCGTTCCAATGCTCGAAGATGGCGCGGCTCAGGTCGGGGTGTCGTCGAGCTCGATGCGGGCGAGCCAGAGGCCGGGGGCGACGAGCTCGTTCGGGGTGGGCTCCTTCGTCGCGTCGTCCCAGAGCCGGTTGAGCCCGTCGGTGCCGGCGCGCTCGACGACGCCGCGCACGAACTCGGCCCCGCGCTCGTAGTCCTCGCGCCCGACGGCGAGCCCGAGCAGGCCCTCGACGAAGCGCTCGGCTTCCCCGCGCTCGATCCGGTGGCGCGCCATCGCCTCGTGGATCTGGTCGAACGAGGGGATGAGCCGGCGGCCGATGCGCTCGAGCACGTCGTCGGCATAGCCCTCGAGCACCGCGTGGAACACGCGCGCGTGCTCGAGGAGCACCTCCTGGCGCGACGTGCGCAGCGCCCCGAGCAGCTCCTCGGGGTGCGAGGCGAGCGCCTGGATCGACGCGGGGTCTTCGGGGTCGAGCTCGGCGAAGCGCGAGTCGCGCAGTCGGTCGTCGACGCCGGCCGGGTCGAGCTCGTACGCCGAGACGTAGTCGGTCGCGAGCGCGACGAGTCGCTCGCGCACCCAGGGCACCGACCGCGCCGCAGCATGCACGACCTCGTGGATCGCGACGTAGAAGCGGAGGTCGGCGCGCGCGAGTGACCATGCCGCCTCGAACTCGTCGAGGTTCGCGACCACGAACGCCAGCGTCGGCGCGTCGGATGTCGGGAGCGGCAGGTCGTAGCGGCCGAGCGCGTGGCGCGCGAGGTAGCCGATCATCGAGCCGGCCTGCACGCCGAGGAGGAGGGGAGCGAGCATCGGGGCCATCGCGGCGAACTGCTCGGCGCTGTGCTCGTCGACCCCCTCGATCCCCGTGGACGAGAGGTCGACCTGGTCGAGCAGCCCCCGCATCGCCTCCGGGGAGAAGACCTGCCCCAGGGTCGCGGCGAGCGCCTCGAGCACCGGCCGCAGCGTCTCGAGGTGGAGTGCCGCCCACTCACCCCGTTGCATCGCCTGCTCGGGCGCGGTGAACGTCGCCGCGAGACCCGTCTCGGCCACGACGTGAGTCTGCGCGGCCTGGGTCAGCTCCTCGAGCTGCGCGCGGTCGGCGGCGGAGATCGGAGGCTCCTGCTCGCCCTGCGTCGCGAGGTGCGTGGCGAGCTGGGTCGCGATCTCCCAGTTGACCGGCCCCGGCGTCCCGAGGGTGTGCATGACCTGGCTCAGGTCGAGGTTCGCGAAGAGCGCGGAGAGGTCGAGCTGCGAAAGGTCGAAATCCGGCGTCTCGTCGGGATCACGCCAGTCATCGGGGTCAGGTTGAGGACCGTCGGCCACGCGGCAAGTCTATGGAGGTGATCTCCATCGCAGTCACCGGGGCATCGGGGCTGGTCGGCCGGGCGCTCCTCGCCGTGCTCGGCGACGCGCCGGAGGTGCAACGGCTCGTCGGCATCGACGTGCGTGAGCCGCAGCGTCGGGCGCGCGGGCTCGAGTTCCATCGCGCGGATGTCGCGCGTGCCGAGCTGAAGCCCGTGCTCGAGGGATGCGACGTGCTCGTGCACCTCGCATCCGTCGTCGACCCCATCCCCGACGAGGCGCTCATGGGCCGCGTCAACGTCGAAGGCACGCGGCGCGTGCTCGACGCGGCCGCCGCCGTCGGCGTCCGCAAGGTCGTGCGCGTCTCGAGTGCCACGGTCTACGGCGCGTGGGCCAACAACCCGGTGCCGCTGACCGAAGACTCGCCCCTGCGCCCCAACCCGGGGTTCTCGCCCGCGGTCCAGGCCGCCGAGGTGGAGCGCCAGCTCGCCGAGTGGCGCGACGACCACCCCGGTGTCGTCGTCACGACGCTGCGGAGCGCTCCCGTGCTCGGCCCCGGCGCGGAGCGCCTTCCGTCCCGGCTCCTGCTGGGTCGGCCCCCGCTCCGGGTGCGCGGCGCGACCCCACCGGTGCAGGCGGTGCACATCGACGACCTCGTGGCCGCGCTGGCGCTGGTCGTGCTCGACGACCATCCCGGCACGTTCAACGTCGCGTCCGACGGTTGGCTCGACGATCAGGCGGCGCGCACGGTGCTCCCGGCTCGCTCGTTCCCACCGCTGCCGGCACAGCTCATCGAACGCGTGCTCGCCCGCACGTGGGAGAGCGGGCTCGGCGACGTGCCTCCCGGCGTCGTCCCGTATCTGATGCACCCGTGGGTCGTCGCCAACGACCGACTCCGAGCGCTCGGATGGGCGCCGCAGCACACGAACGAGCAGGCGATCGAAGACGGGCTCACGGCGCTCGGCCCACCGCCGTCGCGGACGCGCACGTGGGTGCTCGTCGGCGCGGCGACCGTCGGCCTGCTCGCGGTCGGTACCGCGGTGCGCGGGCTGGCCCGCGCCCGAGCGGCCCGGCGCCGGAAGGCGCTCGCAGTCAGACGCTCGTGAGGTGCTCGGCGCGCCAGGCGTCCCACTCGTTCGTGAAGTAGCGCACGCGCGTCTTCTTGTACTCCTTGACCGACCACAGCAGCGTGTACTCGTCGACGCCGGTCTCGGCGCTGATCGCGGCGATCGTGTCTTCGCACTCGCGGGCGTTCATCCCGTGCACCATCGTGAACACGGAGTATGGCCAGTCCTCGTAGGTCGGTCGGCGGTAGCAGTGGCTGACGCGCGCGAAGCCGGCCATCTGCGGACCGATCTCGTCGAGCTGCTCCTCCGGCACCTGCCAGACGCCCATTGCATTCGCCTTGTAGCCCGCGCTGCGATGGTTCATCACCGCGGCGAACCTGCGCATGAGGTTCCGCTCCGTGAAGGACGCCAGCGCGTCGAGCACGTCGGCCTCGCTGCAGCCGATGAGCTCGGCCTGTGCAGCGAACGGGCGCTCCACGAGCGGAAGGTCTTCCTGCACGATGCTGATCGTCCGGACCTCGAGGTCGGAGAGGGCCGGGGCGGGCATCTCCTTCTTCCGCTCGGGCTGCTCGTGGGCGAGGACCTCGACCTTGTCGTCGGCCGCGGTCTTGCCCGTCATGTCGAGCTTCACGCCGATCTTGTAGAGCTTCAGCGTGGGGAGGATCCGCGTGACGAGCGCGCCCGAGTCGCGGTGCAGCACGTCGACGTGCTCCTCGAGCACATCGCCGGGCGGGACGGCGATCGTGTACCAGAGGTTGAACGCGTGGTTGCGCTTGTAGTTGTGGGAGACGCCGGGGTGCGCGCTCATCACGGCCGCGGCCTCGTCGACCCGGTCGGGGTCGATCTTGGCGGCGACGAGCGACGAGCCGTAGCCGAGTGCTCGAGTGTCGAAGATCGCCGAGAGCTGCCGGAGCACGCCGGAATCCTTGACGTGCGCGATGCGCTCCCGCAGCTCGGGCTCGCTCACGCCGAGCCGCTCGGCCAACACCGCGTAGGGCCGCGGGTCGAGCGGGAAGTCCCACTGGACGGCGTTGAGGAGCTCGCGATCGAGGTCGGTCAGCGCATCGTCCGTCGTCGTCACAGCCCTCATCGTCCCACCTGTCGACTGCGCCTGCGAATCAGCGTTCACGGGCGCTCCTCTACGGCGCGGCCGAAGACGGCCGCTCTGCGAGCGTGGCGGAGCGCTGCGAGCGGTGGTCGCCCCGCCAGATCGTGAGCTCGACCGGGTCGCCCGGGCGGCGGTGCACGACGGCCGCCAGGAGGTCGGCAAGGTCGGAGATCCGATCGTCCCCGAAGCCCGTGATCACGTCGCCGGCGACGAGCCCGGCAGCCTCGGCCGGGCCCCCGAGCGTCACGACCTGCACGATCGCGCCGCCGCCGGGACGCATCTCCGCGGAGACGGCATCGACGCCGAGCCACGCGTGGCGTACCCGTCCGTTCGCACTCAGCTGGTCGGTGACCTCACGCACCACGTCGACGGGCATCGCGTGGCCCGGCGCCGCTCGACTGAGGATCGCGACGACGGCGCCGTCGTCGTCGATCAGCGGACCGCCGCCGACCTCGTCGCTCGTGGCGACATCGGTCGCGACGAGGCCCGGCATCGTCGTGCCATCGATCCGCGCGACCGCGACCCCGAGGCCACTGACGACGCCCTGGCTGGCCCAACGCCGTTCCCCGCCGGACGAGCCCAGTGCGAGCACCCATGAGCCCACCGCGAGCCGGTCGGCCGATCCGAGGTGCGCGGCGGGAAGGTGCGACCCGTCGGCCCGCAGGAGCGCGACGTCGGTCTCGGCGTCGACCCCCACGACGGTCGCCGGCACCACCCGGCCGCGCGAGGTCGTGATCGACACCGCGGTCGCGCCGGCCACGAGCGCGGCGCTCGTGACGATGCGGTCGCTTCCGAATGCGACGCCCGAACCGACGGTGTCAGCGGCATCCCCGACCCGCACCGCCACGACGCTCGCGGCCGCGCCGGCGACGAGGTCGGCCGCGCGGTCGTTCTGGAGCCGCGCGAAGACCGGAGTGAGGCCCGCGGATCCTCCGGCGCTGCTGCTGCCCGAGCCCAGCGCTCCGGTGGCCGCGAGGACACCGACCGTGATGACGATGCCGCAGACGACGCCGATGGCGGCCACGCCCCAGTCATGGCGCCGCCGCGCCGTCGGGATGGGGAGCGACGAGGCGCCGAGCTCGCTCGGGTGGAACCACACCCGGTCGAGCGGGTGCGGCGGCTGCCCGGGCTCGCCCTCGTCGTCCGGCTCGTCGGGCATCGAACGAGTGTAGAAACCGGTTCCCTGCCCGCGACCGCGGCCCGGTCCTCCGGTCGCGAGCGCCGATACGCTTGGGCCCGTGAGCACCGGGGAGGCAGCACACCAGCATGTGGGTGACGACTGGGTGTCGCTCGACGCGGCCCCGCTCCCCTTCGCGGAAGCGACCACCTGGGCCGCGACGCCCGGCAGCGGCGCGGTCGTGACCTTCCTTGGTGTCGTCCGCGACCACGCCGAGGGTCGTACCGGCGTGACCGGACTCACCTACGAGGCCTACGACGAGGTGGCGTCGACCCGCATGACCGAGATCGTTGCCGAGACCAGGCGCCGCTGGCCCGACGTCGAGCGCGTCGCCCTGCTCCACCGCACCGGTGCGCTCGCGCTGTCGGAGCCCTCGGTCGCCGTCGTGGTCTCGTCTCCCCATCGCGCCGAGGCCTTCGACGCAGCACGGTTCGCGATCGACACACTCAAGGAGACCGTCCCGATCTGGAAGCGCGAGCACTGGAGCGGTGGCGACGACTGGGCCACCGGTGCGTACGAGGTCCGTCCGGTGCGCTCGCCGGCGGCAGCAGAGCGCTAGCGCCCCGTGTCCCGCGATCTCGCCATCGACCTCGGCACCGCGAACACGCTGGTGTACGCGCGCGGCCAGGGGATCATCCTCAACGAGCCCACGGTCATCGCGCTCAACAGCCGGACCCAAGAGGTTCTGGCGATGGGCCACGAGGCATGGCACATGATCGGCCGCACCCCGGGGCACATCGTCGCGGTGCGGCCCCTGCGCGGCGGGGCGATCACCGACTTCGAGATCACCCAGCGGCTGATCCGCCTGATCTTCGCGAGGGCCGGCATCACGCGCCTGCAGCGAGCGCGGGTGCTGGTGTGCGTGCCGTCGGCGATCACGCATGTCGAGCAGCGCGCCGTCCTCGAGGCGACGCGCCGCGCCGGCGCCGCGCAGACCTACCTGATCGAGCAGCCGATGGCCGCGGCGATCGGCGCGTCGCTCCCGATCCACGAGCCGCTCGGCAACATGGTGATCGACATCGGCGGTGGCACGAGTGAGATGGCCGTCATCTCGCTCGGCGGGATCGTGGCGCTGCAGGCCGTGCGCGTCGGCGGCTTCGACATCGACAGCGCGATCCAGGCCTACCTGCGACGCGACCACGGCGTCGCCGTCGGTGAGCGCACCGCGGAGGAGATCAAGTTCGCCATCGGCTCGGCCTATGCCACCGTCGACGAGTTCAAGGCCGAGGTGCGCGGGCGCGACCTGATGAGCGGCCTTCCGCGCACGATCGTCCTCGAGCCCGAGGAGATCCGGGAAGCGGTGGAAGAGCCCCTGCTGGCCATCATGGACGCGACCAAGCAGGCGCTCGCCGAGACGCCGCCGGAGCTCGCGCAGGACCTGCTCGAGATGGGAATCCACCTCGTGGGCGGTGGCGCGCTCCTCCGCGGTCTCGACCGCCGCATCGAGCACGAGACGGGCGTCCCCGTGCGCCTGTCGGAGCTGCCGCTCGAGACGGTCGTGCTCGGCGCCGGCCGGTGCCTCGAGTCGTTCGATCGGCTCAGGGACATGTTCATGGATCGGCCGCGGGGCTCGACCCAGCGTTAGCTCGTCTCTCCTGGCTCTCTCCGCACCCCCGATCGACATCGGTGTCGGGGGTGCTGTGGTGTCCCGGATCGATGTTCCCGGGCTCTGCGTCGGCGCGGCCTCTGGCTCAGGGGGTGGTGTCGGGTTCGGTTGGTGCGTCGCTCAGGTCCTCGGCTGCTTGTCTGACTTGCCAGTCTCTGTCGTTGAGTGCTTGTTCGATCGCTGCCTCTACTTCGGGGCCTTCGAACGGGGCGAGGGCGAGGACTGCTCTTCTTCTCACTGCTGGCGTGTCTCGGCAGGCTTGGAGGATTGCTTCCAGGCCGGCTTCGTCTCCCAGGGCTCCGAGGGCTCCGAGGGCTGCGACCGCTGCTTCCCGGGCGATGGGGTCGTCGTTGGTCGTCGCCGTCGTCGCCAGGACGCTCGTCGCTCCTGCCTCGATCGCGGGCTCGGCCATCTCTCCCAGTGCCCATGCTGCTGCTTCGACGACGGTTGCGTCGTCGTCCTCGAGCGTCGCGAGGAGGGGCGCGATGAGGTCGGGTGCCTCGACCTTGCTCGCGACCTTCGTCGCGAGCATCGGCGTGAGCTCGGCGGCGCGTCTTCTGACCGATGCTGCCTCGTCGGTGAGGGCTGTCGCCCACGCGGTGTGGGCTGCCGCGGGGGTGCCGGCGCGGGTGAGGGCGCCGACGGCTGCGGCTCTCACTCGGGAGTCGGGGTCTGCGACCGCGTCGAGGGCGGCGGTGTCGACCGCCAACGGGTCGGCGTCGGGTCGCAGGCCGAGTGCGACGAGTGCCGTCGCCCGGGCGACGGCAGGGCCTTCGCTGGCCACGAGCTCCTAGAGGCTCGAGTCGACGAGTGTGTACAGGGCCGTCAGCACGATCGCCACGACGGCGGCAGTGCCCAGGCCGACGCACGCGATCATGATGGTCCACCGCGTGAACGCGGAGGACTTCTTGAACGCCTGCGTGCCGATCGTCCGCTCCTCGGGGCCGAGGTCGGGACGGGATCCGGTCGCCCCGGTCCCGCTGGTCCGCGGTCGCATGTCAGGCTGGCTCGTGCGGTCCATCACCATCCCCACCATCTTGGTCCCTGACTCCGCCGGATTCCAGGAACGGGCGCCGTGAGCGAGCTTCCCCCTCTCCCGCCCGTCGATGCGCCGACGGACCCGACCGCGAGCCCGACCCCGCCTCCCCGGAGGCGCCGGCGATGGTCGGTCGTCGTCGGCGCCGCGGCACTCGCCGTCGTCGCGGTCGTGGTCACGGCGATGGCGTTCATCAAGGTGCCGTACGTGATCATCTCGCCCGGCGACGCGACCGCCCTCGACGAACAGATCGTGTCGATCTCCGGCGCGCCGACCTATGCGCACGACGGCTCACTCCTGTACCTCACGGTGAGCGTCAGCAGCTCCGATCCGAACGTCTGGCGGTACCTCTTCGCGACGCTCGACGACGACGTCGAGGTCGAGAAGCGCGAGACGGTGATCGGCTGTGCGTCGTACGAGGACAACGCGAAGCTGCAGGACGAGCTGATGCGCCAGTCGCAGGACCTCGCGAAGGAGGTCGCGCTGCGCCGCCTCGGCTACGAGGTGCCCGAGGCCGGTCGCCGGGCGATGATCCTCGACGTCCAGTGCGATGCACCGGCCGAGGGGGCGCTCCGGACCGGTGATCGCATCACCGCGGTCGACGGGACCCCGGTGGAGACCGCGGAGGAGGTAGGTTCGCTCGTGCAGGCCCGGTCGCCGGGGGACGCCGTCGTCGTCGCGGTCGAGCGTGACGGCACTCCCCTCAACGTCACCGTGCGGGTCGGAGGCCGGGACGGCATCGCGTACCTCGGCATCGTCTCCCAGACGCTCTACGATTGGAGCTTCCCCGTCCAGGTCGAGATCGACACGCAGCGCGTCAGCGGTCCGTCGGCCGGGCTCGCCTTCACCCTCGCGATCATCGACGACCTGACACCCGGCGACCTCACGGGCGGGGGCAAGGTCGCGGTCACGGGCTCGATCGCGGCCGACGGCTCGGTGGGTGCGGTCGGAGGGGTCGCGCAGAAGGCGGTCGCGGCACGCGACAACGGCGCCATGCTGATGCTCGTGCCTGCCGGCGAAGCCGCCGAGGCGCGCGAGCATGCCGACGGCATGAAGATCGTCTCGGTCAGGACGATCGACGATGCGCTCCGCGCGCTCGAGAAGGCCGGAGGCCGGCCGGTCGATGCGGTTCCGACCGCGACCACGACGACCGGCCAATAGCATCAGACGAGATGGGCGATCCGACGCCGACAGGTGAAGGCGCCGAAGAGGCGCGCAGCACGGCCGAGCTCGAAGCTGCCGAGCGTGGACGGGCGATGGTCGCCGAAGCGCGCGCCATCCGCCGCCGGATGCTCGAGGACGCGGAGCAGCGGCGTCAGGGCCTGGTCGTGGAGCTCGAGCGTGTGCGTGCGGAGATCGACGCCGCCATCGCGGCGCTGCGCGAGACCGCCCCGGGGTCGGTGACGAGCCCGGAGCTCGCCGAGGGGCCGTCCTCCGGCGCGCC
>JBBDWT010000133.1:0-3190 GCA_040902705.1 Acidimicrobiia bacterium | reverse complement strand
GGGCGCGGCGGCGGCTATCGCCTCGCGCACGCTCCGGCCGAGGCCGACGCGCGCCGCGTCCGCTGCGAGCAGGAGGACGCCGACGATGAAGATGCCGATGTAGAGCAGGATGAAGCTCATGACCGCACGCAGCGTTCGCTCGTCCATGACGGAGCGGTTGAGACGCACGGGGGCGACGAGCTCGGGGTGCAGGGTCTGGTCGATCTCGCGGCGCAAGACCTTGCCGAGCAGGAGGTGGCGCACCACCTTCACCGAGCCGCTCGTCGAGCCCGCGGAGCCCCCGACGAACATCAGCCCGATCAGGGTCATGGCGGTCAGCGCCGGCCACAAAGCGAAGTCTGCGGTTGCAAACCCGGTGGTCGTCATCATCGACACCGTCTGGAAGACCGCGTGGCGGACGGCCGCCTCCCCGCTCGCGATGCCCTCGCTCCACACCTCCGCGCCGACGACGATCGAGGCGAGCGCGACCAGGCCGATGTAGAGCCGAAACTCCTCGTCGAGCGCGAACGCTTTCGGCTGCCGTCGCACGAGCGCCCGGTAGAGGAGCGCGAAGTTGGCGCCGGCCAGCATCATGAAGAGCGCGATCGTCCACTGCGTCGCCGCCCCGAACTCGGCGAGCGAGGTCGCGTCGACGCCGAAGCCGCCGGTCGGCATCGTCGTGAGCGCGTGCGCGAACGCATCGAAGACGGTCATCCGATCGTCGACTCCCGTCAGCCCGAACGCGATCAGGACGGTGACGAGGATCGCCGTCAGCGTGACGTAGAGGAACCAGACGCGGCGCGCGGTGTCGCGGATCCGGGTGCTCAGCGACTCGATCTCCGGCCCGGGCATCTCGTGCTCGAGCAGCTGGCGGCCGCCGACGCGGAGGCGCGGCAGCACCGCGAGCGCGAGCACGATGATCCCGATCCCGCCGAGCCACTGCGTGAACTGGCGCCAGAGCAGGATCGAATGCGACACCGCTTCGATATCCGTGATCACGCTCGCGCCCGTCGTGGTGAAGCCGGACATCGCCTCGAAGTAGGCGTCGACGGGTCGGTTGAGCTCCGGCTCGCCCGAGAGGATGTACGGCAGCGCCCCGAGGGCGGCGGCGGCGAGCCACGTGAACGACACGATGAAAAAACCCTCGCGAGACCCGATCCGGTGCTCGCCGCGGGTGAGGAGCTCGACGGCGAGGGAGATACCGCCGACGATCGCGCCCGCGGCGAGAAACGGCCAGGGCGACTCGCCGTAGCCGACCGCGACGGCCGCGGGCACAAGCGTGGCGAGGCTGAGGTACTTCGTCAGCGTCGCGACGAGGTTGATGGAACCGGTGAAATCGACCGCGAGCCGCAGACTCATAGGGCTTTCTCGACCTTGGGGACGCGCTGCGATTCCGTGAAGACGATCACCCGGTCGCCGGGGCGGAGGACCTCGTCGCCGTGCGGGAAGACGGCCGTCCCGTCACGGACGATCGCCCCGATCACCGCGCCGCGGATCGGCATGTCCTTGAACTTGAGCCCGACGTACTCGCTGTCTCGCTGCGTCGTGATGTCGAGCACCTCATAGCGGTCGCCCTCGAGCATCACCACCTGCTGCGTGCGTGGGTCGTGAGCGAAGCGAACGATCTCCTCGGCGGTGATCTGACGCGGGTTGACGGTGACGTCGACGCCCGCGTACTCGAAGACCTCCTGCGAGGGAGCATCGTGGACGACTGCGACCGTGAAGGGCGAGCCGTGCACCTTTGCGAGCGCCGCTGCGAAGTGGTTCTTCATGTCGTCGCGCATCGCGAACACGGCGACCTGGGCCTCCGCGATCCGCTCGCGCTCGAGGAAATCCGGGTCGAAGCCGGTCGCGTTGTACACCCGCGCCTCCGGCAGCTCTGCCGCCACGTAGCGGGCGCGGTCGCGGTCCGCCTCGATCAAGCGGACCCCGATCCCCTGGTCGAGCAGCAGGCGGGCGACCGCCATGCCGGCGCGGCCGGCGCCGAAGATGACGACGTCGCGCACCTTGCCGGTGCCAGGCGCGATCAGCTCTCCCCACGCCTGGGCGCCTTGCGGCGACCCGATCACGACGATGCGGTCGCCGGGCTTGATCGACTCCGCGCCACGCGGGATCACGACGTTGTCGCCGCGGATGAACGCGGGAGTCGAGAGGGAGGCTTGCCTCACGCAGCGGCGACCCGAGGATGCTGGGATCGGCGTTCTGCGTCACGTCGAACTCGGCCATCTGCACCTGCCCGTCGGCGAAGACGTCGGTCTGCCGCGCCGCGGGCATGCCGATCGTCCGCGAGATCGCGTGCGCGGTCTCGACTTCGGACGAGACGATGAAGTCGACGTCCAGCTGCCCCTCGCGCCAGACCTCGAGGTACTCGGGGTTCGTCGTGCGGACAACGGTCGTCGTGCGGGGGGAGCAGGCCTTCGAGATCATCGCGGCGACGATGTTCGACTCGTCGCGGGACGTGCACGCGATCAGCAGGTCGGCGGCGGTGACGCCGGCGTCGGAGAGCACGCGGCGGCTGGCTCCGTTTCCGGCCACGGTGTGGACGTCGTAGCGCTGTGAGATCGCGGCGAGCCGCTCTTCCTCGAGGTCGAAGACGGTCAGCTCGTGCTCGTCATGCAGCGCCTCGACGATCGTCGCCCCGACCTGTCCTGCGCCGATGATGAAGATCTTCACGTGCGGGAGGTTACTGCGCTCGGGGCGCCAGTCCTCTGGCTATCGTGAGCGTGGATGAGGACGCCGCTTGCGTTCGCCTGCCTCGGCGCGCTCGTCGCCGCCTGCGTCGCCGGCGCTGCGCCGGAACGGGCACAGTTCACGCCGCGTGCGGTCGCGAGCGGCTTCTCGCAGCCCGTCTACGTCACCGGGGCCAAGGGCGAGGCGGGCCGCCTGTACGTGTTGGAGCAGGGCGGCAGGATCCACGTGCTCGACCGCGGCAAGCGCCGGGCGGCGCCCTTGCTCGATATCCGCAGCCTCGTCACCGCCGGCGGCGAGCAGGGGCTGCTCGGCCTCGCGTTCCATCCGTCCTACCCGAAGGTACGCAAGCTCTACGTCCAGTACACCGCGCGGGACAGCTCCACGCGCCTCGTCGAGTACAGCTCGAACGGCTCGCGCGCCTCGGCGCCCCGGCAGCTCTTCGCTAGCCGGGATCCCTACGGAAACCACAACGGCGGCATGCTCGCGTTCGGACGGGACGGCCGGCTCTACTTCACGATGG
>JBBDWT010000132.1:0-3248 GCA_040902705.1 Acidimicrobiia bacterium | reverse complement strand
CGCGACCGACGGACGGCCGACGACCACCACCACCGGCCCCGTGCGATCGCCGATCGCGTCGACGACGGCGTCGACCGCCTTGATGCGCGTCCTCCGGCCACCGAGCGCGCCGGCGAGCTTCCCCACGACCTCGGCTTCGGCGCCCGGGGTGTGACGGAGCACCGCCGCGGCGTCGCGAGTGAGACCCTGGTCGCGAGGACCGACGTCGATCAGCGGCACGCCGAGATCCACCGCCGCCCGGCGCAGCCGGAGGTGCAGGACCGGGAGCTCCTCGCGGCAGTCGACCCCGAGGACGACGATCGCCTTCGCGGCGTCGAGGTCGGCGAGCGTCGCCCGCGGCATGCCGAGCACCATCTCGGCGGGAAGGCCGTCGCCGAGCTGCGCATCGACGTTGTCCGTGCCGAGCACCGCCTTCGCGAGGCGCGCCCACACGTAGGCATCCTCGTTGCTGCCCTCGGCACCACCGAGGACCGCGATCGCTTCGGGACCGTGCTCGTCGCGCACCCGCCGGAGCGCGGCCGCAGCCGCGTCGAGCGCCTCGGGCCACGAGACCTCGACGAGCTCCCCGGAACCGGCCGTGTCCTTGCGGAGCATCGGCGCGGTGACGCGCGTGTCGGAGTGGACCCACTCGTAGCCGTAGCGGCCCTTGTCGCAGAGCCACCCCTGGTTCACCGGTTCCGAGTCGACGCCGAGGAACCGCACGATCTGGTTCGTCGTGGACTCCAGCGCGCCGCGGCACCCGACGGCGCACGACTGACACGTCGTCTCGGCGGCTTCGAGGTCCCACGGACGGGCCCGGAAGCGGTACGGCCGCGCGGTGAGCGCGCCCACGGGGCAGATCTGCACGACGTTCCCCGAGAAGTACGAGTCGAAGGGCGCGTCGGGGTACGTGATGACCTCGGTCTCGCCGCCCCGACCGCCGAAGTCGATCAGTGCGTCGCCGGCGACCTCGGCCGCGAAGCGTGTGCAGCGGCCGCACTGGATGCAGCGCTCGCGGTCGAGCAGCACGAGATCGCTGATCGGGATGGGCTTCTCGAAGTGACGCTTCTCCTCGACGTAGCGCGACTCGCCCGGCCCGAACGCGAGCGTCTGGTCCTGCAGTGGGCACTCACCACCGCGGTCGCACACCGGGCAGTCGAGTGGGTGGTTGATGAGGAGGAACTCGAGGATGCCGTCCTGCGCCTCCTTGACCCCGGGCGACTGGGTGCGGACGACCATGCCTTCGTTCACGGGCGTCGCGCAGCTGATCTGAAAGCCGCGCATGCCTTCGACCTCGACGAGGCACATCCGGCACATGCCCACCGGCTTCATGCGCTCGTGGTAACAGAAGCGCGGGATGTACGTGCCGTGCTCCTGTGCGACGCGGATCAACAGCTCGCCGCGCGGCGCCTGCACGACCTTGTCGTCGATCGTGATCGTCACCATGTCCTGATCGCCGCTCACCGGGATCGTGTATCGGTAGTCCGACGGCCACTGCGACATCGGGACCGCACTCATGGCGTCGCTCACGCTGATCGCACCTCGAGCTGGGAGCGCTTCACGGAGTCGCGCTTGAGGCGCTCACGGATCTCGTCGCCGAACCAACGCTCGAGGCTCACGACGTGGCTCATCGTCGACGGACCGAGCGCGCAGATCGTGGTCTGCGCGAACGGAGCGTTGAGCCCGGGGACGATGTTCTGACCGAAGTCGAGCAGGAGATCGAGGTCGTCGGGCCGACCGAGGCCACGCGACATCCGGTACAGGACCTTCTCGATCCAGCCCGAGCCCTCTCGGCACGGCGTGCACTTGCCGCACGACTCGTGGGCAAAGAACTTGGCGAGCCGCCACGACACCAGCAGCGGATCGACGGTCTCGTCGAACACCATGATCGCCCCCGAGCCGAGCATCGTCTGCAGCTCCGACGCCCGGTCCATGTCGAGCGGCTCGTCGAGGTGCTGTGGCAACAGCCACGGTGCCGACGCGCCGCCGGGGATGAAGAACTTCATCTGCTTGCCGCCGCGCACGCCGCCCGCGAGGCCCTCGATGAGATCGCGGAACGACATGCCGAGCTCGACCTCGTAGTTGCCGGGCCGCTCGACCATGCCCGACACCGAGAAGATGCGCGTGCCGGTCGACTTGCCGACGCCGAGACCCGCGTACCACTTGCCGCCGCGCCGGACGATGTGCGGGATCGTCGATATCGTCTCGACGTTGTTGACGACCGTGGGCGCCGCGTAGAGACCCTGCGCGGCAGGGAACGGGGGCTTGATGCGCGGCATCGCGCGCTCACCCTCGAGGCTCGACAGCAGCCCGGTCTCGTCACCGGCGATGTAGCAGCCCGCGCCACGGTGCACGATCAGCTCGAGGTCGAAGCCCGTCTTCAGGATGTCCTTGCCGAGGTAGCCGTTCGCGTATGCCTCGTCGACGGCCTGCTGGAGCCGCTCGGCGCCGAGCGCGAACTCGCCCCGGATGTAGATGAACGCATGGTGGGCCTCGATCGCGTACGCCGTGATGATCGATCCCTCGATGATCTGGTGGGGGTCGCCCTCGAGGAGCATGTGGTCCTTGAACGTGGCGGGCTCGCCCTCGTCGGCGTTGACCGCGAGATACCGCGGGTAGACGCCCTTCGGGAGGAACGACCACTTCTGACCGGTCCCGAAGCCCGCACCGCCTCGGCCCCGCAGGCCCGAAGCCTGCACCTGCTCGACGATCGCGGCCGGCGCCCTACCCAGCGCCTTCTCGAGCGCGGAGTACGCGTTGTTGTGCGTGCGCGCGGCGTCGAACGTCCACGAGTCGGAGGGGCGGGCCCGCAGGAACTTGGTGACGATGCGCGTCTCCTCGCCGGCCACTAGGCACCCGTCCCAGAGGTCTCGGCCGATGTCCTGGCCGATGTCTTGGCCGATGTCTTGGTGGACCTCTTCGCCGCGGGTGCCGGTGATCCGGAGATCGTGCGCGCGGTGAGCTCGCCGCGCTGGTACTGCTCGACGAGACCGGTCGCGGTCTCCACCGTGAGCGGGCCGTGGAACTCGTAGTTGACCTGGAGCACCGGCGCGAGGTCGCACGCGGCGAGGCACTCGACCTCTTCGACGGTGACGTCGGCGGCGTCGACGAATCGCTGCCGCAGCCCCTGGAGCAGGTCGGGGCCACCGTTGACGAGACACGACACGTTCGTGCACACCGACACGATCAAGGCGCCCTCGGGCTCGCGCTTGAGCATCGTGTAGAAGGAGCACGTCCCGAGCACGAGCGCGGGGGTGAGGTCGAGCAGC
>JBBDWT010000131.1:0-3277 GCA_040902705.1 Acidimicrobiia bacterium | reverse complement strand
GTCGAGCGTCCAGGCGGGGCCGCCGAACGCCGACGTCCAGCCGTTCGGTGGGCCGCCGTTCCGGCCGGGGCGGAACATGTAGCGCTTGCGATCCGGATGCTCGGGGTCGGCGATGGCGTTCCGGAACCACTCGTGCTGGTCCGAGGTGTGATTCGGGACGATGTCGATCGTGACCTTGATCCCGAGCTCGTGCGCGTCGGCTACGAGCGCGTCGAAGTCCTCGAGCGTGCCGAACTGCGGATCGACGTCCGTGTAGTCGGCGACGTCGTAGCCGTGGTCGGCCTGGGGGGAGGGATAGAACGGGGTCAGCCAGAGGGCATCGACGCCGAGCGTTTCCAGGTACAGCAGGCGAGAGCGGATGCCCGGCAGGTCGCCGACGCCGTCCCCGTTCGAGTCCTGGAAGCTGCGGACGTAGATCTGGTAGAAGGCGGCGCTCCGCCACCACGGTCGCGCGGAGTCGCGGAGTAACGTCATGGCGTCAACTACTACACGTTGGAAGGAGCGTGCGGTGAGGCGACTGATCGTGAACGCGGACGACCTCGGCTTCACCGCCGGGATCAACCGCGGCATCCTCGAGGCGCACGAGGGCGGGATCGTGACCAGCACGAGCTTGATGGTCGACCGTCCCGGCGCCGAGGAGGGCGCCGAG
This sequence comes from Acidimicrobiia bacterium, assembly GCA_040902705.1. Taxonomy (GTDB): domain Bacteria; phylum Actinomycetota; class Acidimicrobiia; order IMCC26256; family PALSA-555; genus DATBSK01. The sequence goes on along the minus strand of JBBDWT010000131.1, from coordinate 2,628 downwards.
ATCGCCCGGCGCACGCCCAGTCTCTCGGTCGGCCTGCACGCGGTGCTCGACCACAACGACGAGCTGATCGTGACCGCGGTGATGTGCGACGCCGAGCTCGGGCGGCAGCTCGACCGCTACCAGCAGCTCGTCGGCGGGCGGCCGACGCACATCGACTCGCACCATCACACACATCGCGATCCGCGCATCCACGACGTCTTCGTCGCATTCGCCGACCGGCAGGCGCTGCCGATGCGCGAGCACTCGGTCCGCCACGAAGCCGGCTATTACGGTGAGCATGCGATTGGTGTCGACAGCCTGCTCGAGATCCTTGGCGGGCTCGAGGAGGGGGACACCGAGCTCGGTTGCCACCCGGGCTACGTCGAGGCGCTCGAGTCGCGTTACTCGGCGCCGCGCGAGCGAGAGATCGAGTCCCTCACCGACCCGCGCGTGCGCGAGCGCCTCGGCGAGCTCGGGATCGAGCTGATCGGCTGGAAGGAGATCGCGTGATCACACGCGAGGACCAACGCTCCGCGCAGGCGTACGCGGCCCAGGAGCTCGCAGCGGCCGGGATCGTCGTCACCGAGGCCGAGCGCGACCGGATCGAGGTCGCCGACTTCGGGCTGTCGCGGCTGCGCGAAGAGGGCTTGATGCTGGTCGTCTACGTGAACACGGACCGCTACTGCGCCAAGGATCTCGTCCTCTATCCCGGCCAGACCTGTCCCGAGCACCGGCATCCGCCCTTCGACGACACGCCCGGCAAGGAGGAGACGTTCCGGTGCCGCCGCGGCCTCGTCACGCTCTGGATCGACGGCGAGGAGATCGTGCTCGAGCCCGGTGAGCAGCACACGATCCCGCCGGACACGCTGCATTCGTTCCAGGCCGGTCCGGAGGGCGCGGTCGTCACCGAGTTCTCCTCTGCGAGCCGGGACGAGCTGGACGTGTTCACCGATCCGCAGGTGCAGCGGATAACCGTCGTCTCCGGCGGTTAGCGCAACCGAAATCGGTCTCCGTACGTTTTACAACTGGGGACTGGCTCGTCAGGGAGCCCAAGGGGAGAGGAGTCGACCGTGCCAGACGGCTGATCCTTCTCGACCTGGACTTGCCGGACATCACCGGAGAGGAAGTGCTGGCACGACTTCGCGCGGATCTGGCCACCCGCGAGATCCCCATCGTCGTCCTCACCGAGGTTCCTGGCCGTCCCGCAGTAACCCCGACGATCTTCCCACGCGTGGTAGAAGGCGAACGTGGAGTCGTTCCCCTGGTCTCACCGCGAGCGCGTCCGCTTTCGCGACTGCGACGCGATGGGGCACGTCAACAACGCCGTCTTCTCGACCTACCTCGAGGAGTCGCGGATCGGCGTCCTCGGCGGTCTCGCCCCTTTCATCCTCGCCCGCGTCGAGATCGACTTCCGCTCGGAGCTGCGGCAGGGTGAGGAGATCGAGGTGCGCACCCGTTGCTCGCGGCTCGGAACGAAGAGCTTCGACCTCGAGCACGTGATCGCGGCCGGGGAGCGCGTCGTCGCGGAGGCGAAGAGCGTCCTCGTCGCCTACGACTACGAGCGGAGCGAGAGCGTTCCGGTGCCCGACGACGTACGCGCCCGGCTCAGCGGCGGCGAACCAGCTTCACCGTGACGATCCGCGGTCCGCGGCTGTCGATCAGCTCCAGGTCGAGCGAGTCCCCGGGCTTGCGCTTTCCGAGCAGCTGATTCAGATCGGCCGCGGAGTCGATCGGGACGTCGTCGGCGACGGTGATCACGTCGCCCACGGCCAGCCCCGCCTCCTCACCAGGCCCGCCGGGATAGACGACGGTGATCGCTGCGCCCCGCACCGACCCGTCGAAGCCGAGCTGGACGGCTGCCGCGTCCGTGTCGACCGACGTGAACGCGACTCCGAGCCACGCCAGCGTCGATGCGGGCGCCGCGCGAATCTTGGCGATCACCGGCAGCGCCCCGTCGATCGCGATCGCGAAGCTGACGTTCTCCGCGTCGGCGAGCCTGACGCCGGCGGTGTTGATCCCCACGAGCCGGCCCGACCGGTCGACGAGCGGGCCGCCGGAGTTGCCGGGATTGATCGCCGCGTCCGTCTGCAGGAGGCCGGTCAGCTTTCCGTTCCGGCCGTCGATCGTCCGGTCGAGCCCGGAGACGATCCCCGAGGTGACGGTGGGACCGCCCAGCCCGAGCGGGAAGCCGACGGCGAAGACTGCATCGCCGAGCCGCAGCGCCGACGAACGTGCGAGCTGAAGCGGGACGAGGTCGTTCGCCAGCACATGGATCACGGCGAGGTCGCGCCCGGGCGCCGTGCCGATGACGGTGCCGGGAAGCGGCTTCGTGTGGAGATCGTCGTTGAAGACGACCGTCACCGCGGTCGTGCCCTCGACGACGTGGTTGTTCGTGAGGATGATCCCGCTCCGGTCGAGGACAACGCCCGAGCCCTCGCCCTTGCCGCCGCCGAAGCTCTCGGTGCGGATGCTGACGACCGAAGGGAGGACGCGCTCGACCGCGTCCGCAAGCGAGCCGCCAGGATCGGGCGCGGGTGTGGTCTCGGCCGCGGCCGGGTCGGCGACGGTGACGGTCAGCGTCGCCGTCGTCGCCGGAGCCGACTCGCCGGAGCCGCCGCTGCAACCTGCGAGCGCGCCGGCCGCGAGCGC
>JBBDWT010000130.1:20940-22682 GCA_040902705.1 Acidimicrobiia bacterium | reverse complement strand
TAGCTCAAGAGCGTGATCGCGGCGAAGGCGCCCCAGAAGCCCTCGATGCGGATCCCCGTGCCGAGACCGAAGAGCTCGTCGAGGAGCCCGCCCTGCACGAACGCCGCCTGGAGCGCGAACGCGCCCACGAACGACGGGATCACGAGCGGGAGCACGAACAGCACTCGCAGGACGCGCCGGCCGGGAAGATCGGTGCGCGCGACGAGCCAGGCACACGCCGTCCCGAGCAGTGCGCACGCCGCTGACACCGTCACCGCGAGGAGCAACGTCCGGAGCAGGGGCGCCCCCGCCTCGTCGGAGGTGAGGACGTCGAGCGCGGCGTCACCGAACCCGAGCGTCCGCACCACGAGGTACACGAGCGGCCCGACGAAGAGCGCGCCGACGACCACCCCCCCGACGACCAGCGGTACGGGGGCACGACGCCGCGGCGACGCGGCGACGGGCGCCGGGAGCATCGCGGTCTCGACCGTCGGGGCTGCCATGGCCTGCTACCCCAGGCCGCTGTCCGCGATGAGCTGTCGCGTCTTCACGAGTCCGTCACCCAACGACGCCAGGTCGATGATCGGGGACTCGATCTCGGCCAACGGCGGCTTCCCGGCATCCGGCGGCACGCCGTCGGCGAGCGGGTACTCGAACGACTGCTCCGCGTAGAACTTCTGGGCCTTCGGCGACAGCAGGTACCGGATGAACTCCTCGGCCGTGCCGGTGTCGCTCGCCGTGTCGAGGACACCGACGGTCGTCGTGAGGATCAGCGACCCAAGGTCGCCGTTCGGGAAGTAGTAGTTCTTCGCCGCGAGCTCCGGGTCCTGCGCCTGGAGCTCGTACAGGTAGTAGTCGTTGACGAGGCCGTACTTGATCTCCCCGCGTCCGACCGCCTCGACGATCGCGATGTTGTTCTCGTACGTGCGCGCGCCGTTCGCGACCAGGCCTTCGAGCCACTCCTTGGTCTTCGTCGCTCCCTCGAGCTCGCGCATCGCGGTGACGAAGTCCTGGAACGACGCGTTCGGAGGCGCAACACCGAGCTGATCGCGGTACTGCTCCTTCGTCACGTCGAAGATCGACTGGGGCAGCTCGTCTTCCGACACGAGATCGGGGTTGTAGACGAGCACGCGGACGCGACCGGAGATGCCGACCCAGTCGCCGTCCTTCGCGCGGAATCGCGCCGGCACGAGGTCGAGGAGGTCCTTCGGCAGCTTCTGGAGGCGATCCTGTGCGTCGAGGTAGCCCGTCGAGCCGGGGCTCTGCGAGAGGAACACGTCGGCCGGCGACTGGTCGCCTTCCTCGTCGATCAGCAGCGCGAGATCGGGCGAGTTGCCGTAGCGAACGTCGATGCCGGTGCCGGTGTCGTCCGAGAACCGCTGGAGCAGGGGCTCGATGAGCTCCTGGGTCCGACCGGAGTAGATGGTCAGGCGATCGCTGCCGCTCGACGAGCACGCCGAGAGCGCGCCGACGACGAGGACGACCGCGAGCGCGCCGGCGAGGACCCGGCCGGGTCGCCGCCGGCCCGCCCGCCGTCGTGGCCAGGGCTGTCGTGGCCAGGGCTGTCGTGACCAGGGCTGTCGTGACCAGGGCTGTCGTGACGAGACGTTTCGCATGGCCGGGAACCCTAGCGTAAAGTCAGGTTGCCCTGAATTCGGGATGTCCTGCCCTGACCTGCTCCGGGCTCCCTGGCCCAGTGAGGACCGATGCGCCTCCGCCTCCCAGCCCCGCGCCCCGACCTGCGCCCCGACCTGCGCCCCGAC
>JBBDWT010000130.1:1284-20840 GCA_040902705.1 Acidimicrobiia bacterium | reverse complement strand
GCGCCCCGACCTGCGCCCCGACCTGCGCCCCGACGGGCGGTCGGCCGTACCCGGTGCGGGCCCGGTCGCGCTCTTCCTCCCCGCGCACGACGAGGCGGCGACCGTCGCCGAGGTGCTGCGCCGCGTTCCGGGTGAGGTGTGCGGTCGGCGCGTCGACCGGCTCGTCGTCGACGACGGGTCGACCGACGGCACGGGTGCCCTCGCGCTGGGTGCGGACGCCAAGGTCGTGACGCTCCCCGAGAACCGCGGCCTCGGCGCCGCGGTCCGCGAGGGCTTCGCCGCTGCCCTCGACGACGGGGCTGCGGTCGTCGCCTTCTGCGACGCGGACGGCGAGTACGCGCCCGAGGAGCTCGAGCGGCTCGTCGCGCCGATCCTGGCCGGCCACGCCGACTACGTCGTCGGCAGCCGCTTCGGTGGTCGGATCGATCGCATGCTCCCGCACCGTCGCTTCGGGAACCGCGTGCTCACGATCGCGCTCCGATGGATCGCGCGGGCACCGATCTCCGACGGGCAGAGCGGGTATCGCGCTCTCTCGGCCGACGCGGCACGTGCAGCCGAGATCACGCACGACTTCAACTACGCGCAGGTGCTCACGCTGTCCCTGCTCCGCCAGGGCTACCGGTACGCGGAGGTGCCGATCTCGTACCGGTTCCGAGAGCACGGCCGGTCGTTCGTCCGTCTCGGTCGGTACCTCCGCGCGGTCGTGCCGGCGGTGTGGCGCGAGGTCAACACGTGATCGAAGGTGCGGTCGCTCGATCACGCGCGCGGGGGTGAGTGAGCGGGGTCACTCCGAGCGACGGTGCTGGTCGCCGCGACGGAGCTGCGGGCGGGCCGGGAGCGTCATGCGCTCCGCGCACGTGAGGCTGCGCCCGCATCGGCACGATCCGTCGGCTCGACGCTCATCCGGCGACCACGCTCGGGTGACCACGGCGCGAAGCGGTGTCCGCAGGGCCTGCCGGGCACGGGTCCGGGGGGAGCGAACCCGTGTACCCGAGCAGGCGCACCGCGGGCACGAACGCCGCCGCCGGCTCCGCCCAGGCGACGAGCCGACCGGCGACGAGCAGCGCCGCCGTGTGGGCGTGGCGCGCGGCGAGCGCCAGATCGTGCGTCGTGGCGACGACGGCCGCGCCTCGCTCAGCCGCGCGACGACCGCGCGCGAGCACCGCGTCCTCGTCGGCGTCGGGATCGGCCGCGTGGTCGAGGAGGAGCACCGACCCCGGCCCGGCACTCTCGAGCGCCGCGTCGGCGCCGTCGGCGCCGCGGGTCAGCGTCGGCCGCCCGATGCGGCGGAGGATGCGACCGGCGTCGGGGCGGCACGCGCCGCCGAGGATGCTCACCAGCGCCGAGGTGCCCGCCCCGACAGGCCCGCACACCGCGAGCAGCTCGCCGCGCATCACGGCGACCGACACGCGCCGTAGCGATGTCGCGCCACAGCGCCGGTACGACACGTCCCTCGCTTCGAGCACCACCATCGTCGGACCCCCTCGTCGCTCGCCGCGCTCGTCTGCTCGTGCGCTACGCCGGCTGGAGCACCGCGTCGCCGGGTCGCCACGCGCACGGCGAGAGCTCCTGGTTAGTAAGGGCAACCTAACCTAATCTTCCGGGCCAAGGCAAGGCCCCAGTGTCCTGGGCTCGGGTGGGTGGCGGCGGCGTCAGTCCTCGACGACGTGCTCCGCGAACCGGGCCCGGGCGGCGGCCCACCGCTCGGCGTCGACGGGGCCCTCGTCGGTGAGGGCCTCGGCGGCGGCCCAGGCGGTCGCGAGGGCGTGGTGCGTGTTGTCGTGCGCGAACAGGCCCTGGCGGCCCAGCGACAGGAGCGCCGGCTGCGCGAGCGCCCAGGTGTCGACCGTCGCGAGCGCGTCCTCGAAGCCGGCGGTGTAGACGGGGTACGCGTGCGCGACGCGGCGCACGACCACCTCGATCGGCGCGGGCACCGTCATGCCCTGCGCGTCGAGCTCACCGACGAGTCGGCCCGCGAGCTCGTGGTCGCCCGCCGACCACACTGCGTCACCGAGCGCGCACGGCACCTCGGCGCAGAGCACCGTGACGTCGGCCGGATCGGACCCCACGCCGTCTCGATAGCGCTTCGGCTCCGACACGCGGCTCGCGACGATCTCCGGCCGGGGGAAGTAGTGCGCGTCGAACGGAGTGATCTGCGTACGGGCGAACGCGAGGTAGACGAGCGTCATCGCGCGGTACTCCAGGCGCTCGCTCGCGGCCAGCACGTCGGGTGGCGCCTCTGCGAGCCGCGCGAGCAGCGGCAGGGGAAGCGTCGACCACACCTGCCGTGCCGAGACGGCGCGCCCGCCCGCGTGCACCGTCACCGCGTCGCCGAGCTCGACCCGAGTGACCTCGGCACCCAGCGCGAGCGCGGCACCCTCCTCGACCGCTCGTGCCGCGAGCGCGTCGGGGATCTGCCCGAACCCGCGGCGCGGGTAGAAGAACGACCCCCGGCGCGCCCGTTCGGACGGTCTCACGACTCGGGCGAGGAGCGCGCTCGGCGAGCTCGCGCCGACACGGCGGCGCGCCAGCTCGCCGCTGAGCTCGTCGGGGCTCGTGCCCCAGATCTTCTCGACGTACGGGGCGTAGAACTCGTCGAGCATGGTGGGGCCGAGCCCGGCCCGCACGACCTCGGCGAACGTGTCGGCCCGCGGCCGGCGTACCGGCCCGAGGGCGGCATCGCGCGCGAGCCGGAGGGTCAGGCCCGGCGGGAGCCGCCGGGCGAGATCGGCGATGCGCGGCGGGAACGCCACCCAGCGCCCGCCCAGGCGGATGCGCCCGTGGCGGCGGCGCAGCTGGAGATCGCCGCCGAGCGCAGTGCGCAGCTCGGCGAGGATCTCGGGCGGGCAGGACGGATGGAGCCGGTGGCTCCCGTGGTCGACGCGCACGCCCGCGACCTCGAAGCTCGCGGCCAGCCCGCCGGGAGCCGGCGCACGCTCGAAGACCGTGACGGACCGGCCCCTCCGGGCGAGGAGCAGCGCCGCGCCGAGCCCCGCCGGGCCCGCGCCGAGCACCGCGACGTCGAGCTCGGGTCTCGGCCGCTTCACCCGCGGGGGTACGCGATGACGTCGCCGGTGACCGACACCGAGACGCGGTCACCGGGCTCGAACGCGCGAGCCGGGCCCATCCGCGAGCGCACCCGGGTCCCGTCGGCGAGCCGGACCGCGACGAGCTGGTCGTGGCCGAAGTAGGTGATCTCCGACACGACGCCCTCGCCCCCGCTGTCGAGGCGGAGCCGGACACGCTCGGGGCGCACGACGACGTCGACCGAGCCCTTGGGCATCGGCACCGCGAGCGAGAGCGCACCGACCGCCGTCACCGCGCGACCGTCGTCGACGTGGCCGGGGAGCACATCGGCGTCGCCGACGAACGTCGCGACGAACCGCTCCTCAGGGTGCGAGTAGACGTCGAGCGGGGTGTCGACCTGGAGGATGCGACCGTCGCGCATGACCGCGACGCGATCGGCGAGGCTGAGCGCCTCCTCCTGGTCGTGGGTGACGACGACGGCCGTGGCCTTCGCGTCGGCGAGGATCGCGCGCACGTCGGCGCGCACGTCGGCGCGCAGCGCCGCGTCGAGGTTGGAGAACGGCTCGTCGAGGAGCACGAGCGCGGGCTCGGGCGCGAGCGCGCGGGCGAGCGCGACGCGCTGCTGCTGGCCACCCGACAGCTGGTGGGGCAGGCGGTCTCCCGCGTCGGCGAGGCCGACGAGCTCGAGCATCGTGGCGACCCGCTCCCGCCGCCGGCCCCGGTCGCGCACCCCGTAGCCCACGTTGCGGGCGACGGTGAGGTGCGGGAAGAGCGCGTAGTCCTGGAACACCACACCGACGCGGCGGCGCTCGGCCGGCACGAATCGATGGGGCCCGACGACCTCCTCGCCGTTGAGGACCACCGTCCCGCCATCGGGGCGCTCGAACCCGGCGACGAGGCGCAGGGTCGTCGTCTTGCCGCAGCCGCTCGGGCCGAGGAGCGCGAGCACCTCACCCGGGCGGACGTCGAGGTCGATCCCGTCGACCGCGGCGACGGCGCCGAAGCGCTTCACGAGGCCGCGCGCCTCGACGACGGACGCTGCCGGGCCGGGGGTCACCTCCGGGGAAGCCACGAAGTCAGGGTAACCTCACCTCGATGGCCGAGATGCACGACACCACGGAGGAGTACCTCGAGCAGATCCTCGAGCTCGAGGAGGAGGGCACACGCCCGATGCGCGCGCGCCTCGTCGAGCGCCTCGGGCTCTCGGCCGCTGCGGTCTCGGAGACCGTCGGACGCCTCGAGGGCAACGGGTTCGTGGAGCTGCGCGACGACCGCAGCCTCAAGCTCACCGAGAAGGGGCGCACCCTCGCCACCACGGTCGTCCGCCGGCACCGGCTCGCCGAGCGCCTGCTCCTCGACGTCATCGGCCTCGAGTGGGAGAAGGTGCACCGCGAGGCCGACCGCTGGGAGCACGCGATCTCGTCCGACGTCGAGGAGAAGCTCGTCGAGCTCCTCGGCGACCCGATGACGTGCCCGCACGGCAACCCGATCCCGGGGTCGAAGCGCACGTCGCCGACGATCCCGTCGTTCGCGCTCTCCGATGCCGAGCCCGGACACGTCACCGTCGCGCGCATCAGCGAGAAGCTCGAGCTGTCCGACGAGGGCTTGAGCCTCGTCGCTGCGGCCCGCCTGATCCCCGGCGCGCACGCCGAGATCATGAGCAGTGGACCCGACGGGGTGCTCGTGCGCACCACCGCGGGTGACACCACCGTGCCGGCCGAAGTGGCCGAGCAGATGTACGTCGCCACGTCCGCCTGAGACGCCCGCCTCAGACGCCCGCCTCAGACGCCCGCCTCAGACGCCCGCCTCAGACCGTCCCCGGCCTGACGCGGCGCCGCGGAGCCGGATGGCCGACGCGGTCCGTCAGCCGCCGGCGACGGCGGGGACGATGCTGACGGTCTGCCCGTCGGTCAGCGGCGTCGCGACGCCGTCGAGGAAGCGGATGTCCTCCTCGGCGACGAACACGTTCACGAAGCGGCGCAGGCCGCCGCCGTCGTCGTAGAGCCGCTCGGCGAAGCCGGGGTGCGCGACGTCGAGGGCCTTCAGCACCTCGGCCACGGTCGAGCCTTCCACCGAGACCTCCGAGGCGCCGCCCGAGAGCTGGCGGAGCTGGGTGGGGATGCGAACCTTGACCGCCATCGCCGTCAGTCCTCCTGCGACTCGGGGAACGCGTCGAAGAACGCGTCGAGGGTGGGTGCGATCGTGGCCGTCGGCCCGACCACGGCCGACACGGCATCGAGCGTCTTGAGCCCGTGCCCGGTCACGTACGCCACGACCCGCTCGTCGGGCCGCACCGTGCCGTCGGCGGCGAGACGCTCGAGGGTCGCGATCGTGACGCCCGCGGCAGTCTCGCCGAAGACGCCCTCGGTGCGGGCCAGGAGCCGGATGCCCTCGACGATCTCGTCCTCGCTGACCGCGGCGAACCCGCCGCCCGTCTCGGTGACCGCGTCGATCGCGAACGGCCCGTCGGCCGGGTTGCCGATCGCGAGCGACTTGGCGATCGTGTTCGGCTTCACGGGCGTGACGGTGTTCGTGCCCGCCGCGAACGCGGTCGCCACGGGCGAGCACCCCGCGGCCTGCGCACCGGACACGCGCACCTTCGGCGCTTCGTCGAGCAGCCCGACCTGGTGCAGCTCGTCGAAGCCCTTGCGGATCTTCGTGAGCAGCGAACCGCTCGCGACCGGCACCACGACGTGGTCGGGGGTCTCCCACCCGAGCTGCTCCGCGGTCTCGTACGCGAGCGTCTTGGACCCTTCGGCGTAGAACGGTCGGATGTTGACGTTGACGAACGCCCACGGGCGCTCCGCCGCGATCTCGGCGCACAGTCGGTTCACGTCGTCGTAGCTGCCGTCGATGGCGACGACGTTGCCGCCGTACACCGACGTCGTGACGATCTTCGCGGCCTCGAGGTTCGACGGGATGAAGACGTAGCTGCGCAGCCCGGCGCGCGCCGCGTGCGCCGCGACGGCGTTGGCGAGGTTGCCCGTCGACGCGCACGCGAGCGTCTTGAGCCCGAACTCGAGCGCCTTGGCCAGCGCGACCGAGACCACACGGTCCTTGAACGCGTTCGTCGGGTTGCGGGTGTCGTCCTTGATCCAGAGCTCACCGAGCCCGAGCTCCGCGGCGAGGCGGTCGGCCCGCACCAGCGGCGTCCACCCCACCGACAGCGCCGCCGCCCCACCGGGGGCGTCGACGGGGAGAAGGTCGGCGTAGCGCCAGATGGTCGCCGGGCCCGCGGCGATGCTCTCCCGGCTGATCGACGCGGCGATCGCCTCGTAGTCGTAGGCGACCTCGAGCGGGCCGAAGCACCACTCGCAGGTGTAGATCGGGGCGACCTCGTAGGTGCGGGCGCACTCCCGGCAACGGAGCGCTTCGACGTGAGCCATGGCGACGTTCCTCCTCGTCAGTCGAGGACGAGCACCGCGCCCGTCCTCCCTCGACGCGCTCGGAGCGCCGCGAGCGGAGGGCCGCTCTTGGCTGCTCATCGTTCAGGCATTGGCACCTGGTCTCTGCGATCCCCGTGTGGGATCCCATGGTGACTGGTTGCCGCGGCGTCGTCGGGCCTGTCCCTCAGCCGCTCTCGATGAGCGCGTGCTGAAAGAAACTGTACCGGGGCTGCACCCGCCGAACCAGTCGAATGCCCCGGGCTGGACTGGAGCCCGGCGATCCGCTCGGGTGCCGGACCACGCAGGAGGTGCCTCGGCGGCCCGTAGGCTGCCCAGGTCATGGTCGCGTCAGACATGCCCACCGCCGGACTCCGGGACCCCAAAGCGCTCGCGGAGCTCAAGACGCGCCTGGGCGCCACGATCTCGGTCTGCCTCCCGGCCCGGGACGAAGAGGCCACGGTCGGCCACATCGTGGCGAGCGTCCGGCGCAGCCTCGTGGAGCGGGTGCCGCTCGTCGACGAGGTCGTCGTGATGGACGACGGGTCCAGCGACGCCACCGCCGATGCAGCCGAGTGGGAAGGCGCCCGGGTGCACCGCGTGGCCGACGTCCTCCCGTCGGTCCCGCCCGGGAGCGGCAAGGGCAACGCGCTGTGGCGGTCGCTGTTCGTGACCGAGGGCAGCATCGTCGTGTGGATCGACGCCGACGTGCGCAACTTCCGGACGCACTTCGTGACGCGTCTGGTCGAGCCGCTGCTCACCGACCCGACGATCGGCCTGGTGAAGGGGTACTACCGCCGTCCACTCCACGGTGAGCCGACCGGCGGCGGACGCGTGACCGAGCTGATGGCTCGCCCCGTCCTGTCCACCCTCTTCCCGCACCTCAGCAGCATCGTGCAGCCGTTGGGCGGCGAGTACGCAGGTCGACGTGAGCTGCTCGAGGTGGTCCCGTTCGTCGAGGGCTGGGGCGTCGAGATCGGTCTCCTCATCGACGTCGCCGACCAGGTGGGCGTCGACGCGATCGCCCAGCGCGACCTCGGGGTGCGCGAGCACCGCAACCGGCCCCTCGACCAGCTCTCCCCGCAGGCGATGGCGGTCCTCGTGACGGCGCTGCGACGCGCCGGGATCCCCGACCAGCGCCTCGCGACGAGCCTCATGCGCTTCACCGGGAGGCACGAGCCGGTCGTCGTGCCGGTCGACGTGAACGAACGCCCGCCGATGCTCAGCATCCCCGAGTACCGCGCCAAGCTCGCCCGAGAGCTGTCCGCCTAGGTGGAGATCCCGGGCCGCGGTCGCGCGATCAGGTCGCGCGATCGGTCAGGCGAGCGCGACGCGACCGGCCTCGATCGCAGCTTCCTCCGCGAGCTCGGCCGCGCGCGCGAACGCCTCGCCCGCCTGCCACACCCGATCGACCAGCGCGTACCCCTTCGCGCCGATCACGCTGAGCTCCTCCCGCGCTTCGTCGGTCAGCTGACCGGCGATCACGGCACGCGCCGGGATGCCGAGCTCCGAGGCCCACTCGAGCACGCCGCCGACGAGCTTGCCCTCGAAGCTGGTCGCGTCGGTCTTGCCCTCGCCGGTCACGACGAGCACCGCGCCGTCGAGCGCCTCCTCGAGGCCCGCGGCCTGCGCGACGACGTCGAACCCCGGCTCGAGGCGGGCGCCGAGCGCCGCGAGGCCGCCGGCGAGCCCGCCCGCCGCGCCTGCGCCTTCGATCTGCGTGACGTCGACGCCGGTGCGCACCCGGTAGGTGTCCGCGACCGACGCGAGGCGGCGCGTGAGCCGCTCGATCTGCGCGTCGGTCGCGCCCATCTGGGGACCGTAGACGCGGGCCGCGTCGAGGAACGCCGTCTCGACGTCGCACGCGACCGCGACGTCGGTGCCGGCCAGCGACCATCCGATCGCCTCGACCGCGCCGAGGCCCCCATCGGTGGTCGCCGACCCGCCGACCCCCACGACGATCCGCGTGGCCCCGCCGCGCCGCGCCGCGGCGATCAGCTCGCCGGTCCCACGGGTCGACGCCCGGAGGGGATCGTTGCGGTCGACGAGCTCGAGCCCGCTGGCGCGCGCCATCTCGATGACGGCGGTGCCGTCGGGGAGGATCCCGTACTCGGCATCGACCGGATCGCCGAGGGGCCCCGTCACTCGGGCGGTCCGCCGCGAACCCCCGCGCCCCGCGAGCAGCGCATCGAGCGTCCCCTCACCCCCGTCGGCGAGCGGCACCTCCCGCACCTCGGCGAAGCCGGCGCGGCGGAGCCCCGCGGGGCACGCCCCCGCCCCCGCCGCCTCCGCCGCCGACAGCGTGCCGCGGAACTTGTCGGGGCACACGACGGCGATCGGCCCGGTCGGAGCAGTCGGAGCAGCCGGGGCCGGCGACGACACCGGATCCGAGCCCGGAGGCCGGGGAGCGCAAGGCATGGTCGATAGATTGGCCGCGATGGCCGGCCGCCCGCTCCCCGTCGACGACGCCGCGCGCGGCGCCACCTAGCCCGGCCGCACGGTGCTCGAGCGCGTCCCGCTCCTCGAGAAGGACCTCGCCGACTACGAGGCGACCGTCGGTGAGGAGACCATCGAACGGATTCGCGCCGTCGCGGAGCCCTTCCGGGGTGCCCGCATCCTCCACATCAACGCGACCGCGTACGGCGGTGGTGTCGCCGAGCTGCTCGCCACCCACGTGCCGCTCCTCCGGAGCCTCGGGATCGAGTCCGAGTGGCAGGTGTTGCACGGCAGCGACGAGTTCTTCGCGATCACCAAGCAGGTGCACAACGCGCTGCAGGGCGCGGAGATCGAGTGGACGCCCGCGATGCAGCGCACGTACCTCGAGCGCGTGCTCGACAACGCGCTCGAGATGGACGGTGAGTGGGACTTCGTCGTCTCGCACGATCCGCAACCCGCCGCGCTGCTCAGCTTCCTCCGCGAGTCGCCGATCGGACGCGCGAGCACCAAGTGGGTGTGGCGGTGCCACATCGACCTGACGGTCGCGAACCAGACCGTCTGGGAGTTCTTCCGCCCGTTCGTCGAGCAGTACCACGCGTCGGTGTTCACGATGCCCGAGTTCGTCCCGGCGTCGCTGAAGATGGACCGGGTGGTGCACGCACCGCCGTGCATCGATCCGCTCTCGGTGAAGAACCTCGATCTCCCGATGCCGTTCGCGCTCGAGATCGCGAAGCAGTACGGCATCGATCCTCACCGACCGATCGTCTGCCAGATCAGCCGCTTCGATCCGTGGAAGGATCCGCTCGGCGTCATCGAAGCGTTTCGCGTCGTGCGCGAGCAGCTGCCCGACGCACAGCTCGTGCTCGCCGGGTCGATGGCGACCGACGACCCGGAGGGCTTCCGCGTGTGGGAGCAGATCGAGCAGGCGCGCGGCGGCGACCGCGACATCTACCTGCTCTCCAACCTCCACCAGGTGGGCGCGGTGCAGATCAACGCGTTCCAGCGCATCGCGAGCGTGATGGTGCAGAAGTCACTCCGCGAGGGCTTCGGCCTCACGGTGAGCGAGGCGCTCTGGAAGGGCCGGCCGGTGGTCGGCGGACGCGCGGGCGGGATCACGCTCCAGATCCGCGACGGCTTCGACGGATTCCTCGTCGACTCCGTCGATGAGTGCGCGGGCCGTATCATCGACCTGCTCGCCGACCCGGTCGGTGCGTCGGCAATGGGCTCGCAGGGGAAGGAGCACGTGCGCAAGAACTTCCTCTCGACCCGTGAGCTCGAAGACTGGCTCACGTTGTTCACGGAACTGCGCAACGACGAGCCGTGACGGTCGTCGTCTCGAACCGGGGCCCGTATCGCTTCGTGGCCCGAGCCGACGGTGGCTACGACGTACGCCCCGGAGCCGGTGGCGTCGCCACGGCACTCGGCCCGCTCCTGACCTCGGGAGCAGCAGGACCGGGCTCCGCGTGGATCGCCGCCGCGATCGGTGACGGCGACCGCGCTGCGGTTCGCGCCGGCGAGGCGAACGCACCGGGCATCGCGTTGACGTTGCTCGATCTCGACCCGCTCGTCTACCGGCGCTACTACGACGTCGTGTCGAACGGCACGCTGTGGTTCCTGCACCACGGGCTCTTCGACCTCCCCCGTCGGCCGCGGTTCGACCGCCACTTCCGGGAGGCGTGGGACTCCTACGTGGAGGTGAGCAGGCAGTTCGCCGGCGCGGCAGCCGCCGCTGCCGGTGACCGCGACGTGGTGCTCGTGCAGGACTACCAGCTCGCCCTGGTGCCGGGGATGCTTCGCGAGCTGCGCCCCGACCTGCGCATCGCGCACTTCACCCACACCGCGTTCTGCGGCCCGAACTCGATCCGCGTCCTCCCCACCGACGTCGCGACAGCACTGTGCTCGTCGATGGCCTCGGTGCCGTGCGGATTCCACGCGGGGCGCTGGTCCCGCTCGTACCAGGCGTCGGCACGCGAGATGCTCGGTGCCGATGCGGCGATCGCACCGACGTTCGTCGCCCCCCTCGGCCCCGACGCCGGCGAGCTGACGTCGGTCGCGACGTCGACCGCGACCGCGGCCGCGACCGCCGAGCTCGACGAGCTCGTCGGCGATCGGCAGCTCTTGCTGCGAGTTGACCGGGTCGATCCGTCGAAGAACATCCTGCGCGGCTTCGCCGCGTTCGACGTCCTCCTCGAATCGCACCCCGAGTGGCGCGAGCGCGTGGTCTTCGTCGCGCGCATGAACCCGTCGCGCGAGTCGCTCGCCGAGTACCTCGGCTACCGCAACGAGGTCGAACAGGCGGTCGAGCGCGTGAACGAGCGCTGGGCGACGCCGACGTGGCAGCCCGTCGTGCTCGACTCGCGCGACAGCTTCCCGAGCACGGTGGCGGCGTTGTGCCGCTACGACGTGCTCCTCGTCAACCCGGTGAAGGACGGGCTCAACCTCGTCGCGAAAGAGGGCGCGATCCTCAATCGTCGCGACGGCGTGCTGTGCCTCTCGCCCGACGCAGGATCGTGGGACGAGCTCGGCCAGGTCGCGCTCCCCGCGCACCCCTACGACCTCGACCAGTGCGCCGGTTCACTCCACGAGGCGCTCTCGATGCCGACCGAGGAACGCGCGAGCCGGGCCGCCCGCCTCCGCGAGCTCTCGCTGGCCCGTACCCCGCGCGACTGGCTCGCCGACCAGCTGGCGGCCGCCGGCTAAGCGCCGAGCGTCACGATGCAGTCGGCGTTCTCGGAGTCGGGCGGCGGCTCGGTGGGGTACGCCGTGACCGTCGATCCCGAGATCGATCGCGAGAGCGCCGCCGCCTCCTTGTCGAAGTCGTTGACGCAGGCGACAGTCGTGCCCGTCTGCGCCGCCGCGTCGCCGGTGCCGGCGATGGCGTACCCGAGACCCCGGAGCTCGTTCGCCTTGGTCGACGCGGCCTGGTCGACACCCGATCCGTTGAGCACGAGGACCCGCACCTCAGCCGCGGGACGGCCGTCGTCGCTGGTAGTGCTCGTCGTCGACCCGTCGCCGCCCTGGGTGACGGGCGGCGCGACGCCTCCGCTGCCGCCCCCCTTGTCGACCACCTGGAGCAGCACGATGCCGATCACGACCGCGAGGCCGATCAGCACGGCACCGCGCGCGGCAGTGCGGAGGACGAGATCGAGGGAGCCGCGACGGCGGGCCGGGAGCGTCAGCGCCGTCACCGGGACCCCGGATCGGCGCGTCGGCCTTCGTAGCGGGCCCGACGGCGGTCGTCACGGTAGCGGCGCAGTCGCTTCACGGTCAGAGGGTCGTAGGTGAGCGCATCGGCATGATCGATGAGCTCTCCGAGACGGCGATAGTAGCGAGTGCTCGACATCTCCAGGCGCGCGCGGATCTGGGTCTCTTTGGTGCCGGGGAGGCGCCACCAAGAGCGTTCGAAATCGAGGATGGCGCGATCACGCGCCGAGAGATCCATCGGCGTCCGAGTATGGCCGCGCGACCCCGCAGAACTGCGGATTTCGCCCCAGATGGCCTCCGGCGGTGCCTGGAGCCGGGTGTCGGACTCGAACCGACGACATCCGCTTTACAAGAGCGGTGCTCTACCAGCTGAGCTAACCCGGCGCTCGGCCAAAGGCTACAAGTGTCGACGCGCCGCGACCTCGAAGCACGCGACCGCGGCGGCGGCCGCGACGTTCAGCGACGCGAGGTGACCGTGCAGCGGGATGGACGCGAGCACGTCACACCGCTCCCGGGCGAGCCGCGAGAGGCCCCGACCCTCCGCCCCGAGCACGAGCATGACGGGCGCGTCCGCGACGGTGAGCTCGCGGACCGGCGTGCTGCCCTCGGCGTCGAGACCGACGCTCCAGATGCCCGCGCGTGCCGTCTGCTCCATCGCACCCGGAACGCCTCCGACCAGCGCGATCGGAAGATGCTCGACCGCGCCGGCGGCTGCCTTGACCGCGGCCGGGCCGAGCAGTGCGCTGCGGTGGCGCGGGATGATCACTCCGGTCGCGCCGGCCGCGTCGGCGGTCCGCAGGATCGCGCCGAGGTTCTGTGGATCGGTGACGCCGTCGACCGCGATGATGAACGCGTCCGGCGCGGCCGTCAGCGAGTCGAGCGACGCGGTCGGCACCGGCGACGCGAGCGCGACGACGCCTTGATGCGTCTCGATGCGGGCCTCGCGCGCGATGCGCTTGTCCTCCACGAACTCGCGTCTGATGCCGGCGGCGGCGGCCAGATCGAGCACCTCCTCGTCCGGCGCGGTGCGGTCGCGATCGATGAGCAGCTTCTTGACCTTGCGCCGACGGGCGACGAGCAGCTCCTTCACCGCGCGCCATCCGGGGACGACCTCGCCGCCGAGACCCTTGGGCTGGTTCAACGCCGGTGCCAGACCGTGCCGCTCGCGGTGTCTTCGAGGGTGACGCCGCGCGCGGTCAGGCCGTCGCGGATCCGGTCGGCCGTCACGAAGTCCTTCGTGGCGCGGGCCTCCTCGCGAGCGCGGACGAGGGCGTCGATCTCGTCGTCGTCGCCACCACCGGCTCCGTCACCGGCATCGGCGCCGATCGGGATGCCGAGCGCTGCCGCCAGCTCGACCACGGTCGCGATGAGGATCGCCGCCCGCTCGGCGTCACCGGCGTCGATGGCCTGGTTCGCCCGGGTCGCCGGCTCGAACACACCGACCGCGAGGGCGTTCTGGGTGGCGAAGTCGTCGTCCATCGCGGCGCGGAACCGGTCGACGATCTCGTCGTCGACAGGGGCGCGCCGTGCATCGACACCCGCAGCGGCGGCGCGGCGCACCAACGCGTCCAGTCGGTCGATCCCCGACGCGGCCGAAGCGAGCTCCGCGTCTCCGAGCTCCATGGCCTTGCGGTAGTGCGCCTGGAGCGTCGCCAGCCGGAAGGCCCGCGGCCCGTGCGCGTCGAGCGCGGCCGCGAGCGTCGTGAAGTTGCCGAGCGACTTCGACATCTTCTCGCCGCCGACCTCCACCATCCCGGAATGGATCCAGTGGCGGGCGAAGACGTGCCCCGCGCCCTCGGCCTGGGCCCGCTCGTTCTCGTGGTGCGGGAAGACGAGGTCGTTGCCGCCCCCGTGCAGGTCGAAGCCCTCGCCGAGCTCGCGCAGCGACATCGCCGAGCACTCGATGTGCCAGCCCGGCCGCCCCGGCCCCCACGGGGAGTCCCACACGGGCTCACCCGGCTTCGCCGCCTTCCAGAGCGCGAAGTCGACGGCGTTGCGCTTCGCCTCGTCGATCTCGACGCGCGCACCGGCCGACTCGAGCATCTGCTCGAGCGTGCGGTGCGGCAGCCCGCCGTACCCGGGATACGTCGTGACGTCGAAGTAGACGCCCTGACCGTCGACCACGTAGGCGTGCCCGCGGTCGACGAGCTCGCCGATCAGCTCGAGCATCGGCCCGACGTACTCCGTGGCTCGCGGCATCACGTGGGGGCGCCGGATGTCGAGGCGATCCATCTCGTGCCAGTACGCGTCCTCGAACTCCTGCGCGATCTCGGGCTCGGTCGATCCGAGCTTCGTGGCGCGGGCGATGATCTTGTCCTCGATGTCGGTGACGTTGCTCGCGTGCTGCACGTCGAAGCCGCGCCACTCGAGATAGCGCCGGATCGTGTCGTACACGACCGCGGTCCGACCGTGGCCGACGTGCGGAGCGTCATAGACCGTCGGGCCGCAGACGTACATCGACACCTTGCCGGGATCGCGCTGGGTGAGGTCGACCGTCGAGCGCTGGAGGGTGTCGTGGATCCGAACGGGCACGGAACGAGGCTACGCGTGCGCGGTCACGACGAGCCGATCGATTCGAGGAGCGCGACGGCCCATGCCGCGATCCCCTCGCCTCGCCCGACCGCGCCCACGCCCTCGGCGCGCTTGGGCTTCACCGAGACCGGCGCACCGAGGACCGCGGAGATGTTCGCTGCCATCGCCGGGATGTGCGCCGCCAGCGGCGGCCGCTCGGCTGCGACCACGACGTCGACGTTCGCCGCGTGCCAGCCGGCAACGGCGACCCGAGCCGTCACGTCGCCGAGGAGCGCGAGCGACGACACACCGCGGTACTGCTCGTCCGACGCCGGGAAGAGGGTGCCCAGGTCGGGGAGCCCGGCCGCCCCGAGGAGCGCGTCGGCGATCGCGTGGGCGACGACGTCGGCGTCGGAGTGGCCGACCAGCCCGACCGCGTCGGGGATCGTCACTCCGCCGAGGACGAGGGGCCCGTCGCCCCCGAAGCCGTGCACGTCGAAGCCGAGCCCCACGCGGATCGTCATCGCAGCACCTCGTGCTCGTCGGCACCGTCCAGCAACGCCTCGACGACTGCGAGATCCGCCACCGTCGTGACCTTCACGTTCCGCGGATCGCCGGCGACGACGACCACCGTGCCGCCGAACGCCTCGACCAGCCCCGCATCGTCCGTAGCGTCGCCGCCTTCGGCGTGGGCGGCGCGCAGGCGCTCGGCCGAGAAGGCCTGCGGCGTCTGCACGGCCACGAGGTCGTCGCGATCGATCGTGTCGACCACACGGGTGCCCTCGACGCGCTTGATCGTGTCGGCGATCGGGAGCGCGGGCACCGCGCCGTCGGCACCGGAGCGAACGGTGTCGATCACGAGCTCGAACAGCCCTGGGGTCGCGAGCGCGCGTGCCGCGTCGTGGACGACGACGATCTCGGTGTCGGCGGCGATCGCCGCGAGCCCGGCGCGCACGGAGTCGGAGCGGCTCGCCCCGCCCGTCACGACGGCGGACACGGCCACGCCGTCCCACTCCCGATCGGGCGGCAGCACGACGATCACCTCGTCGCATGCTGCCCCGGCCGCGGCGACCGCGTGATCGACGAGACGGGCGCCACCGGCGACGAGAAACTGCTTGGGAGCGCCGAAGCGCTCACCGCGCCCGGCGGCGACGACGATGGCGGACGTCCGCGGCGACGGGCTCATCCGGCCCTGGCGCTACTTCTTGGCGGCGGCGGACTTCGCGGGCTTCTTGGCCGTCGCGGCCGCCTTGGCCGGAGCCCTGCTCGCGGCCAACGCCTTCGACTTCTTGGCGGGCTTCTTCGCCGGCTTCCTCGCCTTGGTCACCGGGACGTCGCGGCCGGCCAGCACGTCGTCGAGGCGGGACTCGGCCGCTTCCTCCTCGACGTTGAGCGCGAACGTCAGCTCCGAGACGAGGATCTGGCGGGCGCGGGCGAGCATGCGCTTCTCACCGGCGGACAGGCCCTTGTCGGCCTCGCGCAGCGAGAGGTTCCGCACCACCTCGGCGACCTGGTAGATGTCGCCGCTCTTCAGCTTCTCGACGTGGTTCTTGAACCGACGCGACCAGTTGGTCGGCATGCGCGCCTCCTTCTTGCGAAGGACGGCGAACACCTCCTCGACCTCTTCGTCGTTGATGACGTCCCGGAGCCCGATCTCCTCGGCCTTGTCGACCGGGATCGAGACCTTGAGGTCGCCGTAGGTGATCCGGAGCACGAAGTAGTCGGTCTTCTTGCCATCGAAGAGCCGCTTCTCCTTGCCTTCGATGATCGCCGCACCGTGGTGCGGATAGACGACCTTGTCGCCGACGGCAAAGGGCATGGCAGACCTCACGAACGAAGAGCGCGAACAGTTCCCGGAGGGGGAAGGGGGTCCACCATGATACCAGGGACCCGTCCGCGGGACGCCCCGGCACCCGGAGCGCGGTCTCGCCGCCCACGTTCGCGCCCTGGACCGTCCTCGGAGGCCCTCCCACCGACACCGCTACGCTGCGGCTGCTTCGCGCGCGGAGGAGTTGATGAGTGCCTGAACGCCGACTGCTCGATGCGACCGAACTGTTCCAGGCGATGCCGGAGGACGCACTCAACGAGCTCGCCCCGAAGACGATCGTGCGCGAGCTGGCTCGCAACGAGGTGCTGTTCAGCCAGGGTGATGCATCGTCGAGCCTCTACGTCGTCGCCGAGGGGCGCATCGCGATCGCGTCGCAGGCCGGCGACGGGCGCGAGACGGTCATCGCGGTGCTCGAGCAAGGCGGGCTGTTCGGAGAGCTCCCGTTGTTCGACGACGCGCCGCGCATGGCGGACGCGCGGGCGCTCGTCGACACGACCGTCGTCGAGCTGGAGTACGAGCCGGTCCGCGAGGTGCTGCGGGCACGCCCCGACCTGCTCTGGGTCATCGTCCGGCTGCTCGTCCAACGGCTGCGCGCCACCGACGAGGCGCTCGCCGAGCTCGTGTTCCTCGACGTGCCGGCGCGCACCGCGAAGCGGTTGCTCGAGCTCTCGGCCGACACCGACAGCTTCACCCTCCCGGTGACCCAGGAGGAGCTGGCCTCGATGGTGGGGGCGTCGCGCGAGCGCGTCAACAAGGCGATCTCGCTCTTCCTGCGCCTCGACTGGCTCGCGCTCGAAGGGCGCAACCACTACCGGATCATCGATCGCCAGGCGCTCGAGGACCGCGCCAGCCTCTGACTCAGCCTCCGGCGCCGAGCCAGGCGAGGGTCCGGCGCCAGGCGTCGGCGGCATCGTCGGGACGGTGGGCGGGGCGCTCGGGGACATGGACGAAGCCGTGCTCGGCCTCGGGGTACACGACGATCTCGCAGTCCGCGCGGTCGCGCCACGCGTCGCGCAGGGCGTCGATGTCGGCCTCGGGCGTGTACGTGTCCGCATCGCCGAAGATCGCCAGCGTCGGGCAGACGTGGTCGGCCGTGTCGAGCGGCTCCCGCAGACCACCGCCGTGCCAGTCGGGCTGGAGGCGGATCATCCCGTAGAAGGCGACGGCGCGAGCGAAGCGCCCGATCGCAGCGGCCTTGAGCGTCTGCATCCCGCCCATGCAGAACCCCATGACGTGCACCTTCGTCACGCCGTCGCGTTCGACGAGCAGGTCCGCAGCACGCCGCAGGTCATCGAGCTGGAGGTCGTCGTCCAGCTGTGGCATCGCCGCCATGCGCACCATGGGGTCATCGGTCAGCAGGACCTCGTCGGGCTCGCGCGCGAACGGCTCCGGGCACGCGACCCCGAAGCCGTGCGACGCGAGGCGCGCGCACAGGTCGTCGAAGAGCGGGCGCACACCCATGACGTCGGGATGCACGACGACACCGGCAGTCGGTGCACCGTTCGTGGGTGCAGCGTGGATCGTCTCGACCTTCATGCCGTCGGCGCCGGTCAGCGACGTGCGCTCGACCATGGTGTCGTCGGTGCCGCGCTCGAGCTCGGCCACGTGATCCTCGGCCTGCGCCTAGGTGTAGCGCTCGAGGATGCTCGTCTCGGCGAGGCGAGCGAGGCCGTCCTTGATCGCGCGGGCGCGCGCATCGCCGACCCCCTCGACCTGCACGAGGTCGGTCTCGCTCGCGCGCAGGATCTTCTGGAGGTTGTGGAAGCGCTCGACGACGTGCTCGGAGACCGCCTCCGGGATGCGCGGGATCTTGTGGAGCAGCCGGAAGCCGCGGGGCTGCACCGCGGAGTCGAGCGTCACACCGGGCGGCAGGCGCAGCACGCCGACGACCGCGTTGAGCTCGAGCAGCGTGTCGTCGTCGAAGTCGGAGAGGCGATGCAGGACGTCGACGAGCTCCTGGTCGGTCCCCGCCACGCAGTAGTCCTTGGCGACGAGTCGGCGGTCCTCCTCGACCCCGCCGATCAGCTCGTCGAGCTGGAGCAGCACGAGCCGTCCGTCGGCACCGAGCTCGATCACGTAGCCCTCGATCTCGAGCGAGATGCGGCGCACCATCTCGGCGCGCTGGAGCACCGTTGCCACGTCGCGCAGCGTCACGAGGTCTTCGACCTCGAGCGCCGAGAGCGACGCGCTCACGGCGTCGAGCCGGTTCTTGTAGCGCTCGAGGATCTGGAGCGCCTGGTCGGCGCGTGCGAGCACGCGCGGGGTGGGCTCGATCGCGCGCTTCTGGCCTCGCACGTGGATCGCGATCTCCGACCGGTCCTCGGAGATCGTGATCACGGGCACCGCGATCTGGCGGGCCACCCGCTCCGCGGTGCGATGCCGGGTACCGGTCTCCGCGGTGGGGATGTTGGGGTCGGGGACGAGGTGGACGTTGGCCCGCACGATGCGGGTGCACTCGCTCGTGAGGATGATGGCGCCGTCCATCTTCGCCAGCTCGGAGAGCCGCTGGGGGGTGAACTCGGCGTCGAGCAGGAACCCTCCTGAGCACACGGAGAGCACGTCGGGCCCGGCGCCGACGACGATCAGGGCGCCCATCCGCGCGTGGATGATGCGCTCGATCCCCTCGCGCAGCGGCGTGCCCGGCGCCACGAGGCGCAGGGCGCCGAGTAGCGCTTCGGAACGGGGCGGTGCGGGCATGCTCGCCTTCTCGAGTGCTCGACCGGCTCAAGGTCGCGCGGCTGGTTCACGATACCGCAGCGTGGCGCGGCGCGGAACCGGGGCTCAGGCTGCCCGCATCGAGCGCGCGCCGTACGCGAGGGCCAGCGCGTCGGCGAGCGTCGCGACCGACGCCCGCTCCATCCCCGGCACCGCCGGCATCGAGGGCGGCCCGATCGCGCGGGCGAAGCCGAGCCGGGCGGCCTCGGCGAGGCGTCGCTCGACCTGCGCGACCTGCCGGATCTCGCCACCGAGGCCGACCTCGCCGATCACGACCGTGTCGCCCGGGAGCGACCGCTGGGCCCGGGTGCCCGCGACGGCAAGGGCGATCGCGAGGTCGACGCCCGGCTCGGCGATGCGCACGCCGCCGGCAACGCTCGCGTACACGTCGGACCGGCCGACGGTGACCCCGGCCCGTTCCTCGAGCACCGCGAGGAGCAACGCCAGTCGCG
>JBBDWT010000130.1:218-1274 GCA_040902705.1 Acidimicrobiia bacterium | reverse complement strand
GGCGCGGCACCGGCGTGTCGGCTGCCGCGACGAGGGCCTGCACCTCGACGAGGAGCGGCCGACTCCCTTCGAGCACGGGCGCGACGACCGACCCCGGGGTGTCGAGCCGGCGGTCGGCGAGGAAGAGCGCGGAGGCGTCGGGAACGTCGCACAACCCGTCGCCGCGCATCTCGAAGACACCGAGCTCGCTGGTCGCGCCGAACCGATGCTTGACCGCGCGCAGGAACCGCAGGCCGTGGTGACGATCGCCGTCGAAGGAGAGCACCGTGTCGACGAGGTGCTCGAGGACGCGCGGGCCGGCGAGCGCGCCGTCCTTGGTGACGTGCCCGACGAGCACGGTCGACATCCCGCGCGCCTTCGCGAGCGTCACGAGCACCGACGCGCACTGGCGCACCTGCGCGACCGAACCCGGGACGCTGCCGATCTCGGGATCGGAGATCGCTTGGATCGAGTCGACCGCCAGCACGTCGGGCTCGACCGCGTCGACCTGGGCGCCGATCGCGTCGAGCGTGGTGACGCCGCCGAGCAGGAGCGCGGGCTCGAGCGCGCCGACGCGCTCCGCTCGCATGCGGATCTGCTGGGGCGACTCCTCGGCCCCGACGAGCAGGCAGCGCGCGCCGCCGGCCGCGAGGCGACCGAGCCCCTGGAGGAGGAGGGTGCTCTTGCCCATGCCCGGCTCACCGCCGAGGAGGGTGACCGATCCCGGGACGAGCCCGCCGCCGAGGACGCGGTCGAGCTCGCGGACGCCCGTCGACCGGCGGGCGAGCGCTCCGGCGGTCACCTCGTCGATCGGGACGGGTGCGCAAGGCTCCGGACCCACGCCCGGGGCAGCGAGAGGTGCAGCACCCCGGGCGCGGGGGGTCACCGTCTCGACGAGTGAGCCCCAGGCGCCGCACTCCGTGCAGCGCCCGAGCCAGCGCGGCGACTCCGCCCCGCACTCACCACAACGATGGACCGTCCGGGCCTTCACGAGGAGCACCATCGCACCCGGGTGTGACAGCGACGCACGAGTGCGCGCCGCCCGGAGGCGGCGCGCACCGCGCGGGGGTTAGTGGG
>JBBDWT010000130.1:0-208 GCA_040902705.1 Acidimicrobiia bacterium | reverse complement strand
GCTCCGCCAGTGCGGCGGCGCCGGCTCCCGAGGCGGCGAAAGCCCGCGCCGCCTCTGCGACCCGTTCTGGAGAGCCACAGCCCCGGTTTCCGGGGTCCACGCTCTCCAGAACGGTGGTGCACCGCCCGAAGGCGGCGCGCACTCGACGACGTGCTTCGTGGGCTCAGACGGACGTGCTCTGGTCCTCCGAGTCGCTCTGGGAGCCGCT
>JBBDWT010000129.1:1738-22779 GCA_040902705.1 Acidimicrobiia bacterium | reverse complement strand
GATCGCGGGGTCGACGATCAGCACCTAGAGCGTGCGCGCGTAGGTCTCGGCGCTCGCCGATGCCACCAGGTCGACGGGGTTGGCGACCCCTGCGTCCGGCGACACGAACGTGCGCAGCGTGGCCTGCGTCGCCGCGGTCAGCTCCGCCACCTCGAGTCCGGCGGTCACGCACGCGTCGGCCGCGAGGATCCCTGGGCCGCCACCGTTCGTCACGATCGCGACCCGTCGCCCGGGTGGGAGCGGCTGGTGCAGCACGACGGCGGCCGTGTCGAAGAGCTCTTCGAGCGTATCGACGCGGATCACCCCGGCCTGGGCGAAGAGCGCGTCCACGGCGGCATCGGGAGCCGCGAGCGCCGCGGTGTGCGACGACGTGCCGCGAGCACCGGCGGCGCTGCGACCGCTCTTGACCGCGATGATCGGCTTGTGACGCGAGATCCGACGCGCCAGGCGAGCGAACTTGCGCGGGTTCCCGAACGACTCCAGGTACATGAGGATCACGTCGGTGTCGGGATCCTCGTCCCAGTACTGCAGCAGATCGTTGCCGCTGACGTCGGCCTTGTTGCCGAGCGACACGAAGGTCGAGATCCCGAGACCGAGCTCCGCCGAACGGGCGAGCAGCGCGATGCCGAGACCGCCCGACTGCGAGGCGAAGCCGACCCGGCCGGCGACCGGAAGGAACGGCGCGAAGGTCGCATCCATCGCGACGTCGGGACTCGTGTTGACGACACCCATGCAGTTGGGTCCGATCATGCGCATGCCGTTGCGTCGAGCGAGCTCGACCAGCTGCTGCTCCCCGCGACCGTGCTCGGCGTCCACCTCGGCGAAGCCGGCCGAGATCACGACCAGGCCTTGGACCTGCTTGCGGACGCACTCCTCGACGACACCCGGGACGCTCGCCGCCGGCACGCACACGACCGCGAGGTCCACCGGCCCCGGCACTGCATCGACCGACGGATAGGCCTGCACCCCCGCCACCGACCTCGCGTTCGGGTTCACGGGGTGGACCGGGCCCCGGAAGTCGCGGGCCTGGTGGTTCCGCATAAGGCGGTTCCCGATGGTGCCCTTGCGGGGGCTGGCGCCGACGACCGCGATGGAGGTCGGCGCGAGGAGCCGGGCGACCGAACGGGCCTCGGACACGTGCTCGCGTCGGCGCTGCGCACCGACCGAGGCATCGGTCGGTGCGATGTCGAAGGAGACCTCGATGACGCCGCTGTCGACGGACCGGTGGACGTCGAACCCGGCGTCCGCGAAGACACCGAGCATGCGCGTGTTGTTCATCAGCGTCATCGCGACGAATCGTCGGATGCCGTGCTCCCGGGCGATCGCAGCGAGGTGCTCGAGCATCACGGTCCCGAGGCCGCGACCTTGCTGCTGGTCCTGGACCGTGAACGCGACTTCGGCGTCACCGACGCCCGCGAGGCGGACGTAGCGAGCGGTGGCGACCACGTCGTCACCGAGCTCCGCGACGATCGCGAACCGTCGCTCGTAGTCGATGTCGGTGAGGTGCTCGAGGTCGCGCGCGGTCGGTGCCGGGACGGGGGAGAAGAAGCGCAGGTAGAGCGACTCGTCGGAGAGCCGTGAGTACAGGCCCAAGAGCTGTTCGCTGTCGTCCCGACGCATCGGCCGCAGGTGGACCGTGCCGCCGTCGCGCAGGACGACGTCGGACTCCCACTGCGACGGATACACGGGTGCGCCGTCGTTCATCCGCAGCGGAGCGTAGGCGGCGGGCGCCGCGCCTTCAGGTGGCGGCCACCCCGACGTCGATCCCGGGCGCGCGGGGATCGAGCTCGCGTAGTGCCGTGATGATGCGGGAACCGATGTTGCCGCGCTGCGGGGCGGCGGCGTCGGGCAGGTCGATCGTGACCTTCAGCACGCCCCGACGGCGATGGACGACGGCCGATGCACCCGCGGGGTCGAGGCCCGCCCGCTCGATGACCTCCACCATGATGTCCGTGGCGACCGCGCCGTGGTGCGGCAGCGGCGCGTCAGCGACCTCTTCGCACACGGCAGCGAGGTCGGCTTCGCCGGTCACGTCGCGCCGCGACCATGCCCCGAAGGGGTTGACGGCGGCGTCGACCGTGACGAGTGGGATGTGGCGGCGCAGCGCGCAGACGGCACCGTCCTCGAACGGTGATGGCTGGTGCCACGGCTGATCCCGCACCGTGACGGCGACATCGACCGGGGGTCCTTCGAGCGGGCACGCGCGTGCATCGCGCAGCGCTGCACACGGGAACGCCGACTCCGCGGCGTCGTGGCACCGCACGATCTCGTGGCCCGCGGCGCGCAGCTCCCGATCGACGCGTTCCACCGCGTCCGGCAACGTCCCCACGACCAGCACCCTCATGGTTCCTCCTTCGTCGTCATGGACACGATGCGTGCACACCGAGCCCGCGATCAGGGCCGAGCGTCACCTCGGTGCGGCCGAAGGTCCTGACGAGGCCGAGGCGCCCCGCGCGGCGTCGAGCATGAGCCGACGCTCCGCGCCGGCGATCACCGAGCGCGCGACTTCGACCGCATCCGGGTTGACCGACACCGACGTGATCCCGTACCGGACGAGATGCTCCGCGAACTCCGGGTTCGTCGACGGTGCCTGGCCACAGAGCGACGAGGTGATCCCGGCATCGCGCGCGGCGTGCACGATCCGCTCGATCGCATCCAGCACGGCGGCGTCCGATTCGTCGAACAGCTCCGCGCAGACCTCGGAGTCACGGTCGACGCCGAGCATCAGCTGCGTGAGGTCGTTCGAGCCGATGGAGACGCCGTCGATCCCCAGCGCCGCGTACTCCCGGATGCGGTACGCGACCGAGGGCACCTCGGCCATGACCCAGCGGTGGAGCCCGCGCTGCGTGCCGAGGGGGCTCCGCTCGACGAGCTCGAGGCACGCTTCCAGCTCCCAGCGGGTCCGCACGAAGGGGATCATGAGGTGCAGGTTCGGCGTCTCCTCACGAACGCGAGCGAGGAGCTCCAGCTCGAGCTCGAAGAGGTCCGGCTCCTGCACGTAGCGGAAGCACCCGCGATAGCCGATCATCGGGTTCGCCTCGATCGGTTCGTACTCGTCTCCGCCCTCGAGGTGGCGGAACTCGTTCGACTTGAAGTCGATCGTCCGGTACACGACCGGTCGGGGCGCGAACGCGCGGGTGATCTGCAGCAGCGATCCCGCCATCACGGACAGGAACTCCTCGCGACCACCTCGGGCGAGCAGGTGGCGCGGATGCTCGCCGCCGAGTGCGTCGGCAATCATGAACTCGGCACGGAGCAGACCGACACCGTCCACGGGGAGCGCCGCGACCTCTTCCGCTCGGTCGGCGATCGCGAGGTTCACGTAGAGGCGTGTCCCCAGGGCGACCGGGGCGAGCTCCGAGCTCGATCCGCGGCTCGTGACGGCCGGGTGCACCCCGGCATCCGTCCCGGCGCTGGTCCCGGCGAAGACGGTGCCGGCCGCGCCGTCGACGGTCACCAGCTCACCGTCGCGGAGCACGTCGGTCGCGTGACGCGTGCCGACCACGCACGGCACGCGGAGCTCCCGGCTCGCGATCGCCGCATGACAGGTCACGCCACCGCCGTCGGTGACCAGTGCGGCGGCGCGGCGCATGGCCGGCACCCAGTCGGGCGCCGTCATGGGCGCGACGAGCACCTCGCCGGCAAGGAGCTGTGAAGCGTCCTCGACGGCGCGGAGCACGCGCACGCGTCCCGTCGCGACACCCGGGGCCGCACCCATCCCCGAGACCAGGGGGACATCGGGTGGCCCGGACAGCCGTTGCTCGCCGATCTGGTCCTCGACCGCGTCGGCCGCGGCGAGCGTCGTGATGGGTCGCGACTGCACGACGGAGAGCACACCCTCGTCGTCGAACGCCCACTCGATGTCCTGGGGCTTGCCGTAGTGCGCCTCGATGCCGGCCACCAGTCGCGCGACGTCGAGCACCTGGTCGTCGTCCAGCACGCGGGCGCCGCCCTCCGCCGGATCGAGGTCGACTCGACGCTCGCAGCCGTCGTCGTCGCGGGTGATCATGAACGCCTGGTGCCCCACGCGTGCCTCGAGCAGACGAGGTCCGTCCTTGGCGACGACATAGGTGTCGGGCTCGACCGCGCCGCTCACGACGACCTCGCCCAGACCACGCGCGCCCTCGATGACGATGCGGGTCAGATCGCCGGTGCTCGGGTCAGCGGAGAACGCCACGCCGGCGCACTCGGCGTCGACCATGCGCTGCACGACGACGGCGATCGCCGGCTCGTCGGTGAGACCCTGCGCGACGCGGTACGCGAACACTCGCTCACTGAAGAGCGACGCCCAGCAGTCCACGATGCGGGAGATCAGATCCTCGTCGCCGACGACGTTCGTGAACGTCTCGTTCATCCCCGCGAACGACGTCGACGCTGCGTCCTCTGCCGTCCCCGACGAGCGCACCGCGACCCGCACCGTGTCCCCGAGCTCGCCGTACGCGTCGATCACGGCATCGCGGAG
Organism: Acidimicrobiia bacterium; assembly: GCA_040902705.1. Lineage (GTDB taxonomy): Bacteria > Actinomycetota > Acidimicrobiia > IMCC26256 > PALSA-555 > DATBSK01. Next base: position 18,317 of record JBBDWT010000129.1, on the reverse strand, counting down.
GTCTCGGGGCATCCCGGCCTTCTCCACCACCGTCCAGGCCTCGCTCGAGAGCCGCGCGATCTCGAGGTCGTCGGCGCCGCTCGCCTTCGCCGCGAGCTGGCGGAGGCGATCGCGCATCCCCGCGGACTCGATCGCGTGCAGGTACGAGGCCGCGGTCACGACGAAGCCGCCCGGGACGGGGAAGCCCGCGCGCTCGAGCTCCCCGAGGTTCGCACCTTTGCCGCCGGCGATCGCGGCGTCGCCCACGCCGAAGTCCCGGAACCACGCGATCCAACCGGCGATCCGGTTCGAGGCCCCTGGAGCCGGGGTCGCGGCTCGGGTCATCATCGGAAGAGGTCGAGCACGAGCAGACCGCCGACCTCGACCGCGACGAGGAGCAGGACCACCAACGCCCATTCGGCGAGGAAGACCAAGGGCTCGGGGACGCGCACCGGCGAGCGGTGCGCCGGCCCGATCATGGCCCCGGCACGATCCCGGCACGGCCCTCGAGGTCGCCGCGTCGCATCGCGTCCTCGTCGCCGTGGACGATGACGACCGGGCACCGCGCGTGCTCCGCGAGGTGCTGGCTCACGGAGCCGAGGAGGAGGCCGGCGAACCCTCCACGGCCGCGCGAACCGACGACCACCATCGCTGCCGTGCGGGCGAACACGAGCAGCGTCAGCGATGGCGGACCCTCGGTGATCGCGATCGAGACGTCGAGATCACGCCCGGAAGCGCCCAGCACGTTCGCGATCTCCTTCTCTGCGACCTCCCGCGCTTCGCGATGGAGCTCCTCGGCCGAGATCGGCGGCTGGTACGGGCCCACCGGCAGGACCGGGAAGTCCCAGCACGTCACCACGTGCAGGCCCACCCCGCGCCGACGAGCTTCGTCGGCGGCCCACCGCAGCGCGGCCTGCGACGATGTGGACCCGTCGACACCGACGACGATCCGGTCCTCTGCGCTGATCGTGCTGGCCACGGCACTCTCCTGGAGCTCGGTTGGTGGTGTGTGCACGATGCTGCCCCCGCGCGCGTCCCGAGACCAGGGACGAAGGTCACCTTGGTCGGGGCCGTCGGGCGAGGCCGCACCTACACTCGGCGGAGATGGCCGGCCCGGTGCGCGTGTTCCTCATGGACGACCACGAGGTGGTGCGCAGGGGGCTGCGCGAGCTCCTCGAGTCGGAGGGCAGCATCGAGATCGTCGGCGAGGCCGGCTCGGCCGAAGAGGCCCTCGCGCGCATCCCGCCCACGCGTCCGGACGTCGCGGTGCTCGACGTGCGGCTCCCGGACGGCAACGGCGTCGAGGTGTGCCGGGAGGTCCGCTCCCGCAACCCCGAGATCCGCTGCCTCATCCTCACGTCGTTCTCCGACGACGAGGCGCTCTTCCAGGCGATCATGGCCGGCGCATCCGGCTACCTGCTCAAGCAGATCAAGGGCACCGACCTCGTCGAGTCCGTGCAGCGCGTGGCGGCCGGTCAGTCGTTGCTCGATCCCGCCGTCACCGCGCGGGTGCTCGAGCGCCTTCGCGAGGGGAGCGAGACCGACCAGCAGCTCGCACAGCTGACCGACCAGGAGCGCAAGATCCTGAACCTCATCGCCGACGGTCTGACGAACCGGCAGATCGCGGAGCGCGTCCACCTCGCCGAGAAGACCGTCAAGAACTACGTCTCCAACGTGCTGATGAAGCTGGGGATGGAGCGGCGGACGCAGGCCGCAGTCTTCGCCGCGAGGCTGCGCGACAAGTCCGGCACCGCCACCGGCGAGTGACCTGCGCCGGGTCGCGATCCGGCCCGGCACCACCAGGAGTCGGCGTCAACCGGAGGTCGTGTCCTTCTGGTCCGTGTCCTTCTGGTCGTGGGGAAAGTGCTCGACCTCCGCGTCGGAGCCCGGGAAGAACAGGCCGACGCGTCCGTCCTCCTCCCACCGGATCAACCACGGCGGGGCTCCGTCGTCGCCGTGCACCTCGAGGATCTCGGCGTCCCGGTCGGGCTCCCCCAGATGGTGACCCTTGATCACCAGGCGGTCACCGACTGCTGCTCGCATCGTTGCCTCCTTCCTCGCCGCCTCGACCGAGCACCTGGATGCGGTCCCGAAGCGTGTCGTGGAGGAGGTCGACCGCGTCGGCGACCGTCGCCGCCTCTGTCTGCGCGCGAGCCGTGCTGTGGTTCACGTGCACCTCTGCGGATGCCTTCACGAGCCGCGCGCCGTCCACGACGATCGTGACGCTGCCGCTGAACGCGTCGTCGGGCACGAGCCGACCGAGCTGCGCGACGCGATCGTGGGCATACACATGTTCCGCGGCGCTCACCCGTCCGCGTACCCGCAGGACGACCGAGCCGGGATCGGACTCTGCCGGCATCGGCACCTCCTCCGGGGCTCACCGCCCGCCACGAGAGGCGCGCGCTCGGGCCAGGATGAGCGCGCTCGTGGGTGGCTTCCAGGGCCAGAGGACCCGCCGGTGCGGGACCGAAGGGCCGCTCACCTTCGACGGACACGGCGCCGCTTCCACAGCCAGTCGGCGAGCAGCACTGCCGGGATGGCGCAGAGCGCAACACCGAAGCCCGCCCAGGACGGCGGGGCCTGATCGAGCAGGTCGGCGACGGCGGGCACGAACAGGAACACGGCGAGCACCAGGAGCTCGACGACGATCGCCCAGAACAGGAGCGGGTTGCGCGTCTGCACCGCCCATGCAGGGCGCACGGCGCTCCGGCAGGCGAAGGCGTTCGCAACCTGGCCGAACACCACGGCGGTGAACGCGGCGCCCGATGCCGTGAGCAGCGTCGAGCCGTCGTCGAAGGGCGAGCCCGGGACCCACCCATCAGCAGCGAACACTGCGATGAACGCGGCGAACGCCATGAAGGCCTCGACCGGGCCCAGCACCCCGAACGCGCGGCCGAACACCTGCCGGTCGAGCAGGTGCCGTCGGACCGGCGGACCGTCGAGCACGTACGCACCCGGCGGCTCGGCGCCCAGCGCCAATGCAGGCAGGATGTCCGTGCCGATGTCGAGCGCGAGCACCTGGAGGACGCCGAGCGCGAGCGGGAATCGGCCCCCGGTCAGCGCCCACACGACGAACGGCGCGAGCTCAGCGACGTTGTCGGTCAGGTGGTACGTGAGGAAGCGTCGAATGTTCGCGAACGTCGAACGGCCCTGCGCGATCGCCGCGACGATCGTCGCGAAGTCGTCGTCGAGCAGGACGAGGTCGGCCGACTCGCGCGCGACGTCGGTCCCCGACCGACCCATCGCCACCCCGATCGCGGCCTCCTTCAACGCCGGCGCGTCGTTGACCCCGTCCCCGGTCATGGCGACGACATGCCCTCGCAGCCGGAGCGCGCGCGCGATCCTGAGCTTGCCCTCGGGGGTGACGCGAGCCACCACCACACCGTCACGATCGATGAGGGCTCCGAGCACAGCGTCGTCGGCGGGGAGATCGTCACCGACGACGACGAGCTCCCCGTGATCTAGCAGCCCGACCTCGCGTGCGATCGCTCGCGCCGTCTCCGGGTGGTCGCCGGTCACCATCGCGACGCGCACGCCGGCTCGACGACAGGCCGCGATCGCCTCCGAGGCGCCCGCTCGTGGTGCGTCCTCGAGCCCCACCAGTCCGAGCAGCGTCAGGTCGCGCTCCGCGTCGTCGGCCGAGATGGGTGGAGCGCCATCGAGCGGTCGGCGTGCGACCGCCAGCACGCGCAGCCCACGTGCCGCGAGACGCTGCAACGCAACGTCCGCCTCGGGCAGGTGTGAGCATCGCGGGAGCACGGCATCCGGAGCACCCTTCACCAGCACCTCGGCGTCGGTGACGACGGACATCCGACGCCGACGCGGGTCGAACGGGAAGCGCTCGATCTCTCGCGCCGTCCGCTCGTCGGCCCCGAGGTCCACCCCGACGCGACGGGCCATGACGACGAGCGCCGCCTCCATGGGATCGCCCTGCGCGACCCACTCCCCGTCGCGCTCGACCGCCGATCCGGTCGACGCCCGACCGGCCACTCGCCCGACGTCGACGAGGGCCCGGGCGACCGAGTCGGACCCGCCGCGAACCACGCCCGCCGGGGCGTACCCCACGCCCTCGATGGAGGCGCTGCCCGTGGGCATCCACACCTCGACGACGGACATCTGGTTGCGCGTCAGGGTGCCGGTCTTGTCGGTGCAGATGAAGGTCGTCGAGCCGAGCGTCTCCACCGCCTCGAGGTGCCGGACGAGCCCGTGCCGGGTCGCCATCCGCTGCGCCCCGACCGCGAGCGAGAGGGTCACCGTGGGCAGGAGGCTCTCGGGCACGACGGCGACGGTCAACCCGACGGCGAACAGGAAGCCATCCGACGCGGAAGTGCCCAAGAGGAGCGCGAGCGAGAAGAAGAGCAGGCCCACACCGATCGCGACCGCCGCGATGAGTCGCGACACTCGATCCAGCTCGAGCCTCAGCGGCGTCGGAGCCGGCGGCTGCCCCTCGGTGAGGCTCGCGATCGACGCGAAGCGCGTCGAAGATCCCGTGAGCTCGACGACGGCGCGGGCCTCCCCCTCGACGACGTAGCAGCCCGCGTGCACGAGTTCGCCGCGTTGCGTATGCGCGGGAACGCTCTCCCCGGTGAGCGTCGAGGTGTCGATCGCCAGACCGTGCGCGCGGCTGATCCGCATGTCGGCAGAGATGCGGTCTCCGCCGTTGAGCAGCACGAGGTCGCCGGTCACGAGATCTTCAGCGTCGATCTCCACGACGGCTCCGTCGCGCAGGACCGTCGCCAGCCTCGGGAGCAGGTCACGCAGCTCTCGGGCGGCATGCTCGGCCCGACGCTCCTGAGCGAACGCGAAGAGGCCGTTCAGCACGATGACCACGAAGATCGCGACCCCGAGCTGGGGAAGACCGGCGATGAACGCGAGCGCGCCCGCCACCCAGAACAGCAGCGCGAAGAAATGGACGAACTGACCGGCCATCTGGCGCCACAGGCTCGGAGGTCTCGCCGTCGGGAGGGCGTTGGGCCCGTCCACCGCGAGGCGCGCGCGCGCCTCCGCGGTCGTCAGTCCGGTCTCGGGGGCGCGCTCAGTGCTCAGGACCGCGCCGATGATGATGTCTCCGCCCGGTCGTGGCAAGACCGGCGACGGCACCACCGCGACGGGCCCGCCCCGAGCGACCGACGGCACCAGTGCGAGGGGACCTTCGGCACTCGCCTGCCGGCACGACGCGGGCCAAGATGCTCGGCATGCTGGAAACACTCAGGAGCAAGATCTCTCGTCGCGGCATCCTCGTGACGGTGATCGTCGTCGTCGTCGCGTTCGGCATCCTCCAGCTCGTGCCGATCCGCGTGAGCAACTCGGCGACGAACAAGCAACCGCCGTGGGACAGCCCTCGCACGCTCCGCCTCGCGAAGGCCGCGTGCTTCGACTGCCACAGCAACCAGACCAACACCTACTGGTGGGAGGACATCGCTCCGCTCTCGTGGTGGATCACGAACCACGTCGACGAGGGGAGGGACGCGTTGAACTTCTCCGAGTGCACCGGCCACGGCGGCGAGGCCGACGACGCCGCCGAGACCATCATCGAGGGGTCGATGCCGCCGGGCTACTACACCTGGCTGGGCATGCACGCGAGCGCCGACCTCTCCAAGACCGAGCGCCAGCAGCTCGCCGACGGGTTGCGCCGCACGCTGCAAGGCGCGGGCTGCGGTGGCGAGTAGCCGCGACGCAACGGCCTAGAGGTATCCCTCGGGGTTGTACTCGAACTCGCCCACCGGTGCGTCGAGCCGGCGACCCGTGATCGAGAAGGGGTCCACCACGAGCCAGGCGTCGCGGTCCTCGGTGATCCACGGCTTCGGATCAAAGCGCTCCCGGAAGTCGGCGGCGTCCGGATCGACCCGGTGCAGCGTGCCCCGCACGAGCACCGACCACCCCTGGTGGGCGGCGACATCGATCCCGTCGATCTCGAACCCGACCCGCATCGATGCCCGGTCGAGCACGTTGCCCCGCCGAGTCCGTAGTGCGAGCCAGACTGGCCCTGATGTCTCGGCCATCCGGTAGTTGACGGGGAAGATCGCCGGGAAATCGTTCACCACGACCGCGATGCGACCGACGACGTGCGCACGCAGCAGCGTGAGGCACTCGTCGTGGGAGAGCTCGGTCAGACCGGCTGCCATCGTCTTCCTTCCTCGTCGCATCACAGGGTTCGAGGTCGAGGGTACGCCCCGCCGACCGGATCGTCGGCACGAGTGTCGAGTGACCACGGAAGCGGCGGGCAGGGCCGAAGGGCCCGAGCGTGTGGCCGAATGGCCCGTTGCCGGACGCACCCGGCAGGTGGACGATGCAGATCATGACCCGCACGACGTCCGTCGACCGAAGCGTCCGATCGGTCGAGCACTCGGCACACCTCATCTCGGGTTCGCGCGAGGACTACGACGGGCTGCTCGAGCTCATCGGGGATCGAAGGGTCGTACTGATCGGCGAGGCGTCACACGGGACGCATGAGTTCTACCGGGAGCGCGCGCGGATCACGCGGCGTCTCGTCGACGAATGCGGGTTCCACGCGGTCGCGGTCGAAGCCGACTGGCCCGACGCCTACCGCGTCAATCGCTACGTCATGGGCCAGTCGCCCGACCTCGACGCGGAGACCGCGTTGCGCGACTTCCGCAGGTTCCCGGCGTGGATGTGGCGCAACCGGGACGTCGTCGAGTTCGTCGAGTGGCTGCGGGCCAGGAACGACGCGCACCGCTCCCCGGCGACGAAGGCACGGTTCTACGGGCTCGACCTCTACAGCCTCCGTGCATCCATGGAAGCGGTCGTGGAGTACCTCGACCGCGTCGACCCGGCAGAGGCGGAGCACGCCCGCGCGCGCTACTCGTGCTTCGACCACATCGGAGCCGAGGGCCAGGCCTACGGCTATGCCCTTGCGTTCGAGCACGCGGTGCCCTGCGAGGACGAGGTCGTGGCCCAGCTGCTCGCGCTCCGTCGGCAGTCGGAGGCGTACCTCCGTCGCGATGGCTGGGTCGCCGAGGACGAGCTCTTCTTCGCCGAGCAGAACGCGGTGCTCGTGCGCGACGCCGAGGAGTACTACCAGCAGATGTACCGCGCCGAGGTCTCCTCGTGGAACCTGCGCGACCGCCACATGGCCAACACGCTCGACGCGCTGATCGACCACCTCGACCAACAGGTCGATCGAGCGAAAGTGGTGGTGTGGGAGCACAACTCCCATGTCGGTGACGCACGAGCGACCAGCATGAGCGCACGCGGCGAGCTCAACGTCGGACAGCTCGCCCGGCAACGCCATCGCGGCGATGCCGTGCTCATCGGCTTCACGACGTACGACGGTCGAGTCACCGCGGCCTCGGACTGGGGCGCGCCGGCCGAGCGCAAGCACGTGCGCCGCGCTCGCGCGGACAGCCACGAGGCGTTCCTGCACGAGGTCGGCATGCCGAGCTTCTGGGTCCCCACGGGGCACGGACCGGCCCAGGACGCGCTCACGGTCCCGCGGCTCGAACGCGCGATCGGCGTCGTGTACCGACCACAGACGGAGCTGCAGAGCCACTACTTCGAGGCACGCCTCGCCGACCAGTTCGACGCCGTCATCCACGTCGACCGGACTCGCGCGCTGGTCCCACTCGAGCGCACCTCGCAGTGGGACGAGGGTGAGCCGCCGGAGACGTTCCCGACGGGCTACTGAGCCCCGCTTCGCCCGCTACCCCTCGAGCGACATCGGGACCGACCATTCGATGGTGGTCCCCCCGTCGGGATTCATCGAGATCGCACACCTGCCGCCGAGGCGATCGGCACGCTCGTGCATGTTGCGCGTGCCGTTGCCCGCGGCGGGCTGGTCCGGGATCCCGATGCCGTCGTCCTCGACGCGCAGCGTCATCCGGTCGCCCGCCGTCACCGTCACGAGCGCCGACGACGCTCGCGCGTGGCGACCCACGTTCGACAGCACCTCGCGCAGCGTCGGCAGGAGCTCCTCCCTGACCTCCGCGGGTGCTGTGTCGATGACACCCTCGAAGTGCACGCGGGGCTCGAACCCGAGGACTTCGGTCTCGTCGGCGATCACACGCGCGATCTCGGCTCGGAGCCCCGGCCCCGGTCCGGTGCCGCCGCGTTGGAGGCTGAAGATCACCGAGCGGATCTCGCGGATCGTCTCGTCCAGCTCGTCGACGACGTCCGCCAGCCGCTGCGACGTCTCGGCCTCGGGGTTCCTGACCTGCACACCCTGGACCGCGAGGCCGACGGCGAAGAGCCGCTGGATCACGACATCGTGGAGGTCGCGCGCGATGCGGTCGCGGTCCTCCATGACGCGCAGGCCCTCCTCCGCGTCGCGCAGCCGCGCCTCGCGCTCGAGGCGGGCCGAGATGTCGCGGACGATCTTCACGTACGAGCGCGGCCGCCCGTCGGCGAGATCCGCCGCCTGGAGGATGATCTCGACCGGCACGTCCGACCCGTCGCGTCGGCGGTGGGTCGTCGTGAACATGACCGACGACACCTCGCCACGGTCGAGCGGATCGAGGAGATCGCGCAGGCGCGCCTCGTCGAACTCGGGCGTGATGTGCAGCATCGTCATCGTGAGCAGCTCGTCGGCCGTGTACCCGACCTGGTCGACCGCGCCCTGGTTCACGTAGACGAAGCGGAGCGTCTCGGCGTCGAGGATCAGCACGGCGTCGCGCGTCGCGTCCAGCGTCTCGGCGATCCGTCGCCTGTCTGCTTCCAACTCGAGGCGATCGCTCACATCGCGCACGACCGCGATGATCCGGAGCGTCCCGTCGCCACTCATCGGGCTGAGGCTCACCTCGACCGGGAACTCGGTGCCGTCCTCGCGGCGCCCGAACAACGTCTGGCCGATCCCCATCGCACGCTTCCGGGGCTCCACCCGGTACCGGGTGCGGTGCGCACGGTGCACCTGGCGGAACCGGTCCGGGAGGAGGTCATCGATCGAGCGACCCATGAGCTCGGTGCGGCCGCAGCCGAAGAGCTCCGCCGCCTTCTGGTTGGCGACGAGGATGGTGCCGCCCTCGTCGGCGACCACGATGCCGTCGGGCGCGGCGTCGACGATCGCCCACGCGACCTGATCGCCGACGGTCGGGGAATGCCCATCCTCGACCGCGGTCACATCGTGCTCGTCGTCGGGCATCCACATTCCGATCAACCGTCGCACCGAAGCCCCGTGCCGGCCTCACTCCTGCGGCCTCGACAACCTACCCGTGAGATAGGGGGCGCCCCAACAGGATGGGCCCGGAGCAGGGTCTTTCGGCCCTGGCTCCGAGCACCACAGCGTGGTGCCATCCCCCGATGTGGCCGCTGGACACGGAGATGGAGATCCTCACGGCGCCCGAGTGCCGTGCGCTGCTCGGGAGCGGCTCGTTCGGGCGCGTGGGTCTGACGATCGGCGCGCTCCCTTCCATCCTCCCGGTCAACTACGCGCTCCTGGAGGGCGAGGTGGTGTTCCGGACCGGCGACGGGCCGAAGCTCCGCGCGGCGCTCGAGCGTGCGGTCGTCGCGTTCGAGGTCGACGACATCGACGAGGCACAGGCGGCGGGTTGGAGCGTGCTCGTCGTCGGTCACGCCTCCAATCTCTGGCGCACGCACGAGATCGAGCAGGCGTACGCGCTCGACCTCCGACCGTGGGCGCCCGGGAAGCGCGACTCCTTCGTGCGGATCACGACCGAGATGATCTCCGGGCGGCGCATCCCGGCCCCCGGCCCCGATCACGACGGTCGCCGCTCCCTGCCGGAGCAGTGATGCCGCGCGGCACGAGGCCGCGCGGATCTCGTGCGCGGCCGACCCGATGGCCGGTCACGGCACGCGTCACGCGTCGACCCGCAGGGCGCGGAGCGCGGCGGCGAGCGACTCGTGCTCGGGGACGGTGGTGTCGATCGACGTGGCCGCGTCCCAGGGTGGCGCGTCGGCACCGATGCGACGCGCGACGTCGACCGTCGCGTCGGAGGGATCGTTGGCCGCGAACGTGCGTCGCTCGATCCGGCGCGCCGTGACCGAAGCGGGAGCGACGCAGCGCAGCTGACACAGCTCCGCGCTCGTGTCCTCGGCCAACGATGCCGCCGCGTCCCGCGCGGCCGCATCGGTCCACGACGCATCGAGCAGGACCGACTCACCGCGCTCCAGCAGGGAGCCGGCGCGGCGGAGGAGCTCGCCGTAGGTGCGCCGGGTCGCCTCCGGCGAGTAGATGCCCTCGCGGTAGCCGGCGCCACTTCGTGCCGCATGCCCGATGCCGGCGATGTCCTTGCGGACCTCGTCGGAGCGCAGGACGCTCCACCCGAGCCGATCGGCGACGGTGCCGGCCAAGGTCGACTTGCCGGTTCCCGGCAGGCCTCCGACGAGCGTGAGCACGACGCGCGTCCGCTCAGCGTGGGCGGCGCAGAGCCGGAGCAGGTCAGCGGCTGCGGGACCGCTCGCGTCGTCACCCTGCTCGAACCGGAGACACGCGACCTTGGCTCGGACGTGTGCCCGGTACGCGAGGTAGTGCTCGACCAGCGTGTCCGGTGCGTGCTCGTCCGCGAACCCCCGGTACCACCCGAGGAACCGACTCGCGAGCGCGTCCGCACCCAAGCGCTCGAGGTCCATCGCGAGGAACGCGACGTCGGAGACGACGTCGCCGTAGCGGAGGGTGTCGTCGAACTCGATGCAGTCGAGCACGCGTGGGCCGTCATCGAGGCAGTAGATGTCGTCGGCGAGGAGGTCGCCGTGACCGTCGCGGATCTTGGCGCTCGCGATGCGTTCCGCGAAGAGCGGGCCCCGTCCAGCAAGGTATCGCCGCACCTGATCTTCGACTCGGCGCGCGACCTCCTCGTCGAGGAGGGTGCCGCGGAACCGGGACATGGTCGCGAAGCTCGACTCCCACCGGGCGCGGACCGCGGCGGCCGTGGCCGTCGCCGAGATGTCGGGAGAGGACTCGGCCCGAGCATGGAACGCGGCCAGGAGGCGCGCGATCCCGCGTACGTCGTCCTCGATGTCCTCGCCGCGCTCCACCAGCACGGAGAGCCGTCGGTCATCGGGCATCCGGCGCATCACCACGAGGTGGTCGCACGGCTGCCCGTCCGATCCGTACACGTCGGCGACGCCGAGGTACACGTCGGGTGCCAGCCGACGGTTGAGCTCGACCTCGCGACGACACGCCCCGGCGCGGGCTTCCCGCGTCGAGAAGTCGAGGAAGTCGAGGTGCACCGGCTTCTTGAGCTTGTACGCACGGTCACCCAGCAGGAACAGCCACGAGATGTGCGTCTCGAGCACGCGTGCGGATCCCTCGTCCGCACCGGGTGACCACCGCTCCCCGAGCTCAGGAGGTACCACGATCACCAGCCCCCGGAGCGCACGCGCCGCGCGACCGAAGGGACGACCACCGCGACGATCGCGACCCCGATGGCTGCAGCGGCTTGGGCGGCATCGAGCGTGCCGAGCTTGAGCAGCTCTCGCAGCGGAGGCACCAGGAAGACCATCGCGGCCATCGCGATCGAGACGGCCGTCACGCCGAGCAGCGAGCGGTTGCCGCGCGTCCCGACGCGCCAGAAGGGCTCGTCTCCGGCTCGTACGACGAACACGACCAGGATCTCGGCCACGAGCAGGACGGCGAACGCGAACGCGCGAGCGTCGACCGCAGAGGCACCGGCGTCGCGGCGAAGGACATAGGCGCCGATGACTCCGACGGCCACGCCTGCTCCGACACCCACCGACCGTAGGAGAGTGCGCCGGGAGAGCAACGAGGCGCGAGCCGATCGGGGTGGGCGCTGCATCACGTCGGCCGCAGGTTGGTCTCCCTCGAATGCCAATGCCGCCGTCGGGTGCCCGATGATCTGGAGCAGGATGAGGTGGATCGGCAACAGCAGGAGGGGCTCGCCGAGCAGCGGGATCAGCAGCGCGGCTGCGAGCAGCGGGACGTGGTACGCGACGAGGTACGCGAACGCGGCCCGGAGGTTGTCGAAGATCCGCCGGCCCTCGCGGATCGCCACCACGATCGTTGCGAAGTTGTCGTCGAGGAGCACCATCGTCGCCGCCTCGCGAGCGACCTCCGTGCCGCGCAGCCCCATCGCGAGACCGATGTCCGCCTGCCGTAACGCCGGCGCGTCATTGATGCCGTCGCCCGTCATGGCCACGACCTGACCGTTGCGTTGGAGCGCCTCGACCAGGTGATGCTTCTGCTCCGGGCGGCTGCGAGCGAAGATCGCGGTCTCACGGGCGAGCGAGGCGAGCGCGGGCCCATCCGCCGCGTCCATCTCGGTGCCGGTCGCGACGCGGTTGTCGCCACGCGGGAGGCCGATCCCTTCCGCGACCGCCCGCGCCGTGGCCGGGTGGTCGCCGGTCACCATCACGACCCGGACACCCGCGTCGGTGCACTCGCGCACCGCGTCGGAGACGCCGGGTCGCAGCGGATCGGTGAGACCGATGAGCCCCACGATGCGAAGCGCTCGCTCGTCGTGATCGCGGTCCGTGCTGCGCCCGACGTGTCCGGCCGCGACGGCGATCACGCGCATGCCTTCGGAGGCGAGCACCGCGAGCATCTCCTCCAGCGCCGCACGCGCACCGGGATCGCAGGACACGCGTCCGAGGAGCCCTTCGGCGGCACCCTTCGATGCCACGACGAACGGGCCGGCGCCGTCACTCCAGATGTGCGTCAGGCACCGTCGGGTGGGGTCGAACGCATAATCGCGCACCAGGGTCTGCGCGTGCAGTGCGTCGACGTCGACGTCGTGCTCGCGCGCCGCCGCGACGATCGCGCGGTCCAGGGGGTCGAACGGCCGGGGCTCGCTGGCCAGCACGGCGGCGCGGAGCAACGCGTCCACCTCGCCGTCGCCCTCGCCCTCGCCCTCGCATGCCTCGCCGCGGTGGCGGGTGCCGTCGGCTGTGACGAGCGCGCCGACTGCCACGTGACCGAGGGTGAGGGTGCCGGTCTTGTCGGTGCAGATCACGGTGGTCCCACCCAGGGTCTCGACCGCGGCCAGTCGCCGCACGAGCGCGTGCTCCCGGGCCAGCCGACGCGCGCCGAGGGCCAGGTACAACGTGTACACGAGGGGGAACTCCTCGGGAACCGTCGCGATCGCGAGACTCACGCCCGCCAGGAGCGCCGCGCCCCAGCCGCTGCCGCGCAACAGCTCCACACCCGCGACGGCCATGCAGAATCCTGTCGCGACCATGCCGAGGCGCACGACGAGCCGCCGGACGACGTGTTGCAGAGGGGTTCGAGGCGGTGTCGCGTCCGCCAGGAGTGCACCGACCCGGCCGTACTCGGTCGATGCGCCGGTCTGCTCGACCACGACGAGGGCGCGCCCGGACAGCACCGTGGTGCCCATGAAGACACGGGTCGCGGCCGCGGGGCCGCGGACGGCCTTGTCGACGACCGACGACTCTCCCGTGAGGGGCGACTCGTCCACCGCGAGCTGCGCGACGTCGACGATGCGACCGTCGGCGGCGATCACGTCGCCCTCGCGCAGCTCGAGCAGATCGCCCGGTACGACGCCCTCCGCGGGGATCTCGACCATCCGGCCGTCGCGCTCGACCCGTGCGTGCGGAGCGTTCATGCGGGAGAGCTCGTCGAGGGCACGCTCGGCGCGCGTCTCCAGCACGAACCCCGTGGCCGCGAGGGGGATGATCGCCCCCAACGCGATCGCCGCGCTGGCCGCGTCGCCCAGCGCGAGATAGGTGGGGGCGGCGACGAGGAGCAGCAGCGTCATCGGATCCGACAGCGCACGGGTCAGCCAGTGCCACACCTTCGGCCGCACCTGGCGCGGCACCGCCAGGTTCGGGCCGTGCTCGACCAGGCGCCGCCGCACCTCGTTGCTCGTGAGGCCCGAGGGGCGCGACGTGATCGTCATCTCGACCGATGCTTCCTCTCGTGCTCTCGCGTGGGCTGCATCGTTGCCGCGGCACCGGCCTCAAGCCAGCGACGAGCGGCCCCCGCCGGAGGGACCTTCGACCCTACGAGCCTCGCCGTGGACGTCGATACCGTCGGACGCATCCCGCAGCGAGAGGCAGCGCCATGAGAGCCGTCGTGGTCTACGAGTCGATGTACCACAACACCCACACCATCGCCGATGCGATCGCGGACGGCCTCCGCGAGTCGCTCGACGTGGCCGTGGTGCCGGTCGACGGCGCCGACGCCGCCCTCGAGAGTGGTGCCGACCTGTTGGTCGTGGGAGGTCCCACCCACGCGCACGGCATGAGCCGGGCCGGCACCCGCAAGGCCGCAGTGGACGCCGCCGAGAAGCCCGGCAGCGAGCTGTCCGTCGATCCGGACGCGGAAGGTCCCGGCGTTCGCGACTGGCTCGACCGGGTCGGCCAGCTCGCGCTCGAGGCCGCGGCCTTCGACACGAGACTCGACGCCCGGCCGTGGCTCACGGGGAGCGCCAGCAAGGGGATCGCACGTCGACTGCGCATGATCGGGTGCTCGCTGCTCACGGAGCCGGAGAGCTTCCTCGTCACCAAGGAGAGCGAGCTCGAGCCCGACGAGGCCGCACGTGCCCGCCGGTGGGGAACCAGCCTCGCATCGCTCCTCGCATCCCCGACGCGCGCGTCCGATACCGGCTGACGAGGCGCCCGGCGGCGGCGCGCGGAGTGCACCGGCAGACGATCACGATCCGACGCACGCCGGTACGGTGGACCCGTGGCCAAGGGGAACGAGACCGTGCTCGAGGTCGACGGACACGAGGTCAAGGTCTCGAGCCCCGACAAGGTGTTCTTCTCCGAGCGCGGCGAGACGAAGCTCGACCTCGTCGAGCACTACCTCCGGTTCGCGGAGCCGCTCATGCGAACGATGGGCGGTCGCCCGACGCTGATGCAGCGTTTCCCGGACGGCGCGGAGGGACCGTCCTTCTTCCAGAAGCGCGTGCCGAAGTCGGCACCCGACTGGCTCGAGACGACCGTCGTCAGCACCCCGAACGGCACGACGTCGGACGCGCTCGTCGCCGCCGACCTGGCGCACGTGGTCTGGGCCGTCAACATCGGCTGCCTCGGCTTCCACCCGTGGCCCTACCTCGCCGACGATCCCGACCACACCGACGAGCTCCGCCTCGATCTCGACCCGCAGCCCGGCACCGACTTCACGCACGTGCGCGCGGCCGCCGTCGAGGTGCGAGCGCTCCTCGAGGAGCTCGAGATCGTCGGCTACCCGAAGACGACCGGAAACCGCGGCATCCACGTCTATGTACGGCTCGAGCCGCGATGGGACTCGTACCAGGTTCGATCCGCGGCCGTCGCGATCGCGCGTGAGCTCGAACGACGCCACCCCGACCTCCTGACCGCAGCATGGTGGAAGGAGGAGCGCGGTGAGCGGGTCTTCGTCGACTTCAACCAGAACGCGCCGCACAAGACCGTGTTCGGCGCGTGGTCGGTACGCGCGCGTCCGGGCGCACAGGTCTCGTCACCGTTCGCGTGGCACGAGCTCGGGGACATCCACCCCGACGACCTGACCATCGCCACGCTGCCGGCGCGATTCGACGCTCAGGGTGACCCGTGGGCCGACATGAACGACCATCCCCAGTCGCTCGAGCCCTTGCTCGCGATGCACGAGCGCGACCGCGCGGCCGGACTCATGGATGCGCCGTGGCCGCCGCAGTACCCGAAGCAGCCCGACGAGCCTCCGCGCGTCGCACCGAGTCGAGCGCGCAAGGAGTGACTCGGCCGCCTCGAGCACGTCGTCGCCGAGATGCCGGTCCGTCATGCCGGGCGGCGGTCACGAGATCGATCAGGACTCGTCGAGCTGCGCTCGACTCCCCCGTTTCTCGAACACGAGTCGATGGTGCTCGAGCAGCTCACGCTCGAAGCAGACGCTGTTCGGGCTCACGCCCGACGTGAACGCGAGGCGGAAGTCGGCGCTGGTCAGCCAGCGCGGGATGAGGCGGAGCTTGAGCAGCGTCTTCTTCAGGCTCGGTTCGGCGAACCGCTGTCGCCATTGACGGATGGTCTCGATGTAGTCGATCCGGCCGCTCGTGCTCGACACGAGGTCGAAGTGCGGCTCGGCGCTCGTGATGATCTGCTCCTGCCCGAAGGGAAGGCACGAGCCGGGGAACTGGCGCCCCAGCAGAGCGAGGTACCACGCGTCGGACTCGCGCGGGGCGCGGATGTCGACGTCGTCGAGCGGGATCATGTTCGGGCCGAAGACCATCGTCTGGAGGTAGAAGCGACCATGGTCGGGCAGCACGCTCGCGACGTTGGCGAAGAGCGCGCGGTAGATCTCCTCCTGTCGTCCGGCAGCCTGCTCCTCGGGAGAGCAGAAGTGCTCGAAGGCGCCGAGACTCGCCACGGCGTCGAAGGGCCCGAAGGTCTCGCGGGTGACCACCCGCGCGTCACAGAGGTGGACGTCGAGACCGTTACGCCGGCACGCGGCGAGCTGCGCCGACGAGAGCGTGACCCCGACTCCGCTGCCGTCGCGGCTCCGAACGAAGTCGAGCAGCGGGCCCCAGCCGCAACCCAGGTCGAGCACGCGCTTGCCCGGTCCGATCCCGATCTGCTCGGCGACGTAGTCGTGCTTGCGCCGTTGAGCCTCTTCGAGGCTGAGCGAGAAGTCTCCGTCGTACTTGGCTCCGCTGAAGTCGGCGAGCTCGCCCAGGCTGAGCCGGAAGAGGCGATCGATCAGCGAATAGGTGAAGTCGAGGTCCTTGCGATCAGCCATGAGCCCTCACCTGGGTCGTGC
>JBBDWT010000129.1:0-1638 GCA_040902705.1 Acidimicrobiia bacterium | reverse complement strand
CGGATCAGCTCGCCCTCGCTGAAGCCGCGGCCGAGGAAGTTGATCCCGAGTCGCTGGTCGCCCGGGAGCGCACCGCCCGGGACCGTGAGGGCAGGGAGTCGTGTGATCGGCGAGATGATCGTCGGCAACGCACCCGGGATCTGGCCGTACTCCAGGGGAGGCTCGAACACGACACCGTCCTCCGTGCACTCCCAGGTCGGATCGACCTCTCCCGGCAGCGGCGCCGCCGGGCACATCATCGTGGGGTAGACGATCGCGTCGAGCTCGTGGTCGCGGATCAGGTCGAGCGTCGCGTCCCGCACACGGTCGGTCTGGGCGACTGCGGCATCGAAGGTCGCCGCGTCCACGCTCACCGCCAACGATTGCTCGAGCGAGGAGAGCACCCGAACGACCTCGCGAACACCGGGCTGCGAGCTCGCCTGGACCACCTCGGCGAGGCTGTGGACCGGCGCGTCGCGACCGGGGCCCGCGAACCACTCGTCGAGCTCGGTGTGGAACTGCGATGAAGTGATCTGTCCGAGGCTCTCGAGCGTGGCCTCGTTGACGTCCAACGACGGGAGGTCGACCATCCGTGCGCCGCCTTCGCGCATGGTCGCGAGCGCGTCCTCGAACGCGGCATCGACATCGGCATTGCCGCCGCGAAGCTCGAAGCCGCCCATCTCGCGCAGCACGCCGATGCGCGCGCCGCGGAGCCCGTCGGCGTCCAGGAACCGCGTGTAGTCGGTGGCGAAGTGACCCCGACTGTCACGGGTGTCGGGATCATCGGGGTCGACACCGGTGAGCGTCCCGAGGACACGCGCCAGGTCGGCCACCGATCCGACGAGCGGGCCGGGGACATCGCTGAACGACGCGAACGGGATGATCCCCGCGCGCGAGATCAGCCCGACCGTCGGGCGCAGGCCGACGACGCCGTTCCAGCTGGCCGGGCCCTGGATCGACCCGCCCGTGTCGCTGCCGGTGGCCACGAGCGCCATCCCCTGCGCGACCGCCGCCGCGGATCCGCCGCTCGAGCCGCTCGGACCGCGCGTGGTCCGCAGCCCGTTGGCGGTCTGGCCGCCGAGCGAGCTGTACCCCGCAGTGCCGTGCGCCCACTCGTCCATGTTGGTCTTGCCGAGCACGACCGCGCCCTGCTGGCGCAGCCGGCGCACCACGAACGCGTCCTCCGACGCCTCGAACCCCTTCATCAGGATCGAGCCCGCGGTCGTGTCGAGCGTGTCCGCCGTCTGGTAGTTGGCCTTGACCAGGAGCGGCACGCAGTGCAGCGACCCGAGCGGACGACCCGCGCGCTGGCGCGCGTCGAGGCGACGAGCGATCGCGATCGCGTCCGGGTTGGTCTCGACGACGGCATGCACGTCGGGGTCGGCCTCGCGGATGCGTGCGAGCGACCTGGCGGTCACCGCCCGGCAGGTGGTGTCCCCGTCGCGCAACGAGCGCTGGAGCTCGGCGATCGAGGACGGCGCATCCGCTCCCTCTGCACGGGTGGCCGAGCTCGATCCCGCGCCCAGCGTGGCGAGCGCGATCACGACCGCGGCCAACACGGTGCCGACGTTCCTCCGTGCGGTCATCACAGGAACATCGGCGAGAGCACGGTGGGCATGGCAGAGGCTCCCTGTCGGGCGAGCGGTCCGTCCGACGCTA
>JBBDWT010000128.1:0-3314 GCA_040902705.1 Acidimicrobiia bacterium | reverse complement strand
CGTCGACCCAGCGCGTGATCGAGTGCTTCATGAAGTTCTCGTCGTCGCGGGTCGGATAGTCGTGCGGTCGCGAGTGGGCGCCGCGGCTCTCCTTGCGCGCGATCCCGGCCTGGAGCATGCAGGCGGCGATGTCGAGCAGGTAGCCGAGCTCGATCGCCTGCGTCAGGTCGGAGTTGAAGACGTCGCCCTTGTCCTCGACGACGACGTTGGGGTAACGCTCCTTCAACCCGGCGATGACCTCGATCTGCTCGGCCATCTGATCCTCGCGGCGGAAGACCCCGAAGTTCTTCAGCATCGTCTGGCCGAGCTCGTCCCGGATCTGCCACGGGCGCTCGCCCTCGGAGCGGCCGAGCAGCTGCTTCAGCTCGCGCTCGGCGTCGCGCGTCGCGGACGCGGGCACTTCGACAGTCGTGTTCGCGAGCGCCCACTCGGCGGCGGAGCGCCCGGCGCGGCGACCGAACGTGATCGTCTCCATCAGCGAGTTGCCCCCGAGCCGGTTGGCCCCGTGCACGGAGACGCAGGCGACCTCGCCGGCGGCGTAGAGCCCCGTCAGCTCGGTCAGCCCGTCGGAGTCGGTCTCGACGCCGCCCATGTGGTAGTGGGCACCGGGCCGGACGGGGATCGGCTCGTGGATCGGGTCGACGCCCGCGTAGACCATCGCCAGCTCGCGGGAGCCGGGCAGGCGCGTGAGGATCCGCTCGGCGCCGAGGTGTGTCAGGTCGAGCAGGACGGAGCCGTTGATCCCGCGTCCCTCGTCGATCTCGGTCTGCTCGGAGCGCGAGACGACGTCGCGGCTCGCCAGGTCCTTGGCGGTCGGCGCGTAGCGCTCCATGAAGCGCTCACCCTCGGAGTTGCGCAGGATCCCGCCCTCGCCCCGGCAGCCCTCGGTGATCAGGATCCCGCTCGGGTACATCGTCGTGGGGTGGAACTGCATGAACTCGATGTCCTTCAGCGGCAGCCCGGCGCGGAGCGCCATCGACATCCCGTCGCCGGTGCAGGCGTAGGCGTTCGTCGTCGCGCGGTAGAGCCGGCCGACGCCCCCGGTGGCGAGCACGGTCGTCTTGCCGCCGATCGCCTTCAGGCCTCCGTGCAGGAGATCCCACGCGATCACGCCCTGGCAGCGGTCCTGGTGGACGACGAGCTGCCAGGCGAAGAACTCCTCGTAGACCTTGATCTCGCGCTTGACGAGCTGCTCGTAGAGCACCTGGATCAGCACGTGCCCGGTGATGTCGGCCGCAAAGACGGTTCGGGGGGAGCCGGCGGCGCCGAACGGGCGCTGCGCCAGCCTGCCGTCCTCGGCGCGCGAGAAGACGGCGCCCCAGTGCTCGAGCTGGTAGATGTCGCCCGGCGCCTCCCGGCAGAGGATCTCGATCGAGTCCTGGTCGCCGAGGTAGTCGGAGCCCTTGACGGTGTCGAAAGTGTGGCTCTCGGGGCTGTCCTCGCCCGAGTTTCCGAGCGCCGCGTTAATGCCGCCCTCGGCCGCGCCGGAGTGGCTGCGCGTCGGGTGGAGCTTCGAGACGACGGCGACGTCCGCGCCCGCGTCGTGGGCCTCGATCGCGGCGCGCATACCGGCGCAGCCGGCCCCGATCACGAGTACGTCGTGCTTCGCGTCCACCGCGCTTGACGCTATCCGAAACGGTTCGGGCGCTGCGTCAGATGCGCGGGCCTGCGAGAACGATGTTCTCGTCGGCGTTGAACTTCGTGAAGTTGTCGCGGAACATCGTCGCCAGCTCGCGCGCCCTCGTGTCGTAGGCGGCCGGGTCGCTCCACGTCCCACGCGGGTCGAGCAGCTTCGAGTCCACGCCCGGGACCTCGACGGGCACCTCGAAGCCGAAGAGCTTGTCGGTGCGGTACTCAACGTCGTCGAGCTCGCCGGAGATCGCCGCACGGAGGAGCGCGCGAGTCGCCTGGATCGGCATTCGCTCGCCCTCGCCGTACGGGCCGCCCGTCCAGCCGGTGTTCACGAGCCAGACCCTCGCGCCGTGCTCGTCCAGCTTTTTCCCGAGCAGGCGCGCGTAGACCGCCGGCGGCTGTGGCAAGAACGGGGCGCCGAAGCAGGCGGAGAAGGTCGGCTGCGGCTCCTTGACGCCGATCTCGGTGCCGGCGAGCTTGGCCGTGAAGCCGGAGACGAACCAGTACATCGCCTGGTCGCGCGTCAGCCACGCGATCGGGGGCAGGATCCCGAACGCGTCGGCGGTCAGGAAGATCACCGAGCTCGGATGCCCCGCGCGCTTGGCCGGCAGCGCGTTTGCGATCTGCTCGAGCTTGTAGGCGGCGCGGGTGTTCTCGGTCTTGGAGCCATCGTCGAGATCGACCACGCCGCGCTCGTCGACTGCGACGTTCTCGAGGATCGTCCCGTAGGTGTGCGTCATCCTGTGGATCTCCGGCTCGGCCTCGGGCGAGAGATGGATCACCTTCGCGTAGCAGCCGCCCTCGAAGTTGAAGACGCCGTCGTTG
This sequence comes from Acidimicrobiia bacterium, assembly GCA_040902705.1. Taxonomy (GTDB): domain Bacteria; phylum Actinomycetota; class Acidimicrobiia; order IMCC26256; family PALSA-555; genus DATBSK01. The sequence continues at coordinate 857 of JBBDWT010000128.1, read as the reverse complement.
CCCCAGCCGTGCTCGTCGTCGCCGATCAGGCGGCGCTCCGGATCGGCCGAGAGCGTGGTCTTGCCGGTGCCGGAGAGCCCGAAGAAGATCGCCACGTCGCCGTCGTCGCCGACGTTCGCCGAGCAGTGCATCGGGAAGACGCCCTCGAGCGGCAGCCGGTCGTTCATCAACGTGAAGATCGACTTCTTGATCTCCCCTGCGTAGAACGTGCCGCCGATCAGGACTTCCTGCCGAGTCGGATGGAGAACGACGAAGGTGCCGGTGCGCGTGCCGTCCGCAGCCGGGTCTGCCTCGAGCGCGGGCGCGTGCAGGACGAGCGCCTGCGGCTCGAAGTCGCGCAGCTCGTCCTCGGTGGGGTCGATGAACATCGTCCGCGCGAAGAGCGCGTGGTAGGGGTGGTTCGTGACGATGCGGACGGCGATCCGCTGCTTCGGGTCGGCCCCGGCGAACGCGTCGACGACATAGATGTCGTTGTCGCCAATGTGCGCGATCACCTTCTCGCGCAACCCTTCGAAGCGGTCCTCGGAGATCTCGGCGTTGACGTCGCCCCACCAGATCCGGTCCTCGGAGCCCGGCTCACGGACGATGAACTTGTCCTTCGGCGAGCGGCCCGTGTGCGCGCCCGTGTCGACGGCGAGCGGACCGCCCTCGGCGAGCCTCGCGCCCTCGCGCCGGAGCGCATGCGTGTTGAGCTGCGAAACGGACGGGTTCCAGTGAACCGTCCCGGAGGTCTCGATCCCGTGAACGGCCAGGCCGGTGCGTGACTCTGTCGTCGCCATGCGCGGGCATCTTACGGGCGGTCGCGAGCTATCGTCGGCGAATGCCGCGCGCCCGCGACCTCGGGATCGAGATCGGAA
>JBBDWT010000127.1:0-3316 GCA_040902705.1 Acidimicrobiia bacterium | reverse complement strand
ACGATGGCGGAGAACGTCTACCTGCTGCCGATGTGGTACGTCGACTGGACGATCGGGTACCAGACCGACGTCGAGCTCAAGTTCCCGCCGCTGCCCGACAGGGGCGGCAAGCCGCTGTTCCTTTACGGCCGCGTCCCGGTGCTCGGGCTGACCAAGTAGGCGGGCGCCCCGGCGCCTCCCTGTGCTCGATGCTTTGCTACGACGGGCCGGCACCCAGCGCGACCGGCACCGTGGTGAACTCACCCTGCCCGCACACCGGGCCGTTCGGCCACGGCTGCACGAGCGACGTCGTCTCGTTCGGCGACGTGATCTCGATCTGGGCCGGGTCGGCCTCGCACGGGTTGTCCGCGGGCTCGTTGCCGCTCGGGATCACGCCCCACTGCAGCGTCGTGTACGACTGCCCACCCGGCGCGAGCGTGATGAGGCTCGTGGGCTGGCTCGGGTCGCGCACGACGTCGGTCGGGATGCTCTGGCCGTTCTGCGACAGCAGCTGGAGGCCGACGTAGCCGATCTGCGTGCACGGGCCCGGGCCGTTGTTGGTGAAGGTGAGCACTGCGTTGCGCTGACCGGCGCCGGCTTCGGGTGCGCTGATGGTCGCGGCGAGGTTGTTGGTCGCGCAGGTCGGGATGCCCGCGGTCGTGGCGGTCGTGGCGGTGGTCGGCACCGGTCCGGTCGTGCTCGTGCTCGACGACGTGGTGGTCGTCGGCGCGGAGTCGCCGCCCCCGTCGCACGCTGCCGCCAGCGCGGCGACCGCGATGACTGCGATCACCAGACTCCGTCGACGCACCTTCGAACCCCTTCGGTTGCGAACACGGTAGACGCCGGAGCGTGTCCGGCACAGGGCTCCGCCGGGCGGCGCTCCCGGTCAGCTCTCTGCGGTCAGCGCGGGTCGAGCACCACCACGGGGATCAGGCGGTCGGTGCGCGACTGGTACCGCTCGTACCCGCCCTTGTTGATCGTGTCGGCCTCGGCCCAGAGCTCGGCGCGCTCGGTGCCCTCGGCGACCCGGGCGTGCACGGGGATCCGCTCGCGGCCGACCTGGATCTCGACGTCGGGGTTGGCAGTGAGGTTGTGGAACCAGCCCGGATGCTTCGGGTCGCCCCCCTTCGACGCGATCACCGCGTACGAATCACCGTGCGGCACGTAGAGCAGCGCCGATGTGCGGGGCGTCCCGGTCTTGCGCCCGACGGTGCGCAACAGGAGCATCGGCCGTCCGCCGAGCTTGACGCCGATCCGTCCGTCGGACTTGTCGTACAGCCACTGGTGGAGCGTGAGCCCCTTGCCGAGGACCTTCTCGACGCCTGCGTTCACGCCCGCACCCTACGTCGATCGCCGCGGTGCAGGGGTCGGCGGTGCAGGGGTCGGCGGTGCAGGGGTCGGTGGTTCAGCGGGCGGCGATGAGGCCGAGGTTCATCGCGAAGAAGACCGCGCCGGCCGCGACGCCGAAGGCGTGCCAGTACTCGTGGTAGCCGAACCAGACGGCGTTGCGCCCCGGCCGTTGGAGCGCGAACAGCACCGCGCCGACCGTATAAAGGATGCCGCCGATGATCGCGAGTGCGAGCAGCCCGGGCCGGTCGGCGAGCTCGGGGACAGCGAGGATCGCGGCCCAGCCGAGCCCGAGGTACAGCCCCCAGCCGAGCTTGGGGAAGCGGTCGAGCGCGAGCAGCGCGAGGAGCACGCCGGCGGTCGCCCCGGCCCACACGAGCCCGAGCAGCACCCAGCGGAAGCTGCCGTGCATCGCCAGGAGGCAGACCGGTGTGTACGTGCCCGCGATGAGCACGTAGATCATCGAGTGGTCGAGGCGCTGCATCACGACGCGCGCGCGTCCGGCGCGCGCATAGAGGTGGTACGAGGAGCTCGTGAAGTAGAGCGCGATCATCGCGATGCCGTAGACGACAGCGGCGATGCGGGCCTCGGCCGAGTGTGCGACCGCCAAGAGCCAGACGAACCCGGCGATCGACGCGACCGCCGCCGCCTGATGGAGCCGCCCTCGCAGCCGAGGTCGCAGCGCAAGGATCTCGGGCATCTCCATCCCCACCATCGTCGCACGTCGCGGGCGTGGTGCCGGCGCAGCGTGTCGAGAGTCATACCGGGCCTGCGTTGGCGCTCCCGCAGGTGAGCCGATCGTGCTCCGTCGAGCGAGGCGTCGCGACCGGCTGACTCAGCACGCTCCCGGGACGGGCGCGAGCGACGCCGGCTCGGGGATGCCCTGCTCGTCAGGTGCAGGTGCAGGTGCAGGTGCGGGTGCGGGTGCGGGTGCGGGCGCGGCCGCCGGTGCCGCGGCGACGCCACCGAACGAACGGCCGATGTAGAGGGTGACGTCGGCGTCGACGGAGTCGTCGGCGACGAGCTGGACCGGTCCGTTCACGAAGCCCGCGACCAGCGCGGCTTCGTCCTCGGAGCCGGGCGCGTAGTGGACCTCGCTCGTCTGGAGCGCCTGATCGGCGTTCCCGCTGCCGCCGCCGTCGAAGCCCGCAGCCTCGAACGCGGCGAGCGCAGTCGACGCCGCGCCGTCGACACCCGACGCGTTGAGCACCTTCACGGTGGTGTCCTCGGGCGACGCGCTGCTCGGGTCGGGGACGATCGCGTCGAAGTCGCGCAGTCGCACCATGAGCGCCTCGGCGTCGCCCGTGGCCTCGAGCACCGACTGACCGTCACGCGTCGCGGGCTCCGACGGCACCGTCTGGCTCTCGGGGCCGCCGGCGCCCTCGCCTTCGCCGGCGAGGCCGTCCGCGAGGTTGAACACGTCGGTGCGACCGAAGTCCTGGTCGACGGTGAGGTGGTCGACGGCGCGGTCGGCGATCTTGTCGCCGGCGAACGGGTTGGTGAGCGCCTTGTCCATCGCGCGCGCCCCGACCTCGCGCAGGAACGCCTGCTGGCGGCCGATGCGCCCGAGGTCGGGGATCTGGTCGGCGCTCTGCCACTCGCCGGTTGCCGGGTCGAGCAGCTCGAGGTGCCGGGAGCGCACGAACGAGAGCGCGGCGGCGCCGTCGAGCTCGGCGCAGCCCGGGAACGCGACCGCCAGGCCCGAGAGCTCGTCGCGGGCGGCAGTGGGGAAGTAGACGGGGACGGAGCCGATCGCGTCGACGATCTCGCGGAACGAGTCGAAGTTCACCTCGACGTAGTGATGGATCGGGACGCTGAAGTCCTGCGCCAGGGTGTCGATCACCGCTTGGGGCCCGTCGTTGAACGCGGCGTTGATCTTCGAGCCGCCGCGCCCGGGGATGTCGACCCAGAGGTCCCGGGGGAACGACACGAGGAGCGCCCGTCCGGAGTCGGGATCGGTGTGCAGCACCATGATCGTGTCGGAGCGCTG
>JBBDWT010000126.1:0-22985 GCA_040902705.1 Acidimicrobiia bacterium | reverse complement strand
TGGTGGGGCCCGATCATCTTCGAGTACTACTCGTCGACCGAGGGCATGGGCTCCACGATGATCACGAGCGAGGAGTGGCTCGCGCACCCAGGTTCCGTCGGGCAGGCCTTCTACACGAAGATCCACATCCTCGACGATGAGGGCAACGAGCTCCCCGCGGGTGAGCCCGGTGTCGTGTGGTTCGAGCCCGGCGAGCGCACCATGAGCTTCGAGTACCACAAGGACCCGGGCAAGACCGCCGGCACCCGCGACCAGCGCGGGTGGGCGTCCGTCGGCGACATCGGGTACGTCGACGACGACGGCTACCTGTACCTGACCGACCGGCGTGACTTCATGATCGTCTCGGGCGGGGTGAACATCTACCCGCAGGAGGCGGAGAACCTCCTCGTCACCCACGACAAGGTGATGGACGCCGCGGTCTTCGGGATCCCCGATCCCGAGATGGGCGAGAAGGTGCACGCCGTCGTGCAGCCGATCGACATGAGCGCCGCGGGACCCGACCTCGAGCGCGAGCTCGTGGCCTTCTGCCGCGACCATCTCTCGCACTACAAGTGCCCCCGCACGATCGACTTCGACCCCGAGCTGCCCCGTCAGCCGACGGGCAAGCTCTACAAGCGCCTGCTCCGCGACCGGTACTGGGGCGACCAGACCAGCCGCATCGTCTGATCGCCGCATGGATCGGGCCGGGTACGACGCGCTGCTCGACGACCTCGACGCCGAGGAGGCCGAGCTCGACGCGCTGGTGGCGCCGCTCGACGAGCGCGGGTGGGCGACCCCGACCCCGGCCGAGGGCTGGACGATCCAGGATCAGGTCGCGCACCTCGCCGCCACGGAGGAGTGGGGGCTGAGGTCGCTGACCGACCCCGACGGCTTCCGCGAGGCCGTCGCTCGGTTCGCCGACGACACCGAGGCACGCGCCGCAGCCGTGAAGAGCGGCCTGCTGGGCTGCCGCGCACCGAGCGCGAGCGTCCTCGACTGGTGGCGCGACCGGCGGCGCGCCACCGGAGACGCGCTCCGGGCGCACGACCCGTCGGATCGGGTGCCGTGGTTCGGGCCCGACATGTCGGTGACCTCGTTCGCGACGGCGCGCCTGATGGAGACGTGGGCCCACGGCCGGGACGTCGTCGACGCGCTCGGTGCCGAGCCGGTCGCGACCGAACGGCTCCGCCATGTCGCCGAGATCGGTGTGCGGACGCGCGGCTTCGCCTACGCCTCGCGCGGCCTCGAGCTGCCCGAGACCGCGGTGCGCGTCGAGCTCGACGGCCCGAACGGTGAGACCTGGTCGTGGGGACCGGGCGACGCGCCGGAGTCGATCCGCGGTGACGCCCTCGACTGGTGCCTCGTCGTCACCCAGCGCGTGCACCCCGACGACACGGACCTCGCGGTCGAGGGCGACGCGGCACGCGAGTGGATCGGGATCGCCCAGGCGTTCGCGGGTGCCCCGACGGACCACCGCCCGCCGCGCGCCTTACGCGCGGGGCTCACTCGCCCGTGAAGGTGGGCCGCCGCTTCTCGACGAACGCCGTCGTGCCCTCGATCCCGTCAGCCGTACGCCCCGCGGCGACCATCGCCGCCGCTTCACGGGCGAGCTGCGTCTCGAGGTCGGTCGTCGAGGAGTCGCGCAGGAGCCGCTTCGTCGCGGCGTAGGCGTGCGTCGGACCCCCGGCGAGCTGAGCGACGAACGCGTCCGTCTTCTCGGGCAGCTCGTCGTCGGGGACGACGCGAGTCACCAGTCCCCACTCGCGGGCTTCCTCGGCCGACAGCACCCAGTTCGTGAGCGCGAGCTCGAGCGCGCGGCGTGCGCCGACCACGCGCGGCAGGTACCACGTCGAGCCGCCGTCGGGGACCAGACCGATCCCCGTGTACGCCATCACGAACTTCGCCGACGCGCCCGCGAGCACGAGATCCGCACCGGCGACGAGCGCGAGCCCGGCGCCCGCGGCGCTGCCCTGCACCGCGGCGACAACCGGCGCGTCGAGCGCGGCGAGGCCGGCGACCGCAGGATGGAGATGCGACAGCACCTCCTCGAGCGTCGCCCCGAGATCGGGCGACGAGGCGAAGGCGCGCACATCGCCGCCGCCGCAGAACCGGTCGCCCGCGCCGGTGAGGAGCACGACCCGGAGGCCGTCGGTCTCGGTGAGCCGGGTCGTGGCCGCCTGGAGGGCACGCGCCGACGCGACGTCGATCGCGTTCGCCGCATCGGGGCGGTTGAGGGTCAGGCGGGCGACGCCGTCGGCGACGTCGAGCAGCACGGGCGAGTCGGATGCGTCGGGCACTGGGGGTCGCGCTCTCCTAGTGAGGGATGTCGCGGTACGGACGGTCGACGTCGACGCGCGGCTCCGGCGGCAGCCCGAGGACACGTTCGGCGACGATGTTGCGTTGGATCTCGTCGGTCCCGCCGCGGATCGAGATCGACGGCGACATGAGGAAGAGCGTCTGCCATTCACCGGGCCCGACGACGGCCTGGGGGCCGAGCAGCCCCAGTGCGGTCCCGGCCGTTGCCTTGAGGACGGCGCTCCCGCGGAGCTTGGCGCCGGATCCCTCCGGCCCGGGCGTCCCCGAGCTCATCGCCTCCCGCGCGCGGCGTGCCGTCAACCGCGCGACCTCCGCATCGACATGCGCACGCAGCGCTGCGTCGAGGCGCAGCCCGCGGATCCCACGCTCGCGGGCGAGGTCGAGCAGGCGGGCCGACGGCATGCCGAGGCCGGTGCTCGTGGCACCCACTGCACCCCGCTCGTTGGCCAGTGCGGTGCGCGCTACCGGCCACCCGGCCCCCGGGTCCGCGATGCGGTCGGTGTCGGCGACGACGACCTCGTCGAGGAAGACCTCGCTGAAGTGCGCGTCGCCGTTCATCTGGGTCAACGGCCGCACCTCGACGCCCGGCGCGTGCATGTCCACCGCGAACGCGGTGATCCCCGCGTGCTTGGGCACGTCGACATCCGATCGCGCGAGGCAGAAGCCCCACCGCGCGTAGTGGGCGCGGCTGCTCCAGACCTTCTGGCCGGTGAGCCGCCACTCGTCGCCATCGCGCTGCGCCCGCGTCGACACGTTCGCGAGGTCGGACCCGGCACCCGGCTCCGAGAACAGCTGGCACCAGATCTCCTCCCCCGAGGCGATTCGGCGCAACCAGCGTGCGCACTGCTCAGGAGTCGCGAGCGCGAGCAGCGTCGGCGCGACGACGTGGAGCCCCACGAGGTACGGGTAGAGGTCGGGCTGCGCGAACCGGGCGAGCTCCCGCCCGATCCGGCCGACCTCCTCGGGATCGGCGCCCCGCCCCCCGTGCTCCTCGGGCCAGGTGGGCACCGCCCACCCGCCGTCCGCCAGCGCCTCCAGCCAGGCGCGCCCGGGCTCGAGGTCGTCGGCGCCGGCACCGAGCACCGCCGCATGGTCGGTCGTCGCCGAGGGCGCGAACCGCGATCCGAGCGCGGCCGCTAGGACGGCGCGCAGCTGCATGGGCACGCCCCGATGGTACGGCGCGGGCTATTCGTGCGAGATGGCGTCGAGCACGTCGAGCCGCGCCGCACGCCGCGCCGGCCAGATGCCGGCGACGAGCCCGGCGAACGCCGCGAGCACGACGAAGATCACCAGCTGCCCGACCGGCAGCCCGAGGTTGATCCCCTCCGACGACAGGGCCTGCACCATGGCCACACCGAACGCGACGCCGAGCACGATCCCGAGCAGCGACCCGAACACGGAGATGATGACCGCCTCGTAGCGGATCATCCGTCGCAGCTGGGACCGGCCCATGCCGACCGCGCGCAGGAGGCCGAGCTCGTGCGTCCGTTCGAACACCGACAGGGCCAGGGTGTTGGCGATCCCGAGGAGCGCGATGGCGACGGCGAGCGCGAGGAGGAGGTACATGAGGTTCAGGAACTGGTCGATCTGGGCCTCCTGCGACTCCTTGAACTCCTCCTGGTCCTGCACCTTCACACCCGGGAAGGGCTCGAGCACGCGATCGAGCTCCGTGCGTCCCTCGGCCAACGACATGCCGGGCGGCAGCTTCACCGAGAGGAAGACGTCACCGAGATCCGTCGACGCGTACTCGGGCGCGTAGTCGCGCATCGCGAGCAGGTAGTCGTTGTTGATCGCGTCCTTCGTCGCGAACGTGCCCACGATCGGCACGTCCTTCGTCTCGCCGGGCGGCATCGTCGGGAACCGCACGGGCAGCACGCCGGCACGGCGCGTCGCTGCGGGCAGCTCGTCGTAGGTGTCCGCGAAGAGCAGGAACCCGCCCTCGGCCTTCCACCGCGCGATGGCACCGGGTGACGGATCGATGTTGAGCGTCGAGTTGAGGTTGGTGTTCACGCCGAGGAGAGCCTCGGTGGAGCCGTCGACCTCGAACTGCCCGAAGCGCCACTCCGTGACGATCGAGCCCTGCAACGCGTCGTCGTCACGCACGGCGACCGCAGCCTCCGGGGAGATCGGCTGGAAGCCGCCCTCGGACTGGAGCGAGAACTCCGCCTTGTAGTCGTTCTCCAGCACGCTGCTGAGGGTCGTCTTCACCGAGGCACCGAAGATCGCGACCACGGCGACGATCGCGACCCCGATCATCAGCGCCGCCGCGGTCGACGCTGTGCGGCGCGGGTTGCGGGTGGAGTTCTCGCGCGCCAGCACGCCCGACATGCCGCGGAAGCGGGCCGGGAGCCACCCGAGGAAGCGGGCGACCGGCACCGCGATGATCGGGCTGAGCATCGCGACGCCGACGAAGACCAGCGCCGCGCCGGCACCGACGCACCCGGCGGTGCCGCCCGGGAACGAGTCGACATCGGCGGTGAGCCCGAGGATCACCAGCGTGATGCCCACGGTGGTGAACGCCGCACCGATCGCAACCCGGCGGCGACCGGAGCTCGGGAGCGTCGCGCCCGACCGCAGGGCCGCCATGGGCGCGACCCGCGCCGCACGCCGCGCCGGTGCGAGCGCGGACACGAACGTGACGAGCGTGCCCGCCACCATCGAGACGATGACCGTGCGCGTCGCGATCACCGGCGCACCCGAGGGCAGGTCGAAGCCCAGACCCTTCATCGCGGCCTCGAGCCCGATCGCGACGACGACGCCGAACGCGAGGCCGAGCACCGACGACAGGAGACCGACGACGAGGGCCTCGATCGCGACGGAGCCCATCACCTGGCCTCCCGACGCGCCGAGGGCCCGGAGCAGGCCGAGCTCGCGCGCCCGCTGGGCGACGATGATCGAGAACGTGTTGTAGATGATGAACGCGCCGACGAACAGGGCGATCAACGCGAACACGAGCAGGAACGTGTTGAAGAAGCCGAGGTTCTCGCGGATCTGGTCCGAGGTGTCCTTGGCGAGCTGCTCGCCGGTGAGCGCCTCGTAGGACCGACCGTCGGGCAGCGCGCGCACCGCGTCACGGACCCGGCCGCGCAGCTCCGTCTGGGAGACGCCGTCGGTGGCCGCGATCCGGATCTCGTCGAACTGGCCGGTGCGGTTCATCACCTCCTGCGCGGTGGAGATGTCGAACGCCGCGAGCGTGGCGCCGGCAAGGTTGCCGACCGTGCCGAAGCGGAACGTGCCGACCACGTCGAAGATCCCGGGTTCGTGCTGGAGGAACACCATCTGGACGCGGGCGCCCTTGCACGATCCCCCGCGCGAGCACCGCTCCACTGCCTTGTCGCTGAGCCCCGCCTCGTCGGCGGTGCTCTCGTCGATCGCGACCTGCCCGGCTCCCGTGGGGCGTCGGCCGACCTCGGGCATGCCGTCTCCACCGAACGCCTGATTGACCACCTTGCTCGGACCCCACGAGACCCCGATGGTCGGGGCCCCCTGGGGCTGGATCGCCTCGTCGGGCCGACCCCTCGCGTCGAGCTTGGTCACGAGCGCGTAGCCCTGCACCGAGCCTTCGGCGACGCGCACGCCGTCGACGCCGCAGATGGTGGTGAGCAGCTCGCCGGGATCGCGCGTGCACGTGGGCCCGCCGGGCGACTCGAGCGGCGGCCGCACCTCCTGGGTCCCCGGCCCACCCGCCTTCTCGTCGAACGCTGGCTTGCTGCGCACGTCGACATCGACCCCGCGGTTCACGTCGGCGAAGAGGTCGTCGAACACTTGGCCGAGCGTGTCGGTGAGCACGAACGTGCCCGACATGAACGCGACCCCGAGGACGACGGCAAGCGACGTGAGGACGAGGCGGAACTTGCGCGCGAAGAGGTTCTTGAGGGTGACCTTCAGCACGTGGTGTCCTATTCGCCCAGGACGCGCATCTTGTCGATGATCGAGCCGCTCGTCGGGCTCGCGAGCTCGTCGACGATCTTGCCGTCAGCGAGGAAGACGACACGATCCGAGTACGACGCGGCGTTCGGGTCGTGCGTGACCATGACGATCGTCTGACCGAGGTCGCTCACCGCCTGGCGCATGAAGCCGAGGATCTCGGCACCCGACTTGGAGTCGAGGTTCCCCGTGGGCTCGTCGGCGAACACGATCTCCGGCTGGCTCATGAGCGCCCGCGCGACCGCGACGCGCTGCTGCTGCCCCCCCGAGAGCTCCGTGGGCTTGTGCTCGAGCCGATCGCGCAGCGACACGGTGTCGACGATCTGGTCGAACCGAGCCTGATCGGGCTTGGTGCCGGCGAGCGACATCGGGAGGACGATGTTCTCCTCCGCGGTCAGCGTCGGGATGAGGTTGTACGACTGGAACACGAAGCCGATCTGGTCACGTCGGATCAGCGTGAGCTGCTTCTCCGACGCGGCGCTGATCTCCGTGTCGCCGAGGAAGATCTGCCCGGTCGTGAGTCGGTCGAGCCCGGCGAGGCAGTGCAACAGCGTCGACTTGCCCGAGCCCGACGGGCCCATGATCGCGGTGAAGTGGTGGCGGCCGAACTCGACGTCGACGCCGTCGAGCGCGCGGACCTCGGCTTCGCCCGACCCGTAGACCTTGGTGGCCCCGATCGCGCGGGCGGCGATCTCGGTGCGCGTCGGGGCTGTGTCGGTTGCAGTCACGATCGCGACTCCTGAGTGCGGGGGATTCCCGCACCCTATCGAGTCGGAACCTGGTCTTCGTCTGTGGCATCCGTCACGTACCGCCCGGGGTCGACGTGCCCGCGCCGACCGGCCCACACGAACCACCCCACGCCGACCAGCATCACGATCAGGCTGACCCATGCGTTGACGCGCAGCGGACCGACGAGGCGCGCGTCGTCGATACGCAGGTTCTCGAGCCAGAAGCGCCCGAAGCAGTAGGTCGCGAGGTACAGCGCGGAGCTCTGCCCCGTCCGCAGCCGCCAACGGCGCTCGACCCAGAGCAGCAGGGCGACGAGCGCGAGGCAGTAGAGCGACTCGTACAGGAACGTCGGGTGGAAGGTCTCGAACTGCTTGAAGCCCACCGGGCGGTTCACGACGTCGATCTCGAGTCCCCACGGGAGCGTCGTCGGCTCGCCGAACAGCTCCTGGTTGAACCAGTTGCCGTAGCGCCCGATCGCCTGCGCCACCAGGAGCCCAGGCACGATCGCATCGGTCAGCAACGGGATCTCGATGTGCTTCACGCGAGACACGATGATCACGGCGATGAGCCCGCCGGCGACGACTCCCCAGATCGAGAGCCCGCCCTTCCAGATCTCGAGGACGCGCAACCAGTCGCCCTGGAACTTCTCGTAGTCGGTCGCGACGTGGTACAGGCGCGCACCCACCACGCCGCCGATCACGATCCAGACCACGATGTCGTCGAACTCGCGCCGGTCGTGACCCCAGCGCGCCCAGCGCCGGCCGGCCATCCAGGCCGCGACGACGACGCCGATCGCGAGCAGGATGCCGTAGACGTGCAGGGGGATCGGCCCGAGGTCGAGCGTGCCGTCCGCCGGGCTCGGGATCGAGGCCAGGAGCATTCGGCGCGATGCTACGGGGGACGCTCCAGTTCGAGGGGATCCCTGGTCGGGCGATGGGCATAGCCTTCGAGCCGTGCGCCTCGGCGTCTCGGTCCGCAGCACGTACACGCTCGACGATCCCCGCATCGGTGCGCGCTGGATGGTCGAGCGAGCCGCGGCCGCGCGGGATGCGGGCCTCGACTCGCTGTTCGTCGGCGACCATCACTCGACCGGGCCGTTCGGCTACTACCAGAACATCCCGATCATGGGCCGGATGCTGGCGGCGTGGCACGACGCGCCCGCGGGCGTCCTGATGCTGCTCCCGCTCTGGCACCCGGTCGTGGTGGCGGAGCATCTCGGCACGCTCAGCGCGGTCGCGCCGGGCCGCTTCGTGCTGCAGTGCGCGGTCGGGGGCGGGGACGCGCAGTTCGCGGCGCTGGGGATCTCGATGCGTGAGCGCGCGCACCGGTTCGAGCACGCGCTCGACGTCATCAGACGGCTGCTCGCCGGTGAGGAGGTGTCGGAGCCGGACGGTCCGTTCCGGATCGAGGGCGCGCGAGTCGCGCCGGTCCCGCCGGAGCCCCTCGAGGTCTGGATCGGGGCCACCGCTCCCCGGGCGATCGACCGGGCGGCGCGCCTCGGCGACGGCTGGATGGCGAACGCCGACGTGGTGGCGACCGAGGCGGCGCGGCAGGCCGAGCAGTACCGCTCGGCGTGCGCGACGCACGGCCGCGAGCCGGGTGTCGTCGCGATCCGTCGCGACGTGCACGTCGGGGCCGATGCCGCCGATGCCGCACGAGTGACCGGACCGGTGGTCGCCGCGGGATACCGCGGCTTCCGGCCCGAGGCGATCACCTCGGGGGGCATCGCGGAGGTCGCCGATGCGTTGCGCGCGTACGCGGTGATGGGCTACACGGATGTGATCGTCCGGCACCTCGCCGAAGATCAGGGCGAGGTGCTGCGCTCGCTCGAGCGGCTCGCCGAAGTGCGCGCCGCGCTCGCCGACGCGTGAGCGTCTTCTCGTCGCGGCCGAGGCCCGAGCCCGGCGCGCGCTACTTGACGAGTCTCGACATGCGCCGGTCGGCCAGCACCTTGCCGTCGGTCTGACACGTCGGGCAGTACGCGACCTCGTGCGACTCGTACGAGACGCGGCGCAGGGTCTCGCCGCACTTCGGGCACGGCGTGCCCGCCCGTCCATGCACCTCGAAGTTCCCACCGAGCTTCGGTTCGGCAAGGCCACCTTCGCGCTCGCGCTCTCGCTCGATGCCGTCGTGTAGCACGCCGCGCACCGCGGCGAGCAGCGCGGCGCGGCGCTCGTCGTCGAGCTGGCTCAGCTGTGCGTAGGGCGAGATGCCGGCGCGCCAGAGCGCGTCGTCGGCGTAGCCGCGCCCGACCCCCGCGACCGTGTGCTGGTCGCGGAGCCACGTGTGGATGCGACGCTTCTCGTCGCCGTGCAGCACGAGATCGGCGAACTCGTCGGCGTCGACCTCCGGGCCGAGCTCGGTGAGCTTGCCGTCGTCGCCGGGCGCGAGGACCCACCAGGCGGCCTTGCGCTCGGTACCGAACTCGCGGACCAGCACCGCCGGTCCGACCTCGCCGTCAGGCGTCGCGAAGCGGAACCGGACGACCGCGCCCTTCGGGCGGGTGGTCTTCGGTGTCGCCTCGATGTCGACGCGCCCGGCCTGTGAGAGGTGCAGGAGGACGCGGTGCCCGTCGTCGAAGCCGAGGATCAGGTACTTCCCGCGCCGGCCGACGCTGGTGAGGACACGGCCGACCACCACCTCGGGCGCGGGCACGACGGTCTTCAGCGCCGCGAACCCGAGCGCGTCGGCCGCGACGAGGCGGTGACCGCCGACGGCGGCATCGAGTCGCTCGGACAACGCCTGCATCTGCGGCATCTCGGGCACATCCCAAGTCTGCCGCGGCCGAAGACGGCGGGGTCAGGCGACGGACGAGGTGATCTCGTAGGTCTCACCTTCGGGCGAGACGGAGTCGAACTTCGACTCGCGCCGCGCCTCGTCGCGCAGCTGTGCGGCGTTGCCCCGCGGCATCAACAGCGTGCACGTCAGACCGATCAGCGCGATGACGAACGCGACCCAGAACACCTGGTTGAGCGCTCCCGAGAACGCGTCGGCGACGACCTCGCGCACCGCCGGCGGCACCTGCTGCTGCGACGTCGGGGACAGCACCTGGTTGGTGTCGATCGCGCCGGCACCGAACGCTTCGGTGAGCCGACCCGTGAGCGACGTCAGCATCACCGACGCCGCGACCGCGACGCCCACCGCTCCGCCGAGCTGGCGGGTGAAGTTCACGAGGCCGGTCGCCACACCCATGCGCGGCAGCGCGACCGAGTTCTGTGCTGCCAGCGACGTCGACATGAAGATCAGGCCCATGCCGAACCCGAGCACGACCAGGAAGATGCTGAGCGCGGGTTGCCCGGAGTCGGCCGTCAGGCGCGTCAGCAAGAACGTGCCCACCGCGACCGCGAGCGCGCCGGCCGTCACGATCACCCGGAACCCCGCCTTGAGCACCAGCCGGGCGCCCCCCGCCGACCCGACCATCATCGCGAGCATCAGGGGGATCAGGATCTGGCCCGACCCGGTCGCGGACTCACCGAGCACGGTGCGCCCATAAAGAGGGATGAACGAGAGCACGCCGAACATCGACATGCCGAGGAAGCACGTGATGACGGTCGCGGCCCGCAGCGCCGGCACCTTGAACAGATCCAGCGGGATGAGCGGCTCCGCGGCCCGCCGCTCGATCACGACGAACGCCACGAAGAGGAGCGCGCTCGCGGCGAACGTCCCCACCACGAGCGTGGAGTCCCACGGATTGTCCCTGCCACCCGTCTCGAGCGCGTAGACGAGGAGGCCACTCCAGCCGAGCAGCGTGACGACGCCGCCCCAGTCGAACTTGTGCCGATGGCGGTGCTGGAGCGGCTCCACCATGGCGAACGCGACGAGCCCGATCGCGACGAGCCCGACGGGGATGGTCACGAAGAACACCCAGCGCCACGAGAGCTCGTCGGTGAGGAAGCCCCCGAGGAACGGGCCGATGACGGCGGAGAGCGCGAAGACGATCGAGTACAGCGCGGAGATCTTCGCCCGCTGCTCCATGGTGTAGAGGTCGGCGCTGATCGTCTGCGCGACGGGAAGCACGCAGCCGGCGCCGAGACCCTGGATCGCGCGGAACAGCACGAGCTCGGTCATGGTCTGCGACGTGCCGCACAGGACGGTGCCGACCATGAAGACCGTCATGCCGATCAAGAAGATCCTCTTGCGGCCGAACATGTCGGCGAGGCGACCCCACAACGGGATCGTGGCGATCTCGGCCAGCAGGAAGCTCGAGAACACCCAGGCGTACTGATCGATGCCGTGCAGGTCGCCGACGATCGTCGGCATCGCCGTGGAGACGATCGTGCCGTCGATCGAGGCGAGGAACATGGCCGCGATCACCGCCGCGGTCGTGAGGATCACGCGCTTCCTCGAGAGTCGCGACGCGTACTCGGTCTGCGTTGCGGGCGCGCTCGCGACGCTCATCCCCCGGTCATCCCGCGCTCCGGAGTGCCGGCGAGATCAGCGCCGCGAAGCCTTCGATCCGACCCGCGACCGTCGGGTCGCCGTGGTTGAGGTACTCGACGAAGAGTCCCCAGAGGAACGTGGCGATCACATCGGCCGCCACGACCAGGTCGGCGTCGGCGTTCAGGTCGCGAGATCCGGCCAGCACGTCCTGCCAGCGGTCGCGCCACTCCTCCGCGAGCGCGCCGCCGACCTCGAGCGCATCGGCGTCACCGAGGACGGCCTCGCGGTGCATGAGGCGGAGGAACTCGGCGTCGTCGACCAGGCGCGCGAACTCCCGCGCCGACTGCTCGACGATCCGGAGCTCGACGTCCGAGGAGACGGGCGTGACGAGCGGGCCGTGGGCGCTCCCGTCGGTCGCGTCGCTGCGGGCCGCGTAGACGGCGCGGATGACCTCGGCCTTGGATCCGAAGTGGTAGTAGAGCCCCGGCACTGTGACCCGGGCCGCCTCCGCCAGCTCCCGGACGCTCACCGCACTCGTCCCGCGCTCGGAGAACAGTGCCAGTGCGGTCTCGATGATCCGCTCGCGGGTCCCCGTCTCGGAGCGTGTCGGCACGAGCGCCATGCTCGCGCTTTGTTGAACGCTCGTTCAAGTCGGCGCTCAATGCTCGCGTGCCTCCCCCATGCGGCGCAGGATCGTACGGCGGCGCTCTTGGAGGTCGGCGAACGTGAGCCGTTCGACGTCGGCCGGGACCATGAACCCGGCCTTGACCGCGTCGAGGTCGACGGCCCGGGGCACCGACCCCTCGCCGAGCTCGCGGGCGAGCCGATCGCCGTGGGTGACGGTGAAGTAGGTGTGCACGTGCACGATCTCGGCGAGCAGGTCGAGGTCGGGGGCGAGGGTCGCGGTCGCCGCGTTGAGGAACATGAGGTTCTTCACGAAGAGCATCAGGTCCTTCGGGGCGCGTGCGCCGTACCCCAGGAGCTTCTTCACCAGGTCCTCGAGCTCACCGACGAGCTCGCCGGCCGAGAGCTGCGTGGGGTCGCGCACGGGCTGGTCGAGCCCGAGGTCGGCCATGACCGCGTCGAGGTCGGTGTCGGGAGGGAACGCGTCCAGATCGCGCAGCGCGTGGAGCTGGCCCCGCACGTCGCCCGCGGTGCCGCTCAGCAGCAGCCGGAGGAAGGCGATGCGCTGCGGCTCGTCGAGGCGGCCGGTGATCCCGAAGTCGAACATGACCGTCTTGCCCGACGGCTGCACGACGAGGTTGCCGCCGTGCAGGTCGCCGTGGAACACCCCGTAGAGGAGGGCGCCCTCGAGCGACGCGATCAGCCCCGCCCGGAGCACCGCGCCCGTGTCGATCCCCGCGTCGTGCATCGCGGCCACGTCGTCGAACGCGAACCCGCGCAGGCGCTCCATCACCAGCACACGCCGGGTGACGAGGGTCGGGTGCGGCCGAGGCACGACCATCGTGCGCTGGTCGGTCGCCGCGAAGACGTGCGCGAGGTCGAGCATGTTCTCGGCCTCGAGCCG
This sequence comes from Acidimicrobiia bacterium, assembly GCA_040902705.1. GTDB lineage: Bacteria > Actinomycetota > Acidimicrobiia > IMCC26256 > PALSA-555 > DATBSK01. The sequence goes on along the minus strand of JBBDWT010000126.1, from coordinate 10,126 downwards.
GAAGTCGAGCTCCTCGACGATCTGCTCGGCGAAGAGCTCGACGAGGGCCGGGGGGTTGGCGAGCGCGGCGACCGGGATCCTCCCGACGAGCAGCGGCGCGAGCCACGCCAGCGCACGCAGGTCTTCGCGCACCAGCGCCGCCACCGGCGGGCGCTGCACCTTGACCACGACCTCCTCACCGGTGCGCAGGCGCGCCGCGTGCACCTGGGCGATCGACGCCGCGGCGAGTGGCTCGGGATCGAACGTGGCGAAGACCTGATCGAGCGGGCGGCCGAGCTCGCGCTCCACCAGCGCCCGGATGTCGTCGAACCGCTCGGGTGGCACCTGGTCACGCAGCTTCTTGAACTCGCCGACCAGCTCGTCCGGGAAGAGGCCTTCGAACGCCGAGACGATCTGCCCGAGCTTCACGTAGGTCGACCCGAGGCGCTCGAACGCGCGCCGGAGGCGGCGGGCGAGCCCGGCGCGAGAGCCGGGGGTGCCGCGCTCGCGGGCCCACCAGACGGCGATCGCGGGACCGACAACGGTGACGACGCGGACGAAGCGGCCCACGGGCGGCAGGCGACGGCGGGCGAGGAGGCGCGGGACCTCGGCCCGGGTCCGGGCGCGCACGCGGTCGAGACGGTCGCGCCACACCAGCTCGGCCGGGTCGACGACCCAGGGCCCCTCGTCGGTGTACGCGTACTCGGCGACGTCCGCCGCGACGGAGCTCACTCGCCCACGGTACGGCGCCACCTCCGGGATCTCGGCACGCTGACGGGCGGGCGCAGACGCGGACGTGCCCCCGGAGGGGGGATTCCGGGGGCACGTCACGGGGACCGTGGGGGGACGGTCACCGGGTGGAACAGCAGCCACCCCGGTGATGATTCCCGGGGCGGCGGGCGTCGGTCAGCGACCGCAGTGCGGCCAGGCCGACCAGTTGCCACGCGACACGTAGATGTCGCGTGCCGCCGAGGCGTTCTGCCAGGTGTCGAAGAAGTCACCGCCGTAGTTGTTGATGGCGACGATGCTGGGGTTCAGCTGGAACAGGCCCTTGTAGTAGGCGTCGGGGAACCCGGCCATGGGGTTCAGCCCGGATTCGCACCTGGCCACGGCGACGGCTTTGTCGGCGACACCGAGCGGGCCGAAGACCTCACGGATGGCACCTTCGCCGCTGCCACCGGAGGGGGCGGGCGCGGGAGAGAACCCACACGCGGCACCGAGGGCGGCGACGGCGACGGCTGCGCCGACCAGCCGCATCGTGCGGCCGGTACGACCACGACGGCGCGGTGGGGTCGTGCGGGAAGCGGCGGTCTGCCGCTCCGGATGTGGCGGAACGGTGGCGTCCACGGCCGCATCGACGCTCTGGTCCGTTCGGGTGGGGAGGATCTGGCGCATTGGCTGCTCCTGTTGATGGGGGGGCGTGTGCTGGTGTCGCGTGCCCCGGCCTTCCCGACCCGCTCGCCGCCGCGGCAGGACGCGCGCCGAGACAAAAGGGAGGAAAGGAACGAAGTCCGCGAACCTGCCGAATCACAGCAGTGGAACTTGCAAGAACCACCCTAGGTGCGTGGGCGATCTCCCCGGCCAACTCTGGACCGGACTTCGGGTGTCACGTGAAGGAAGTCACGCCCCGAACACCCCAAATCGGATATCTCGTACCGCGCGGGACCGGGCGCGGGGACCTGCCCCGTCACCCCGTCGGAGCGCCGGCCCGGTTCAGCCGTCGCCGAGGTCGGCGAGCACCGCCATCGCGGCGTTGCGGCCGTTGGTCGCCATGACACTGCCGCCGGGGTGCGTCGCGGCGCCACAGAGGTAGACGCCGTCGACCCCGAAGCGCGGAGCGAACCGGCGGTCCCACATCTGGTCGGGCAGGCACTCTCCCTGGAAGATGTGACCGCCCGTGAGGCCGATCTGCGCCTCGACGTCGGGCGGGCCGAGCACCTGGCGGTCGACGACGCAGTCGGCGACGTCGGGCGCGAACCGGGCGATGGCGGCGAGCACGCCGGCCGCGATCTCGTCGCGGCGCTCGTCCCAGGTGCCCGACGCCAGCTCGTACGGCACGAACTGGGCGAACACGCTCATCGTGTGCGCGCCCGGTGGTGCGACCGACGCGTCGTACGGCGTCTGGAAGTACAGCTCGCACCACTCGGGTGACGGGACACCCCGGCGGGCCGCGTCGCACGCGGCCTGCGTGTCGTCGATGCTGCGCCCGATCTCGATCTGCGCCCGGTAGACGGTCGGGTCACCCCCCGCCGCGCCGAAGGTGGGCAGGCGCGAGAGCGCGCAGTTCAGCTTGATGACCGGACTGGTGATGCGCCACCCGTCGACGCGCTGACGCAGCGCCGCGTCGACCCCCGACTCCAGCAGCTCGGCGGTGCGGACCGGATCTGCGTTGCTGACGACCGCGCGGGCGCGGATGGTCTCCCCGCCCTCCAGTCGCACCCCCTCGCCGGGGAGGACGGCCGCGACCGGGACGCCGGTCGCGACGACGGCCCCGAGATCCCGCGCGGCGTCGGTGAGGCAGCACGAGACGCGGCCCATGCCGCCCTCGACGAACGACCATCCGCCGAGCAGGCCGAGGCTGTGGTGCGCGTGGATCCACGCCGTCCCGGGATCGCGCGGACCGGCGAACGTGCCGATCACCCCCTGACCGTGGAGGGCGGTGCGCAGCCGCTCGTCCTTCACATGGCGTTCGACGACGTCGGCGATCGGCACGTCGAGGACGACGTCGCGAGCTTCGGGATCGTCGGCGAAGAGCGCTTCCAACGCGGCGCGGTCGGGAGCGTCGCCGATCCACACGTCGCCGCGCGGGCCCCGACGAAGCCGGTCGCGGATGCGGTCGAACAGCGTTTCGTACGCAAGGAAGCCGTCGACGTCGCGCGGCGCCAGCGCGTCGACGGACGCCGCGGTCTTCGCCTCGTCGTGCCACTGGAACAGCGACGAGCCGTCCTCGAAGGGTGTCCATTGCGTCGGGTCGACGACGAACGTGCGGTAGCCGTAGCGCGCGAGGTCGAGCTCCTCGATGACGAGCGGGTGCAGCAGACCGACGAGATACGCGCACGGGCTCATGACGTAGCGGTCGTCGTCGAACGGCTGCTCGAGCGTGCAGGCGCCGCCCACCCGGTCTCGGCGCTCGAGCACGAGCACCGACTTGCCCGCCCGGGCGAGGTACGCCGCCGCGGTCAGCCCGTTGTGTCCGGCGCCGATGACCAGGACGTCCCAGACCCGCGCCGCGAGCTCCGAGACGGGCTCCGGAAGGCCGACCTTCCCCATCATCTCGTAGGTGCTCACGGAGCGATCCTCCTTCCTCGAGGCACTGAGGTGCGAACCACCTCGTTGGCGAAGACGCGGCCGGGCGAGTCGTAACCTGACCGTCATGCGCCACGTGCACCACTGGGTCGACGGCAAGGAGTGCGACGGTGCCGGAGGTCGCACCGCCGACGTCTTCGATCCGGCCACCGGCGCCGTGGCGGCGCAGGTGCCGCTGGCCGGCCCGGCCGACATCGATGCCGCGGTCGACGCCGCGCGGAACGCGTTCGAGGGCTGGCGCGACACCGCGCTCGGCCGACGGGCGCGGGTCATGTTCGCGTTCCGCGAGCTCGCCGAGCGGCACCAGGACGAGCTCGCCCGGGTGGTGAGCGCCGAGCACGGGAAGGTTTTCGGCGACGCGCGGGGCGAGGTGGCCCGCGGGCTCGAGGTCGTCGAGTTCGCGTGCGGGATCCCCCACCTGATGAAGGGCGCCCATTCGGAGCAGGTCTCGACCGACACCGACGTGCACTCGATCCGCCAGCCTCTCGGGGTCTGCGCGGGCATCACGCCGTTCAACTTCCCCGTGATGGTCCCGATGTGGATGTGGCCCGTCGCGATCGCTTGCGGCAACACGTTCGTGTTGAAGCCGTCGGAGCGTGATCCCTCGGCATCAATGCTCGTGGCCGAGTGGCTCGCGGAAGCGGGGCTGCCGGCCGGCGTGTTCAGCGTGGTCCACGGCGACAAGGTCGCGGTGGACGGGCTGCTCACGCACCCCGATGTGCGGGCCGTGAGCTTCGTCGGATCGACGCCGATCGCACGGTACGTCTACGAGACCGCCGCGGCGAACGGCAAGCGGGTGCAAGCGCTCGGTGGCGCGAAGAACCACATGGTCGTGCTCCCCGACGCCGACGTCGAGCTCGCGGCCGACGCGGCAGTCAGCGCGGGGTACGGGTCGGCGGGTGAGCGGTGCATGGCGATCTCCGTGGTGGTCGCGGTGGGATCCGTCGGCGACGAGCTCGTCGATGCGATCCGATCACGCACCGAGCAGGTCGTCGTGGGCCCCGGCGACGACGCCGCGTCGGAGATGGGGCCCTTGGTGACGGCCGTGCACCGCGACCGCGTCGCGCGCTACGTCGACACGGGTGTCGACGAGGGCGCGCGCCTCGTGGTCGACGGGCGCGGGTTGGCCGTGGACGGGCACCGCGACGGCTTCTTCCTCGGCCCGTGCCTGTTCGACGAGGTCACGCCGGAGATGTCGATCTACCGCGACGAGATCTTCGGGCCCGTCCTCTCCGTGGTCCGCGTCGAGACCTACGACGACGCGGCACGCCTGCTCTCCGAGAACCCATACGCCAACGGTGTCGCCGTCTTCACCCGTGACGGCGGCGCGGCGCGGCGGTTCGAGCGCGAGGTCGACGCCGGGATGGTGGGCATCAACGTGCCGATTCCGGTCCCGATGGCGTACTACTCGTTCGGTGGATGGAAGCAGAGCCTGTTCGGCGACACCCATGTGCACGGCCCGGAGGGCATCCACTTCTACACGCGCGCCAAGGTCGTCACCACCCGATGGTCGGACCCTGCCACCCGCGGCCCCGACCTCGGCTTCCCCACCACCCGCTGACCCGCAGAACCCGAAGCATCCGCGTCTGCGGTGGGGGCGACCGGTACCGTCGATTCTCATGAGCAGGCACTGCGCGCGGCCTGGCTGCAACGCTCCGGCCGCGGCGGCGTTCAACTTCGACGGCCTCCGCCGTATCGTCTGGCTCAACCCGCTCGTCGAGACGCGTGACTGCACGGCGGGCGACCTGTGCGCGCGTCACGCCGACCGGCTGACCCCTCCTCTCCACTGGGAGCTGCGCGACCTGCGCAACGTCAGGCCCGTCCGGGCGAAGCAGCGGGCGGCAGAACCGGCGGCAGAACCGGAGTCGCGCCTCCTCGCACGGGCGTTCCGCGCCGCCGGCTGACCCCTCCCGCTAGCGTCCGTCGGCGTGGCCGACGACTTCGAGTGGCTCGACGCGACCGCGCAGGCACAGCTCGTCCGCGACGGTCACGTCACCCCGTCCGAGCTCGTCGACGCTGCCCTCGCTCGCATCGACGAGCGGAACCCGGCGCTGAACGCCGTCATCATCGACCTCTCCGAGAAGGCGCGCGCCGCGGCGGTCCACCCTGCACTCCCCGACGGGCCGTTTCGCGGCGTGCCGTTCCTCCTCAAGGACGCCGTCGCGCACTCCGCCGGCGACCCGTACCACCAGGGGATGCGTGTCCTGAAGGACGCCGGCTGGGTCGAGGCCGACGACACCTGGCTCGTCGAGCGCTTCCGTGCGGCCGGGTTCGTCATCTGCGGGAAGACGAACCTCCCCGAGCTCGCGACGTCGATCACGACCGAGCCGCTCGCCTACGGACCGACCCACAACCCGTGGGACCTCGCGCGGTCCCCGGGCGGATCGAGCGGTGGCGCGGGTGCGGGCGTCGCCTCCGGGATGGTCGCCGTCGCGCACGGCAACGACATGGGGGGATCGATCCGCATCCCGGCGTCGATGTGCGGACTGGTCGGGCTCAAGCCCTCCCGGGCACGTTCGACGCTCGGTCCCGACTTCGGCGAGTACTGGGCCATGACCACCCACGAGCACGTGCTCACCCGGTCGGTGCGCGACACGGCAGCGGTGCTCGACGTGATCGAGGGACCCGGCGTCGGCGATCCCTACACTGCGCCGCCGCCGCGGCGCCCGTTCGCGAGCGAGGTGGGCGCGGATCCCGGCCGGCTGCGGATCGGCTTCCGCACGGTGCGAGCGCACGGGCGGGGTGACTCGGATCCCGACTGCAGCGCGGCGGTCGCCGCGACCGCCGCGCTCCTCGAGGACCTCGGGCACGACGTCGCACCCACCGACTTCGCCCCGCTCGACGACCCGCGCTTCGGCACGTCGATCTCCACCCTCTTCCCGGTGTTCGTCGCGCGTGAGCTCGAGCGGTGGAGCGCACGACTCGGCCGCGCGATCGCGCCGTCGGAGCTCGAGCCGTGGAACGGGATGCAGGCCGAGGTCGGCGCAACGGTGACGGGCCCGCAGTACGTCGCCGCGCTCGAGCTGGCGTACGGCTACGGGCGCGGCCTGGCGCAGTGGTGGCACGACGGCAACGACATCCTCATGACGCCGATGCTCACGCAGCCGCCGTTCTTCCTGGGCCAACTGGGCCCGGAGGTCTCACCCGAGCAGGCGCTCCCGAAGCTCGGCGAGCTCACGACGTTCACGATGCCGTTCAACATCAGCGGTCAGCCCGCGATCTCGCTCCCGCTCCACTGGAACGACGAAGGGCTGCCGATCGGCGTGCAGCTCGTTGCGGCGTACGGACGGGAAGACCTCTTGCTGCGGCTGGCGAGCCAGCTCGAGGCGGCGCGCCCGTGGGCCGACCGTCATCCGCCGGCGGCGCGCTGAGCCCGGCTCCGATCCCGCCCATCGAGGATTTCCTGCCCTGAGAAGGTGCGCGACTCGACGTCGTGCGGCAGGCTGACGGGATGACCGCACCTGAGAGCGCAACGCGCATCGCCGTCCTCGCGCCAATGCGCACCGAGTTTCGTCCGCTGGTCGCGCCGCTCTCGCTCCGCCCGGCGGCCGACGAGGACGACCCGTACCACGTGGGCGCGCTCGGCGACGTCGAGATCATCGCGACCATGACGGGCATCGGGACCGCGGCCGCCATCGAGGTGACCGAGCGCCTCCTCGACGACCACGTCGTCGATCACGTCGTCGTCGTCGGGATCGCCGGTGGCCTCGGACCGGAGCTCGACGTCGGGGACATGGTCGTCCCGGAGCTCGTCGTCGACCGGCCGAACGACCGCACCTACCGCGCGACCGCGCTCGGCGGCGTCGTGCCGTTCGGCACGATCGTCACGTCGGACGAGTTCAACTACCCGCAGCCGATCCTCGACCGGTTCGTCGCCGACGGCGTGCTCGCTCTCGACATGGAGACCGGTTCGGTCGCGGCCGTGTGCGAGCGGCGCGGCGTCCCGTGGACCGCGTTCCGATCGCTCAGCGATCACGTGACGACGGCGCCGGTCGAGACCGCGGTGCTCGGGCTCGCCCGTCCCGACGGCTCGGCCAACGTCCCGGCGCTCATCCGGTACCTCGCGCCGAAGCCGTGGCGCATCCGCCACCTCGCTCGGCTCGCGAAGGGCTCGACCACGGCGACGCGCGCCGCGGCGAGCGCCGCGGTCGACGCGTGCTCGGCGCACGCATGGAAGCCGCCGGCGTGAGCATCCTCGCTTGACGCGAGCGGGAACCGGTCGGCCTCGCTCGTACGATGCCGCGGTGCCCGTCGGGACCCTCGTGCCGCGGCGCGTCGTCGCGACCGTCGTCCTCGTCTGTGTGCTCCTCGGGGCCGCGATGTCGGCGCCGGCTGCCGGGGCGCAGGACGAGGCGCTGTTGTCGCGTGAGGCGGCACTGGACGCGCTCCGCGCCTACGAGCAGGAGAACGCGCGCAACAACGCTGGGCTCGGGGTCGAGGGACAGGGCGCGGTCGAGCTGCCGCCGATCAAGCTCATCGACGACGCCACGTTCCACGAGCTGCGCAACCGACACCAGTCGCTCGGACCACAGGGCCGCGTCATCGAGCGCCGCGTCGTCGTGCCCCGCCAGACGGCGTACCCGCTCCAGTTCATCGCCGCCGAACGGATCCGCTTCGACGGCGGTGAGGCCGCGAGCCAGCTCCTGCTGTTCGACCGGGCCACCGCGAACGACGACTGGAAGGTGTCGTCGGCCGCGCAGCTCGACGCCGACGCCATCCCGCCGTTCGCGGTGGACGCCGCGGGCTACGCCGCGCCGCTCGATGCTGACCACGCCGCGGCGCTGAAGCTCGCGCCCGAGGCGGTGGCGGCGGCACTGGCCGACGTCTGGACGCGCTCGGACCCCGACGCCCCCATCACCTCGGAGCTGTTCGAGTCGGGACCGCTGACGACGGGCGCGGTCTCCCGTCTCGTCGACAAGCTCGCGTCCACCGGGATCGAAGGTGACGTGGACTTCGGCTTCGAACCCGCGCCGTATCCCGTCGTCACCTACCGCCTCGAGCGCGGTCGTGCGCTGGTCATGTTCGCGCTCGCCATCCACGAGACGATCCGCCCCGCCGACTCCGGCGAGCGGCTGGTGCAGCCGAAGTCGCGGGCCACGTTCGGCGGGCTCGTGGTCCCGGGCCGGTACTCGACGGTCGGCTACGAGCGCCTCGCGCTGCTCACGGCCGTGGTGCCACGAGCGGGAGCCCCCACGCGAGTCCGGATCGTCGGCTCGTACACGGGTCTCGTGAGCGCGTCGACCACACCCTGAGGACGCAGCGCCGGCCCACGGCACCGTGGGGAGAGGGGCAGGCGGGGGCTCGCCCGGAGGGGCGGGCCCGGAGCCGACGCGGGTGCCTCGCATCGCCGCGCCGAATACGCTCATGGAGACCAACTTCTCTGGGGGCTTCTGATGGGCATGCGTGGACTCGCGCTCGTGATCCTCGGCTTCGTGGTCGGTGCTGCGGTCTTCCTCCTCGCCGAGCCAGGCACGGACGGATCGTCGACCGCGACCTCCATCGACTTGCCGGTCAACGCCGCACCGGGCGCCTCCACCGCCGCCGACGGGCACGCCCACTCGCACGGCGGCACCGGGGTCGGCAACGCGGTGCTCGACGGATCGACGCCGTGCGAGAAGGCCGGCGCGGCCGGGGGCGAGGGCTCCACCGGCAACGGCGGGAGCGCTCACGGCCACCGCGGCTTCTTCGCATGGACCGCGATGGACCGCGCGTCACGCGATGCGATGACGCAGCAACTCGCGACGGCGCACCAGGTGACGCTCGAGATGCCGACGGTCGCGAACGCCGAGGCAGCGGGCTACCGACTCACCACCGGGTACATCCCGTGCATCGGCGCGCACTACATCAACGCGAAGTACCTCGGCGGGTTCGACCCGACCCACCCGGCGATGCTCTTGTACGACGGCAGTGCCCCGGACTCGCGCATCGTCGGTCTCAGCTATGCGCAGATGTCGGGCGACGAAGCGCCGGAAGGGTTCACCGGACCGAACGACCTCTGGCACCAGCACAACCTCAACGGTGGTCTCTGCCTCAAGAACGGCGTCGTCGTCGGTGGTGAGAGCACGAACCCCGAAGACTGCAAGGCGCGCGGCGGGATCAAGGTGGCGCTCGACTCGCTGTGGATGATGCACGCGTGGGTCGCCGACGGCTGGCCGTCGGCATGGGGCATCTTCAGCGCCGAGCACCCCGACCTCGGTGGCGTCCCCGGCGACATCAACGCCGAGCCGGGGGCCACGACGAGCGCGGCCGCCAACCGCTGAGTCACCTGCTACTCCCGCGTCTTCGGGATGGTCGAGCAGTTCCGCGATGGACCCAGCATGGTCTTGCTCCGCACACCTGGCACGCAGGACTCGCTCACGCTGAACGAGCAGCCTCGCGATGAACGGATCGGGCGTGGCGGTGTCGATCACATCGGCTTCCGGCTCGTCGACAAGAACGACCTCGATGGCGCGGTTCAGGAGGTTGGTCGGCGCGTTCCATCTGAGCTCAATCGAGGAACTGATTAGCCCTCTTGGTACGACGGAACTGCTGATGATCGATCGCGGCCATGCACAGGTGTCCGCGGCGTGAGGGTGGGCCAGGCCAGCGCCTCGTCGGCTTGCCGCAAGCACCTCAGGTGACTTCTCGGCATGAGTCGGGGGTCGCTCCCTTCGTCGTCGTGATGACGTCAGGAACCGACCGGAAGGACTCGCTGGGCAACGCGGATTAGAGGGGATTCGCAACCCCGAACGCGAAGAGCGCTGCCGACGAAGCGACAGCGCCCTGACCTGCTCATTCGCTAGAAGATGCAGCGCGCTCGGAGGGATTCGAACCCCCAACCTTCTGATCCGTAGTCAGATGC
>JBBDWT010000125.1:6288-23746 GCA_040902705.1 Acidimicrobiia bacterium | reverse complement strand
CTCGACCCGCACCACGCGCAGCCCGCCGCCGGGGTCGACCCCGTGCACCGAGTCGATCGCTGCGTCGCGCCGCGGCACGGTCACCACCCGCAGCTCCGTGCCCGCGTCACACACCACCAGCAGCTCACCGGCGGTCGCGCCGCGCGCCGAGGCCAGCCCGAGTGCGTGCATCCCGTCCCCGTCGACGGACCCGGGTGCGGCCCACGCGGCGAACCGGGGGAGGAGGACGGCGAGATCGGGGCGTGGCTCCGCGCCGAGCACGGACGCGAGCACGTCGTCGAGCACCGTTGCGCTGGCGTTCGTGCTGCCGAGCACGCCGAACACGATCTCGATCGCGTCGCGCGGCTCGACGCCGAGCATCTCCCGCCATCCGAGCTCGGCGAGGGCTGCATCGACAGCCGCGCCGGCATCGGTGGCCGCGCCGGCCTGCGCGATCGCCGAGTGGACGGTCTCGCGCAGCATCTCCCGCTCGTCCGGATCCATCAACCCTCGTCCCCGAGGTCGAGGAGCCGGCGGGCGATGATGTTGCGCTGGACCTCCACGGTCCCGCCGTAGATCGTCGCGGCCCGGGAGTACAGGTACTCGCTGCGCCACGTCGCGCCGGTGATCCCGTCGTCCATCTCGACGACCCCGGGGAGGAGCCGTCGAACCGCGTCGTAGGTCGCGTGCTCGGCGGCTGCCACGAGCACCTTGTCGATCGACGTCTCCGCACCGAGGGTCGCTCCCGCGGCGAGTCGGTGCTGGGTGGCACGCGACCGCGCTCGGAGCGCGTGGAGCTGCACGAACGCGTCGCCCACGACCTCCGCGGTGCGGTCGTCGTCGGGGACGACGTCGACGAGCAGCTCGAGCCGTCGGTAGAGGTAGGCGATGCGCTGCCAGAAGCACGAGGAGCGCTCGTACGGGAGGATGCTCATGGCGACGGCCCAGCCCCCGTGCAGCTCGCCGAGCATCCGGTCGGCGGGGACGACGACGTCGTCGAGGAACACCTCGGCGAACTCGCGCATCCCGTTGATCATCTCGAGCGGAGCGACGGAGATCCCCGGCGAGTCCATGTCGACGAAGAACGCGGTGATGCCGCGGTGACGCGAGTCCGCCGCTCCGGTGCGGGTGAGGAGCACGCAGCGGTCGGAGTGCTGGGCCAGGCTGGTCCAGACCTTCTGGCCGCTGATCACCCAGCTCGACGCCGAGGCCGCGTCGCCGTCGGGGACGGCACGGCACGACAACGACGCCAGGTCGCTCCCGGTGCCGGGCTCGGAGAACCCCTGGCACCACATCTCGGCGCCCGAGAGCAGCCGGGGGACGACGTCGGCGGCGAGCTCGGGCGGCGCGAAGTCGATCAGCGTGGGCGCGAGGACCTCGACGAGGGAGTAGAGCCCCGGGTCGGTCAGGTCGCGTGCCGCGATCGCCGCGCCCAGCTCGGTCCGGAGCATCGGCGAACCGCCGAGTCCTCCGACGCGATCGGGCCAGCCGTAGCGCATCCAGCCCGCGTCGAACAGGACGGACTTGGCCCGCTGCATCTGTGCGACGTGCTCGTCCAGCGTGCCGGGCGGCGCGTACCGCGGCGCCAGCTCCTCGTGGTGCTCGTCGAGCCAGGAGTGCAGCGCGGCTCGGTAGTCCGCGAGCGACACCCGGTCCGCGTCGGGCATGCCGACCGGTGGCCGCGGCGTCATGGCCGGGACAGGCCGGCCCGCAACGGCGCGGTCATGCGCCGCCACCCGCCGCGCGCCCGAGGAACTTCTCGACGTTCGCCTGGAGATCCTGCGTGTCGAACGACTCGCTCTCGGCCGCCATCGCGAAGTCGATGGTGGCCAGCACCGCCCGCTCCGCGTGCAGGTTCAGGACCCGCTTGGTCGCCTCCACGGCCTGACGCGGCAACCCCGCGATCTTGTGGGCCGCGGCCAGCGCCGCGGGGAGCACCTCGTCGTCCGCCACCACGTGGTTGGCCAGACCGATCTCGGCGGCGCGCGCCGCGCTGATCCGATCCCCCGTGAACGCGTACTCCTTCGCGAGGAGCAGGCTCGTGTGGAGCGGCCAGGTCAGCGGACCGCCGTCGGCCGCGACGAGGCCCACGGTCACGTGCGGATCGGACAGGTAGGCCGACTCGGCGAGGTACACCACGTCGGAGAGCGCGATGACACTGCAGCCGAGCCCCACCGCCGGCCCGTTGACGGCGGCGATGACGGGGAGGCGGCACCGGAGCATGTTGAGGACGAGCTCGCGACCCTCCGCGATGACGCGCCGTCGCAGCTCGCGGTCTTTGGCCATCCGGTCGAGGAGGTCGAAGTCTCCACCGGCCGAGAACGCACGGCCTTCGCCGGTGATCACGGCGACGCGCGCGTCCGTATCCGCGCTCAGCTGCGGGAAGAGCCGGGTCAGTCCCAGGTGCAGCTCTTCGTTGATCGCGTTGAGCTGCTCGGCGCGTGCGAGCCGTACGATCCGCACCGGGCCGTCGGCCTCCACGCGGATCACGGCCGGCAGGTCGTAGTCCATCCGATCTCCTCTCGGGTGCGCAGTCTCAGGCGGTCGGAAGGCCGAGGATCCGCGTGGCGACGATGTTCTTCTGGATCTGCGACGTTCCGCCCATCACGCTCTGGGCCCGGCTGTACAGGTAGACCTTGAGGGCGACGTCGTCGGGGTCGAGCACCGCGCGCGAACCCGACACGGCCAGCGCCGCGGCGCCGACGGTCTGCTCGACCCACGTCATCAGGAGCTTGTCGACGGAGCCCCCGGGGCCGTGCTCGACACCATCCAGTCGTTCGGACAGGCGCCGGCAGACGTGCAACCGGAGCATCTCGGCCTGCACGTGAGCCCAGGCGACCTGCTGGCGCTGGTCGCCCCGGAACGCGCTCGGATCCGCGCGCACCGCGTGCTCCATCTCCTTGACCGTCTTCGCGTACCGCGCGACGTATCCGAGCTCGCCGGGCTCCCGCTCGTGGCTGACGATCGTCATCGCGACCCGCCAACCCTCACCCGGCTCGCCGATCATGTTGTCGGCGGCGACGCGCGCGCCGTCGAAGAGCACCTGCCCGAACTCCGTGGTGATGCCGTTGATCATCCGCAGCGGTCGTTGCTCGATGCCGGGTTGGTCCATCGGCAGCGCGAAGGCCGACAGGCCCTTGTGCTTCGGCACGTCGGGATCGGTGCGCGCGAGGAGGAAGCACCAGTCGGCGACGTCGGAGTAGCTGGTCCACACCTTGTGACCATCGATGACGTACTCGTCGCCGTCGCGCGTGGCGGTCGTGCGCAGGGAGGCGAGGTCGGATCCCGCATCGGGCTCGCTGAAGCCCTGGCACCAGCGCTCGCGCCCGCTGATGAGGCCGGGCAGGAACCGGTCCTTGATCGCGTCGTTCCCGTGCGTCGTGATGCCCTGGACGAGATACCCGAGGCTCGGGCGCGGCGGCGCGCCGGCGGCGGCGAGCTCGTCGTCGAGGATCACGTCGAAGACCGTCGGCAGCGCGTGACCACCGAAGCGGGTGGGCCAGCTCAGCCCGAAGAAGCCGGCGTCGTAGAGCGCGGTGTGCCACTCGGCCTGCCGGGCCCAGTACTCGTCGTCGGTCGAGGAGGCGGGCAGGCCGGGGTTGTGCTCGGCGAGCCACGCGTGCAGGCGGGCCCGGAACTCGGCTTCCGCCGGTGAGTCACGAAAGTCCATCGGCCGTCCCCAAGCGCGCTCGTTCGAGCTGACGCAGCTGCTCGCCGTCGTCACCGAACCACTGCGACGAGAGCAGCGCCCGTCGCAGGAAGACGTGGACCATGCACTCCCACGTGTTCCCGATGCCGCCGTGCACCTGCACCGCGGTCTCGCAGGCGGTCCGAGCGGCGCGCACGGAGTACGCCTTGGCCACGCGTCCGGCGGCGCGCGCCTCGACGGGCGGGAGGTCGTCGACGGCCCACGACGCGTGCAGCGCGACGCTGATCGAGCCCTCCAGCAGGCAGTGGGCTTCGGCGAGGAGGTGTTGGACGGCCTGGAACGACCCGACGGGGACGCCGTACTGTCGCCGCTCCGCCGCGTAGGCGACCGAGAGGTCGAGCACCCCGCGCATCAGCCCGACGAGGTCGGCGCTCGTCAGCGCCAGGCCGAGGGCGGTCCAGGACGCGAGATCGTCGTCCGTCAGGACCCGGCGCTGGCCTGGAACCTCGACGACGGGTGCTCCGGGTGGGATCAGACCGGTGCGGCGTGTGAGATCCGCGCCGTCGGGCGCGTCGATCGCCGCGCCGTCGACCTGTACGTGAGCGAGGCGGTATCCGCGGTCGGCGGGAGTGAGGACGTAGACCGTGCTGGTGGCGTCGGTCGCGAGATCGATCGCGTGGAGCGCAGTCGTCGTGACTGCACCCTCCACCACGGCCGCGCCGAGGAGGTCGGGCGTGGAGGCGACCGCCGAGGGCTCGGTGTGGTCGACACCGGCGCGACGGGCCAGGTCGGCCGCGAGGGTCGGCCCCGTGAACGCGACGTCCGCGACCGTCCCCGCGAGCCCGTCCGCGAGGATCGACGCCTCGACGCCGTCGCCCAGGGGCCCGCCGTCGCCCCGGTCGTCTCGGAGCTCGAGCCACCCGGCGTCGCGCACCGCCGCGGCGAGACGCTTGGCGCGGGTCTGGTCGTCGAGGTCCGGCACCGTGCTCGGTCCGAGCTGCCCCGCGAGCTGGCGAGCGGCGCGCCGGAGCTCCGCCTGCTCGGGCGTCTCCCGGGTGTCCACGACGAGAACCTAGTTTCCCGAATTCGGGAAGACAATGTTCACACCGCGGCGCTCGCGCTCATCCGCTACCGCGAGAGGATCGACACGCCGGCGGTGCCGGGTGCTCCGTACAGCTGGGTGTACCCGACGGTCGGGTTGCCGGGCACCTGTCGATCGCCGGCCTGCCCGCGGAGCTGGAGCACGATCTCGTGGACCTGGCGCAGGCCCGACGCGCCGATGGGCTCGCCGTTGGCGAGGAGGCCGCCGTCGGTGTTGACCGGGAGCGAGCCGCCGATCTCGAGTGCGCCGTCGGCGACGAGCTTCTCCTGTTCGCCGTCGCGGCAGAAGCCGTTCTCGGCGAGGTGGATGACCTCGGCGCCGGCATCGGTGTCCTGGAGCTGGATGACGTCGACGTCGTCGGGGCCGATGCCGGCCTTCTCGAACGCTGCTCGCGACGCGTCCACCGTCGGCCCGACGGTCTCCTCGATGGGGAGCCAGGGGCTGTGGACCTCGAAGGCGCCGAGGCGCCGGGTCCGGACGGTCGTGGCGCGGAGGTAGATCGGGGTGTCGGAGTAGCGGTGGGCGTCTTCGGCGCGGCACAGCACCACCGCGGCGGCGCCCTCGTCGGGGCTGCAGAACATGTACTGGGTGAGCGGGTAGTTGAGCATCGGTGAGGCGAGGATCGCCTCCTCGGTCATGGGCTTGCGCCGGAAGGCGTTCTCGTTCAGGGCGCCGTTGCGCAGGTTCTTCGCCACGACCTTGGCCAGCGTCGAGTGCGAGATGCCGTGGTCCTGCATGTACTTGTTGATCTTCATCCCGAAGAACTTCGTGGTGACGAACTGTCCGAGCTCGCCGTACCACGACGGGCACGCGTACTGGGTCGGGTCGGCGCTGAAGGCACCGGGCAGGTGCTTGTCCATGCCGACGGCGATGCCCAGGCCGTGATCCCCCAGCCGGATCGTGTCGGCGGCAAGGGTGAGCGCGCTCGCGGCGGTGGCGCACCCGTTGTACACGTCGGTGAACGGGATGCCGGTGAGGCCGAGGAGCGCGACGACCGCGTCGGGGTTGTCGACCTCGTAGCTGCCACCGAAGGCGAACTCGATGTCGCGCCACTCGACCCCCGCGTCGGCCAGGGCGCGACGGATCGCAATGGCGCCCATCTCGATGCCCGACACACCCGGGAAGCGACCGAACGGGTGCAGACCGACTCCCACGATGGCGACGTCCATGTCTGTGTCCTCTCTCCTGTGCGTGCTCGTGACTCGCGGAACGTGGCTCAGCCGACCGGACGGAACGCGAACGTCATGACCTCGTCGCCGTCTCCATCTCCGCCGCCGCCCCCATCACTTGGGCGGAACGGCACCACGACGAGCTCCATCTCCATCCCCAGCCGCAGCGCCTCGGGGTCGGACACGGTGAGGTGGGCCTCCACCTTCACGTCACCGAGCTCGACGTACCCGACGCCGAAGGGGACGAAGGCCTCGCCGGTCGGCCCCGAGTACGGCGGCGACGGCGGCGGGAAGTCCTGCGTCGTCCATGCCCACAGGCGACCTCGCCGCGCGAGCAGGTGCTCCTCCATCTCCGTGGACGCGCAGCGCGGGCACGACGCCTGCGTCGGGAACGTGACGATCTGGCACATCGTGCAGCGACTGCCGATGAGCTGGGGCTCGTCGGACGGCCAGGTGAACACGCCTTCCGCGACCGGGACTTGCGCCATCAGGTCCTCCATTCGTCGGGTTCCCACCATGGGGAGTCGGTGATGAGTGCGAGCCCGTCGGCGTCCGTGGCGTACTGGACGGCCTCGTACCCGGTCACGACGGCACCGCACGCTCGCGCAGCTCGTCCTTGACCACCTTCCCGGTCGCGTTCACCGGGAGCGCGTCGAGGAGCACGACGGAGCGAGGCACCTTGTAGTTCGCCATCTCGTGACGCGCCCACTCGATGATCTCGGACGGGTCGACCGGTGGGCCGGGATCGAGCACGACGAAGGCCCGGCCGACCTCCCCGAGGCGGGCGTCGGGCACGCCGATCACCGCCGCCTGCGCGACGCGTGGGTGGCGCAGCAGCAGGTTCTCGATCTCGGCGGGATACGCGTTGAAGCCGCCGACGATGTACATGTCCTTGATCCGCCCGACGATCCGCAGGTAGCCGTCGGCGTCGAAGGTGCCGAGGTCACCGGTGTGGAGCCATCCGTCGGCGTCGATCGCGGCGGCGGTGGCGTCCGGGTCATCGAGGTACCCGCGCATCACGGTCTCGCCCCGCACCACGACCTCGCCCGGCTCTCCGGGCGACGTGTCGGCTCCGGCCTCCGTGACGGTGCGGACCTCGAAGCCGTCCCACGGCACGCCGACGGTGGTGGCGACGTGCTCGAAGTCGTCGTCGGGCTTGCTGCCCGTGACCGTGCCGGCTTCGGTGAGGCCGTACCCGGTGAGGATGCGCTCGAACGGCAGCTCCTCGCGCACCCGCCGGATCAGCTCGACCGGGATGTCGGCCGCGCCGGTGACCGCGACGCGCAGGCTCGAGATGTCGCGGTGAGTGCGGTCCGGATGGTCGAGCAGGGCCTGGTAGATCGTCGGCGGTCCCGGGAGCACCGTGATCCGCTCGCGCTCGACGAGCTCGAGGACGACCGCGGGGTCGAACACCGCGACCGGGACGATCGTCGCCCCGCGCATGAGCGACGCGAGGCAGCCGGCCTTGTAGCCGAAGATGTGGAAGAAGGGGTTCGCGATGAGGTAGCGGTCGGCCCTGCGCAGGTCCGCCCAGTCGCACCACGCGAGGTAGGCGCGCAGCGTCTGGCCGTGCGTCATCACGACGCCCTTGGGGTTGCCGGTCGTGCCGGAGGTGAACACGACGTCGCTGGGGTCGTCGGGCCCGATCGACGCGAGGCGCGCGCCCAGGTCCGCGTCGGGCACGTCGTGCCCACGCGCGAGGAGGTCGTCCCATGCCATCGAGGAGCCGTCGGGGTCGCCGGACAGCAGGATCGTGTGCTCGAGCCGGGGGAGCGTCACCCCCGCGTCCGCGAGCAGCGCGGGGTAGTCCGTGTCGAGGAACCCGCGCACCGTGAACAGTGCGCGCGCGCCGGACGCGGCGAGCACGTACGCCGCCTCGGGACCCCGAAAGCGGGTGTTGACCGGGACCAGCACCCCGCCCGCCGTGGTGACGCCGAGCGCGGCGACGATCCACTGCAGGGAGTTCGGTGCCCAGACCGCGACCCGGTCGCCCCGCTCGATCCCCGACGCGAGGAGCGCGCGAGCGGCGCCCGAGACCAAGCCCGAGAGCTCGGTGAACCCCACCCGACGCGTGCCGTCCACCACGGCCTCGGTGTCGCCGAACCGACGCGCGGCATCCCGGACCATGGCGGGAACCGTCGGCCAGGTGACCTCGCTGCGCATCGGCCGTCCCCCGTCGTGAGACCTTGCGAGAACGACGCTAGCAGAGGGGGAAAGGCGGCTTGCAGTGAACGGATATGGTCTTATCATCAGACGCGGACCGCCGAGACCGCTGGAACGGCATGCTGCACGACCACGAGTACCACCCGCTCCAGATCGTCGACGTCGTCGATGAGACCGCGGACACGCGGTCCTTCGTCCTCGAGATCCCGCCGGCGCTCGAGGAGGCGTTCGCGTACGCCGCCGGGCAGTTCTGCACGTTCCGGGCGACGATCGACGGCGAGTCCGTGATCCGGTGCTACTCGATGTCGAGCTCGCCCGATACGGGCGACCGCTTCACCACCACGGTCAAGCGGGTCCCGGACGGGCGAATGTCGAACTGGATGATCGACACGCTCGCGGTGGGCGACACCATCGACGTCATGCGGCCCACCGGCCTCTTCGTGCTGCGGGAGACCGACGTCCCGATCGTCGCCTTCGCCGGCGGCAGCGGGATCACCCCGGTGCTCTCGATCATCAAGAGCGCACTCGCGACCACGCTCCGTCACATCACGCTGGTGTACGCCAACCGGAGTGCCGACGCGGTGATCTTCGCCGACGAGCTCGACCACCTTGCCGCGGCATCGAGCGGCAGGCTCTCGGTGCAGCACCACCTCGACTCGGAGCGCGGGTTCCTCGACGCCGCGGCCTGCGCGGCGTTCGTGGGCGAGCGTGCCCATGCCGACTTCTACGTCTGCGGCCCGGGCCCGTACATGGAGACGGTCGAGGCGGGCCTCGCGCTGCTCGACGTCTTGCCCGACCAGCGGTTCATCGAGCGGTTCGTCGTCCCGGAGGACCCGGGTGCCGTCGACGACGTCTCGACGACGGAGTCGCTCACGATCCGGCTCGAGAGTCACGAGCACACCCTCGACTACCAGGTGGGCGACACCCTCCTCGAGGCCGCCCGGCGCGGCGGCTTGAGCCCGCCCTACTCGTGCGAGGCGGGGAGCTGTGCGACCTGTATGGCGCACCTCGACGCGGGATCCGCCACGATGCGGGTGAACAACGCCCTCTCGGCGGACGAGGTCGACTCCGGCTGGGTGCTCACCTGCCAGGCGATCCCGACCAGCGGGAAGGTCGTCGTCGACTACGACGCGTGACCGTCCTCACGCCCAGAGGCAGGCGAAGGTGACGCGAGGAGCTCGTCGGTGTGCTCGTGCAGCCGCGGTGGCACTCGGTACTCCGAGCGCGCGTCGTGGCAGCGGATCGGGTTCGCGACCATGCGCAGGGGGCCGTCGGGGGTGTCGACGGACACGACCGCGCCGCGTGCACGGACGAGCTCCCCGTCGAGCGCGTCACCGAGGCCGACCACCGCACCGACCGCGACCCCGAGCGGCCGGAGGCGCTCGACCCACTCCTCTGCCGTCGCCTGCATCAGGCGCGCGGCCAGCAGGTCGAGGAGCTCGTCGCGATGCTCGGAGCGCGCCTGCATGGTCGCGAACCGGGGATCGTCCGCCCATTCGGGGCGATCGACCTCGCCGCACAGCCGGCGCCAGAACTCGTCGTGGGTCACGAACAGCGCGACGTACCCTGACGCCGTCGCGAAGAGCTGCGCAGGCGCGTAGAAGGCGTGGGCGCCGAGTGGATGTCGGGACGGTGCGCTCCCGCCGTTGAGGTAGGCCGCCGCCTTGTAGTTGAGCTGCGACAGCATCACGTCGAACAGCGACACGTCGACCTGGCCCCCCTTGCCCTCGAGGACCTTCGCGACGAGCCCGAGCGCCGCCATGATCCCCGAGGAGTTGTCGACGGCGGAGTAGCCGGCGAGGGTGGGTGGTCCCTCGGGTTCCCCCGTCATGTCGGCCACGCCGGTCATCGCCTGGATCACGTAGTCGAACGCGGGCCACTCGGCGGCCGGGCCGTCGAGCCCGTACCCGGTGAGCGCGACGCACACGATCTTCGGGTTGAAGCGCCGCATCGACTCGTAGTCGAGACCGAGGCGCCTGATCGTCGACGGGCGCAGGTTCACCAGCAGCGCGTGCGCCGTCGTCGCGAGCTCACCCAGCTCGGCCTGTCCGGCTGGAGTGGTCAGGTCGATGTGGACGCTCCGCTTGTTGCGGTTCACGCTCGCGAAGTACACGTTGTGCTCGTCGACGAGCTGCGATCCCACCTGCCGGGAGAGGTCGCCCGCGCGCGGCTCGATCTTGATCACGTCGGCGCCGAGGTCCGCGAGCAGCATGCCGCCGTAGGGACCCGCGAGGATGTGGCCCACCTCGAGCACCCGGATCCCCGTGAGTGGCCCGCTGGTCGACACGTCTGTCCTCCCTGATTCGAGCGAAGTCCTGGGATGCAGATCGGGGGATCGACTCGGGCCGTCGCGCGTCAGGGCGTGACGACGGGCAAGCACTCCCACCCGCGCACCGTCGACGTGCGGGCCTGCACCGCGCGGTCCCCGTCGACCTCCCAGGTCGGGAACCGCGCCAGGACCTCGTCGAGCGCGATGCGACCCTCCAGCCGCGCGAGCGCCGCGCCCATGCAGAAGTGGACGCCGTACCCGAAGGCGAGGTGGTGGTCGATCGTGCGGTGGATGTCGAACCGGTCGCCGTCGACGAACTTGCGCTCGTCGCGGTTGCCCGATGCGGTGAGCAACAGGATGGCGCTGCCCTGCGGCACGACCTCGCCGTGGTGCTCGACGTCGCGCGTGACGTAGCGCGCCTGCACGGGTGAGGGGGACTCGTACCTCAGGATCTCTTCGATCGCGTTCGGCACGAGGGCCCGGTCCTCGACGAGCTCGCGCCGCTGGTCGGGATGGTCGGCGAGCACCTTGCCCGTCCACCCGACGAGCCGCGTGGTCGTCTCGTTGCCGGCACCGGCGAGCAGGTTGATGTAGCCGAGCACCTCCTCGCGCGTGAGGCGCTTGCGCTCCCCGTCGACGTCCTCGTACTCCGCCTGGAGCAGCTCGGTCATCAGGTCGTCGGACGGGTGCTCGGCCCGCCACTCGATGTACTCCTCGAACTCGTTGCCGGTGGGTGCCCCGCTGCCGTAGCTGGCCTCCACGTCGGGCATGGAGCCCTCGTCGAGGCGGAGACCGTCGTCGATGCGGTCGCGGATCGCCTCCTGGTCCTGCTCGGGGATGCCGAGGAGCATGCCGATGGTCCGCATCGGCATCTGCGCACCGAGGTCGGCGATGAAGTCGAAGCCGCCGGTGCCGACCAGCGGATCGAGGCTGCGCGCGCAGAACTCGCGGATCTTGGGCTCGATCGCACCGATCCGGCGCGGCGTGAACACGCGCGCCAGGAGCCCGCGATGCAGATCGTGCTCAGGAGGATCCTCGAAGATGAAGATGCCCGGCGGGATCTCCATCCCGCTCTTGATCACCTCGAGGACCGAGCCCTTGCTCGAGATGTAGGTCCTCCAGTCGACCGACGCCTGCTGGACGTCGTCGAAGCGACTCAGGGCGTAGAAGTCGTACTGCTCGTTGCGATAGAGCGGCCGTTCGTCGCGCAGCCGCTGGAAGACCGGGTACGGGTCGGCGTCGATGTCGAAGTCGTAGGGGTCGTACTCGACACCAGCTCCGGTGGTAGCAGCGCCGGCGGTTGTCATCGCCGGCGAAGATAACATACCTTCCCGGTCACGAGAAGGTCGTTTCCACCACCCGTTCCACCGGGAGCTGCACGATGCGCGTCGGCATGATGATGGGTCCGGAGCGAGGTCGCTACGCGGCCAAGGTCGACCGGCTCGCGGCCGACGGCCGGTGGGCCGAGGACGCCGGGCTCGCGTCGGTGTGGATCCCTCAGATCCCCGACGACTTCGACGCCCTGACCGCCGTCGCGGTCGTCGGCGCCGCGACGACGCGGATCGAGATCGGCACGGCGGTGGTCCCGGTCCAGACCCGGCATCCGATCGCGCTCGCGCAGCAGGCGCTGTCGGTCCAGGCCGTGTGCGACGGCCGGCTCGCACTCGGCCTCGGCGTGTCGCACCACTGGATCATCGAGTCGATGCTCGGGTTGTCGTACGAGCGCCCCGTGGCGACGATGCGCGCGTACCTCGACGTCCTCGACCAGGCCCTGCGCGGACCCGGCACGGTCGACGTCGAGAACGAGATGTTCCGGGTGCACAACCCGCTCGACATCACCGACATCACGCCCACGCCGGTCCTGCTCGCCGCGTTGGGCCCCGTCATGTTGCGCTTGGCCGGTGAGCGGACCGACGGGACCATCCTGTGGATGGCCGACGAGCGCGCGATCGGTTCGCACGTCGCGCCGACCATCACGCGCGCGGCCGAGGCGGCCGGGCGGCCGGCGCCGCGTGTCGTCGCGGGCATCCCGGTGTGCCTCTGCGGCGACGACGAGGTCGACGTCGCCGAAGCGCGGGCGAACCGCATCCTCGCCGAGGCGGAGGTGTCGCCGAACTACCAGCGGCTGCTCGAGCAGGGTGACGCCCGCAACGTCGGTGACATCCTCGCGGCCGGGAGCGAGTCGACGATCGAGCAGCGGCTGCGCTCGTTCGCCGATGCCGGCGTCACCGACCTCTCGATCCGCGTCGTGCCGATCGGTGAGGGCCGCGACGAGCTCGTGGCGTCGTACCGACGGACTCGCGACTTCGTCGCGGCGCTCGCCGGACGACTCTGAGCCGCAGCCGCTCGGTGAGGTCGTGCTAGGAGGGCGTGGGCGCCGTTCCCGACAGTGCTCGCATGCTGTCGACCATCTCCTCGAGCGGGGTCCCCGTCGGGTACACCGCGGCCGCGCCGGCGGCCTCGAGCTTCGCGACGTCGCGCTTGGGAACGGTGCCGCCGACGACCAGCAGGACGTCGTTGGCGCCGACCGCGCGCAACGCGTCGGCGGTCTTCTGCGTGAGCGCGACGTGCGCGCCGCTGAGGATGCTGAGTCCGACGATCTGCACGTCCTCTTGGAGCGCGACGGACGCGATGGCCTCGGGGCGCTGGCGGATCCCCGTGTAGATGACCTCGAAGCCGGCGTCACGCAACGTTCGGGCGACGAGCTTCGCGCCCCGATCGTGACCGTCGAGGCCGGGCTTCGCGACGAGCACTCGCGTGGGCACCGCCATCAGAACACCCTCATCAGAACACGGCCGGCTGCTGGAACTCGCCCCACTCGGTCTTGAGCACCTCGACCATCTCGCCGACGGTGCAGTACGCCTTCGCGCAGTCCACGAGGCGCGGCATCAGGTTGTCGTCGTCGCGGCCCGCCGCGGCGCCGAGCGCGGTGAGGGTCGCGCGGACGTCCGACGCCGAGCGTGAGCGCTTCACCTCGGCGAGCCGCTCGAGCTGGCGGATCCGACCCTGCTCGTCCATCTCGTAGCCCTCCACCTCGGGCGGTTCGTCGTCGGTCTGGAACCGGTTGACCCCGACGATCTCCCGCTCCCCGGAGGTGATCGCCTGCTGGACGCGGAAGGCCTCCTCCGAGATCAGGCGTTGGAGGTAGCCCTCCTCGACGGCCTTCACCATGCCGCCCCGCTGTTCGAGGTCGTCCATGATCTCGACGACGCGTGCTTCCATCTCGTCGGTCAGCGCCTCGACGTAGTACGAGCCTCCCAGTGGATCGGCCACGCGCGCCACGCCGGTCTCGTAGGCCAGCACCTGCTGCGTCCGCAGTGCGAGCGTGGCCGAGTCCTCGCTGGGGAGCGCGAACGGCTCGTCCCATGCCGCGGTGAACATCGACTGGACTCCACCGAGCACCGACGCCAGCGCCTCGTAGGCGACCCGGACGACGTTGTTCTGTGCTTGTGGTGCGTACAGCGACGCGCCGCCGGCGACGCAGCCCACGCGGAACATGCACGAGCGGTCGTCCTCGGCGCCGTACCGCTCCCGGACGATGCGGGCCCAGCGCCGGCGCCCGGCACGGTACTTGGCGATCTCCTCGAAGAAGTCGCCGTGCGTGTAGAAGAAGAAGGACACCTGCGGGGCGAACTCGTCGATCGTCATGCGCCCGCGCGCCATCACCTCGTCGCAATACGTGATGCCGTCCATCAGCGTGAACGCCATCTCCTGCGCCGCGTTGGCACCGGCGTCGCGGAAGTGCGCTCCGGCCACCGAGATGGCGTTGAAGCGCGGCACCTCTGCTGCGCAGAACTCGATCGTGTCGGCGATGAGCCGCAGCGACGGCTTGGGTGGCCAGATCCACGTGCCGCGGCTGACGTACTCCTTCAAGATGTCGTTCTGGATGGTGCCGCGCAGCTTCGCCCGGTCGACGCCCTGCTTCTCGCCGACCGCCACGTAGAACGCGAGCAGGATCGCGGCGGTGCCGTTGATCGTGAAGCTCGTGCTGATCGAGTCGAGGGGGATGCCGTCGAACAGGATCTCGGCGTCGGCGAGCGTGTCGAGCGCCACGCCGACGCGCCCGACCTCCTCCTCGACATCGGGGTGATCGGAGTCGTACCCGCACTGGGTCGGGAGGTCGAGTGCCACCGAGAGGCCGGTGCCGCCCTGGGCGAGGAGGTAGCGGTACCGCTCGTTGGACTCCTCCGGCGTCCCGAAGCCGGAGTACTGGCGGATGGTCCACACCCGGCCGCGGTACCCGTCGCGGAAGTTCCCTCGCGTGAACGGGTACTCCCCGGGCGGTGGGATCGACTCGGTCGGGGGGAGATCGGCGGGCCCGTAGCTCACCGCGAGCGGGATGCCCGCCTCGCTGCGCACCGCGTCGTCCATCGGTCCAGCGTAGCGAAAACAAGATATGCAAGAAGTGTGAGCCGACCGCCCGGAACGGGAGAGCACTATTCTCACGACGGTCGCCCCGTCGCGCGCGCTCGAGAAGGTGAAGATGTCCGAGTCGGATCGCACCAGCACTCCCGCCCCGAGCCCGGGAGGTGTGCGCGTCGAGATCGACACCGGCGTCGCCGTCGTCACCATCGACCGGCCCGAGGTCCGCAACGCCATCGGAGCCGCGACCGTCGCCGAGCTCGGTGCTGCGCTCGACCAGGTGCTCGACTCGGGCGCGGCCGTGCTCGTCATCCGGGGCGGGGGCGATCGCGCCTTCGTCTCCGGCGGCGACCTGAAGGAGCTCAGCGCGATCCGCACGCACGAGGCAGCGGTCGCGATGGCGGGCGAGGTCCGGCGGGTCCTCGACCGGGTGGCGGCCTTCCCGGTCCCGGTGATCGCCGCGCTCAACGGGCACGCCCTGGGCGGTGGAGCGGAGGTCGCCATCGCGGCGGACGTCCGCATCGCGGCCGACGACATCAAGATCGGCTTCAACCAGGTGACGCTCGGCATCATGCCGGCGTGGGGGGGCGCAGAGCGGCTCGCGCAGACGGTCGGGCGCGGCCGGGCGCTGTTGACGATCGCGACCGGCGACCTCCTCGATGCCTCGACCGCGCTGCGGTGGGGCCTCGTCGACATCGTCGTCCCCCGGGCCGAGTTCGACGACGAGTGGCGCGCGCTCGCGCAACGGCTCGCGGCATCCGCGCCCGGCACGACGCGCGCGGTGAAGGCCGTGATCGCGGCTGCGTTCCCCTCCGTCCATCCGGAGCTCGAGGCCGACGCCATCGAGGCGTTCGCAGGTCTGTGGACCGCCGACGCGCACTGGG
This sequence comes from Acidimicrobiia bacterium, assembly GCA_040902705.1. Lineage (GTDB taxonomy): Bacteria > Actinomycetota > Acidimicrobiia > IMCC26256 > PALSA-555 > DATBSK01. The sequence goes on along the minus strand of JBBDWT010000125.1, from coordinate 8,169 downwards.
CCGCGGTCGAAGCATTGGAGCAGAAGCGGCGAGGCGGGTGACCGCCGCGGCGCGGGTGGCTCGGGATCAGACGCGGTCGAGATCGAGCATCCGGATCGCGTTCCCGCGGAGGACCTTGTAGCGCTGCTCGTCCGTCAGCGCCGCAGTCATGCGCTCCGCCTCCTCGCGCGCGAACGGCCAGGTCGTGTCGGTGTGCGGGTAGTCGGTCTCGAAGCAGATGTTGTCCTCGCCGACCGCGTCGATCGACGCCAACCCGTGGATGTCATTCGTGAAGCAGCCGAAGATCCGACCGCGGTAATAGGTGGACGGCGGCTCGGGGATCGTGTCCTTCGCGTGGGTCCAGTTCGAGTGGTACTCCCAGGTGTTGTCGGCTCGCTCCAGGGCGTACGGGATCCAACCGATCTGGCCTTCGGAGTAGGCCAGCTTGAGCTCGGGGAACCGCACGAGCACCCCGGAGAACATGAAGTCGGCCAGTGATGCCATCGAGTTGTTGAACGACAGCATGATGTCGGTCGACGGCGGCGCGTCCGGCGACGCCGCCGGCATCTTCGACGACGATCCGATGTGCATGCACAGCACCGTCTTCGTCTCCTCGCACACCGCGAACAGCGGGTCCCAGGAGCCGGTGTGGATGCTGGGCAACCCGAGGTGCGGCGGGATCTCGCTGAAGCACACGGCGCGAGCGCCACGCCGCGCGTTGCGCGTGACCTCGGCCACCGCGAGGTCGACGTCCACATCGGGATGAGGCACAGCGGGATGAGATGGCCGTCGGATCCGGCGCACCATTCGTCGATCATCCAGTCGTTGTACGCGCGCACGCACTCCAACCCCAGCTCGAGGTCGGTGCCCTCCATGAAGGTCTGACCGCAGAAGCGCGGGAAGGTCGGGAACGCGAGCGATCCGTCGACGCCGGTGAGGGCGAGGTCCTCGACCCGAGCCTTCGGCTCGTAGCAGCCCGGCCGCATCTCGTCGTAGGTGATCGCGGCGATCGCCATCTTCGTCCGGTCGAACCGACGCACGTCGCCGTCGGGCGTGGCATCGAGCGGGATGGTGACGTGGCGCTTGTGGACGTAGGTGAGGCGGTCCTCGTAGAGCCAGTAGTCACCCCACTGCCCGTCGTCGGTCATCTCCTGCTTGTACGCCGCGCCGCCTGCGAGTGAGAAGTCACCCCACCGCGCCCGCTCCACGCGCGGCCCCTGCGCTCGCATGCGCGCGGGGAGCCGGTCCTGCCAGAGCTGCGGTGGCTCCACGACGTGGTCGTCGACGCTGATCATCTTGGGGAAGGGGGTCACGGTCGTTCCTCACCCTGAGTCACGATCGCTCCTCCTCGGGTCACGATTGCTCCGCTCCGTGCGTCACGATCGTTCGTCACCCCTGCTCGGCGAGCGGATCGTGCTGACGGCCGGAGTCGAAGCCGCCGTGCTTGCGCATGAACGTCGTCGAGCGTCGACGGATGCGCCACCCGTCTGCGGTACGTACGTATTCGTCGCGGTACCAGCCGAGCCGCATGGCGTGCGTCTGCTGATCGATGAACACGAAGTGCTGCATGCCGGTGGCTCGGTCGCCGTCGAGCTCGACCACCGGCATGTTCCCGATGAACTGGCCCCGCGGCGCCGCGGCCAGCAGCGCCGGGAACCGCTCGAGCGTGTACGGGGTGCCGAACGCGTTGTACTCGGCGTCGGGCGCGAACACGTCGAGCCACTGATCTTCGACGAACTGGCTCGTGTACGCCATGTACCGCGCGCACAGCTGGTGGATCTCCACCAGGTCCGCGATCCGGAGGTCGGCGATGGGGTCGCGCTCGTCGGTCATGCGTCGTCCCGTCTCGTGCTTCGGGCTGGATCGGTGAGTGCTTGCGGTCCCGCCGACCGCGATGATAAC